>CANGKR010000001.1 GCA_947454355.1 Comamonadaceae bacterium
GTTTGCTGGCCCAAGGTGAGTACAACGCTCAGGCGCAAACCTACACATTGACCTTGGCGCAAAGCTGCGCACCCACACCCGGCCAAGCGCATAAATTGCCCTTCGTGATTCCGGTGCAGATGGGTTTGCTTGATGTCAATGGACAGGCCCTGCACTTACAACTGCAAGGCGAAACGCCCAACACATCAACCAACCGCACGCTGGTGTTGACGCAGGCCAGTGAGAGCTTCACGTTTGTGAACATCGCCAGCGCCCCTGTGCCCTCTTTGCTGCGCGACTTCAGCGCTCCAGTATTGCTTGACGCCAACCTGAGTGATACAGAGCAATTGATTTTGCTGGCGCACGACAGCAATGCATTCAACCGCTGGGAAGCCGGTCAACGCTTGGCTTTGAATCGGGCATTGGCCTTCATCGCCTCCAATGCTGACCCGGCAACCACCCCGGTACTGGACGAGGCTTACATCGCTGCCATGCGAGCCGTGCTGAGAAATCCGGAACTGGATGCTGCATTCAAGGAAATCACCTTGAATCTGCCCTCAGAAGGCTATATCGCTGAGCAATTGCAAGAAGTCGATCCACAGCAGGTGCATGCGGTACGCGAAGCCATGCGCCGTCAAATGGCGCAGGCTCTGCAAGCCGACTGGGTCTGGGCCTATGAAACGCACAAGGTGCTGGGCGCCTACAGCCCCGATGCAGTGTCCAGCGGACGTCGCGCCTTGAGCGGCATGGCGCTGACCATGCTGTGCGTTGCTGAAGGTGGTGGTGTGTGGCCTGGTAAGGCCTACCAGGCTTTCAAAGACGCACACAACATGACCGACCGTTTCAACGCCTTGTCCGCCCTGGTGGTCAGCGGTCATGCCCTGGCCAAAGAGGCGCTGGCTAAGTTCCACGCTTTGTTCAAAGACGAAGCCTTGGTGATCGACAAATGGTTTGCACTGCAAGCGCAAGCACCAGACCACGGTGGACAGGTTTTGCCTGCTGTGCGCTTGCTGATGCAGCACCCTGACTTCAATCTGCGCAATCCCAACCGTGCGCGCAGCTTGATCTTCAGTTACTGCAATGCCAACCCTGGCGCTTTCCACCGCACTGATGCTGCTGGTTATGTGTTCTGGAGCGAGCGCGTGATCGAGCTGGATGCCATCAACCCGCAAGTGGCCGCACGCTTGGCACGCGCCATGGACCGATGGCGCAAACTGGCCCCCGCTTACCGCAACGCTGCGCAAGTGGCGCTCGAGCGCGTGGCGGCCAAGGCCGACTTGTCCAATGATGTGCGAGAAGTCATCAGCCGCGCTCTGGCGGACTGAAAGCCTGCCCACAGACCTCCCAAAGGAAAACCCATGTCCTCTCATGTCTCCCTCTCGCGCTACCTGGTCGAAGAGCAACGCCTGCACGGCAAAATTCCCGCCCAGTTGCGTTTGCTGCTGGAGGTGGTAGCCCGTGCTTGCAAAGGCATCAGCCATGCTGTCAACAAAGGGGCTTTGGGCGATGTGATGGGTTCAGCTGGCAGCGAGAACGTGCAAGGTGAGGTCCAGAAAAAACTGGACATCATTGCGAATGAAGTATTGATCGAAGCCAACGAGTGGGGCGGTCATTTGGCCGCCATGGCCTCGGAAGAAATGGACAGCATTTATGTGGTGCCCAACCGCTACCCACAAGGCGAGTACCTGTTGCTGTTTGATCCCTTGGATGGCTCCAGCAACATCGACGTGAACGTCAGCATTGGCACGATCTTCAGTGTGCTGCAAAAACCTGACGGCAACAGTGCTGTGACAGAAAAAGATTTTTTGCAAGCGGGCGCAAAGCAAGTGGCGGCCGGTTACTGCGTGTATGGCCCACAAACCATGCTGGTGCTGACCGTAGGCGATGGGGTGGTGATGTTCACCCTGGACCGCGAGCAAGGCTCTTTTGTACTTACCCAGGAAAAAGTGCAGATCCCGGAGGACACGCAAGAATTTGCCATCAACATGAGCAACATGCGCCACTGGGCAGCGCCGGTCAAACGCTATGTGGACGAATGCCTGCAAGGCCAGGAAGGCGTGCGGGGTAAGAACTTCAATATGCGCTGGATCGCCAGCATGGTGGCCGATGTCCACCGCATTTTGATGCGCGGCGGCATTTTCATGTACCCCTGGGACCAACGCGAACCGAACAAGCCCGGCAAGCTTCGTTTGATGTACGAAGCCAACCCGATGAGTTGGTTGATCGAACAAGCGGGTGGCGCTGCCACCAATGGCCATGAACGCATTTTGAACATCCAACCCGCACAACTGCATGAACGTGTCAGCGTGATTTTGGGCTCCAAAAACGAAGTCGAACGCGTGACCACCTACCATCGGTCTTGAGGTGCTGCGGCTTAGCGTCGCATAGCCTTCAACCCCTTTTGCAGGTAGACGGCAGCAGCTTCAGGTGTCTGCAAAAAAGCGATCCACGATGTTGCTGCCTCTTTCACAGCCGTGTCTGTGCCCAAGCCTGCTGTGTAGGTGGTGATGTTGTTGTAAGCCCCAGGCGGCGGACCCAACAAGTCCACGCCCGAGACGGCCAGAACTTCAGGCTCTTGCTGGATGGCCAGATCGGCCTCGCCACTGACCACCAGCACCGCTGCGTTGCCACTGGGCGGCGGGAACTTGGCTTTGGCCTCAATGGCCGAAGCGATCCCCATTTGCGCCAGCGTCTTGGCAAAAAACACCCCACTGGCACCACCGAAAGCTGGGTTCGAATAAGCAATCGCGCGGGCCTGCAACAATGTTTGTTTGTAGGCCTCAGGCGTTGAAATGTCCGGTTTGGCAGCGCCTTGTTTGACCACCACCGCCATGCCTGAGCTAGCAAAGTTAACTTGTGAACCGGCCTGGGCTCGACCTTCTTTGACCATAGCATCCAGGCTTTGTTCGGTCAGGACCAGCACATCTGCCTTGTCACCCGACTGAAGCCGCTTGACCAAGACCGCTGCAGTGCCCCAAGTAATGTGCAACTTATGCCCAGAGAACCGTTCGAAAGCTGGCGCCAAGGCCTCTAGGGCAGACTGCACACCAATGGTGCTGTAAACCTGAACCTGCGCTGCCTGCGCCCCACTCGCTGAAACTCCGCACACGACAACTAGGTTACAGAGAAAAAATTTGGACATTGACATTAGCACACCTTTCAAGCAAATAGATTGAACAGACTTCAATTCATTACATGATAAAAATTCAAGCCACGATGCCTTTGTCTTTGAGCGCTTGGATTTGCGCATCGCTCAGGCCCAATTCGTGCAAGACATCGTCTGTGTCTTGCCCCAGCGTGGGCGCATTGCGGCGATGGTTACCGGGTGTGCGTGACAGCTTGGGCACGATGCCAGGGACCATCAAATCCGTGCCATCGCTCATGCGCACGTTTTGGAGCATGCCCCGCGCTAGGTAATGAGGATCGGCGGCAATGTCAGCGACGTTGTAAATGCGGCCGGCGGGTACGGCGGCAGCGTCCAAGGCCTGGAGCACGTCGGCCACGCTCAGCTGGGCAGTCCATTGCCCAATCGCTTCGTCAATCTCGGTGATGCGCCGGACGCGTCCGGCATTGTCAGCCAAGGCAGGATCTTGGCCCAAGTCCTCGCGGCCCATGCAGGCCATCAGACGTTTAAAAATGCTGTCGCCATTGCCCGCAATCAAAGCGTAACCCCCGTCCGCACAGCGATAGGCATTGCTGGGTGCGATGCCTGGCAATGCGCTGCCTGCCGCTTGGCGAATCACGCCAAATTCGCTGTATTCGGGCAACAGGCTTTCCATGCAATTGAACACCGCTTCGTACAAAGCCACGTCGATCACCTGGCCTTGCCCACTGGTTTGTCTTTCGTGCAAAGCCATCATGATACCGATCACACCATGCAAGGAAGCCAGCGTATCGCCAATGCTCACACCCACCCGCACCGGCACACGGCCTGGCTCAGCTGTGAGATGTCTCAAGCCACTCATGGTTTCAGCTACCACACCAAAGCCAGGCTTGTCGCGGTAGGGGCCACTTTGTCCGTAGCCGCTGATGCGAAGCATGATGAGTTTCGGGTTCAGGGCCAGCAGAGCCTCAGGGCCCAGCCCCCAGCCTTCCATGGCGCCAGGCCTGAAGTTTTCAATCAGCACATCGGCTTGGGAGGCCAACTGGCTGACAATAGCCTGAGCAGCAGGCTCTTTCAAATCGAGGACCAAAGAGCGTTTGTTTCGCGACTGCACTTGCCACCAGACCGAGGTACCGTCCTTGAGCAATCGCCATTGCCGCAAGGGGTCGCCCGTGCGAGGGGGCTCGATTTTGATGACATCAGCACCAAAATCCGAAAGAGTTTTAGCCGCAAAGGGACCGGCAATCAATTGGCCCAGTTCCAGGACTTTCAAGCCCTTCAAGGGTCCACTGGCGGGTGCAAATTCAGTTGTGGACGGTGTCATGGCTCACCAACAGAAGATCAAGGCCAACATCGGCACATCGTCAGCCAAATTCAATACGACGTAGGCAGACACCCGGTAGGCTACAGCGGTCCATTGCTCCCAAAGCGCAGGCCAAGGCTGTGGCTCGGTATTCATGGAGGGCAACGGGCACCAGGCGTGGCGCCTGCAGGGCTTGAGCTGTAAAGTGACCAACCCTCCCCCGCCTTGACCAAGGTCCAGCCTTGCAGGTCGGACACACGGTCGTAATTGTTGGGTGCCACCAGCCAGTTGCCGGCTTGTTGGCTGGCCGGGGCCAGCACATCTGGAGTTTTCAGGACCTGGCCGGCTTGGGCATCGAAGTCAGCGCCCTCGAAGACTTCGCGCGTCCAGTTATCACCAGCGGTTTGGCGGACCTGGGGCCAATTTTGCACCACCACCATCTGCTTTTTCTCTTGAATCAGGAATGGCAGATCGTAGGGGTAGCCGCCGACCAGATACACCGTGTCGCCCGGTTGCTTCAAACACTTGAGCGTGGGCGCGATGTCAATCGTGTAGCGGTCACGCGTGACGTCTTCGACCATGTAGTTGGTGATCACGGCCGTGGCCAAAGACAAGGTCACCAAGCCAGCCCACAAGGGGCGGGCATACCGACGGTGCGCCACTGACCTCTCCCATCCCCAAGCAGCCAACAAGGCCAAGGGTGGCATGATCGGCAAAATGTAGCCCACAAGTTTGGACTTGGGGATACTGAAAAAAATCGCAATGGCCAGGACCCAGACCCACATCAAAGAAAACACACGGCGATCCACCTGGGGGTGGACATCGCTAGCACGCCCCACCTGCGCCAGAACAAAGAACAACCAAGGCCCCAAGAGTAACAACAAGGCCAATCCATAGAACCACCAGGGCTGCACATTGTTGAAGGTGGTGCCTGTATAGCGTTGAAACTGCTGAGCGCCGAACAAATAGTCCCAAAGCCCCGGGAATTGCTGCTGCGCCAAAACGAACCAAGGTACAGCGATGACTGCGAAGATCAACAGGCCACTGAACCATGGAAAGCTGAGCATCTTGCGAGCCTGGCCGCTCCAGATCAACCAAACGAAGATCACCAAGCCGGGCAGTACCAAGCCGATCAAACCTTTGGACAACACACCCAAGGCGCAAGCCACAAAACCCCAACGCGCCAAACCTGCATGAGGGCGCTCACCGTGCAAAAAAGACAGGCCAAATAACCAAATCGCGATCCCAATCCAGGTGGCGACCAACATATCATGGTTGACGTATTGGCCTCCCGCTAAAAACGTCAGGCTTGTACCGAGAATGACAATGGCACGGCGGGCGATCAGCTCACCGCTGAAGCGCCGCGCACACCACCACAAGGCAACCAACATCAAGCCAGCGTTCAGGGCTGGCACCAATCGGGCAGCGACAGCGTTTTGACCCAACACCGACATTGACGAGGCTTGCAACCAATGCAGCAAAGGCGGCTTGTGAAAGAACGGAATGCCGTTCATGCGCGGGGTCAGCCAGTCGCCTGATTGCAGCATCCAGCGACCGACTTCGGCGTAGCGCCCTTCATCGGGCACAGCCAGGGGACGCACCGAGGACAAGTACAAAAGCAGCACCCACAAGACCAACAAAATCAGCCAAGAGGTCTGGGAAGAGCGGGAAGACTGAGAAGATTTCATCACAGCTATCTAGTGTAATGGGTTCCCATTCCGGCTGGCCGAGGCTTTTTCGGTGCGCAAAGCTAAGTCAGGAGGCCTCAGGAGGGCTTTCAAAGCGATCCAACAGAACTCGCAACTCTTTGACGATTTGCAAGCGCATATCCTCCGTTAGATCCGAGACTTGACTGTCCAAGGCCATGCCATCGTCAGTGCTGATCTTGATTTGAAAAGAAGACGACTCAGGCTCATGACGCCCCAATACTGCATAGGTTTGAATGGGGCGAGATATGCCCTTTAAGATTACCGAAGGACGATGCTCAACCTTTACCAGATCAGACACATGCGCATAGGTTTCATGGGTGATCAAAATGCCATCGGGGTCGGCTTCGGCTTCAATGCGCGCAGCCACATTCACCTCGGCGCCAATGATGGTGTAAGTCAAGCGTTGATCGCTGCCAAAGTTCCCTACATTGCAGTAGCCGGTATTGATGCCCATGCGAGTTTGAAAGGGCTCGACAAATCCACGGCGGCGCCAAGCGGATTTCAATTTAGCCAATTCTTCTTGCATCTCCATCGCCATGGCCACGCAGCTCAAGGCATCCTGCTGTTCGCCTTTGGTGTCCGGATCGCCAAAGAAGACCATCATTGCATCGCCGATGTATTTGTCGATCGTGGCACCGTGTTTGAGCGCCACTTGTGTCAGTAAAGAAAAATACTCATTCAAATAAGTGGTCAGGGCTTCAGGCTGAAGACTCTCGGAAGTGGCCGTGAAGTTTCGAATGTCGCTGAAGAAAACGGTCAGTTTTTTGCGCCGGGTCGTGATCTGCACATCTTGGCGCCCCGAAAAAATCGCTTCATGTACTTGAGGCGGAAGGTACTTGCCCAATTTTTGTGACAAGTCTTCAAAGCTTTTACGCTGCTTTTCCAATTCAATCGCTTGGGACTTCAGGTTTTGGTTGAAGTCCACCAGCTTTTTTTGCTGGCGATCCGAATGGCGCGTCAGATGCTGGTTGTCTTGCATGGTCTCAGCCAATTGCGAGACCAATTGCTTTGCGTAAGTCAACACTTCTTCGTGTGTGCCGTGCGCAAACACGTCTTCAGCAACTTTGAGAAGGTCATTTTCCTTTGCAAACAGGTCAAAGGCCATGCTGAACTCCTGAGCAGGCCGTCAAACAGTGACCATCTGGAATGCGAGGTCTGGAAAGCGATCTTGAAAGTCTTCACCCAACTCTTGCATGACATCGTCATCGTCTTGAAACTTCCAGGCGATGTTGATAACACCACCCTCTGTCTTTTTCTGCTGGAGCACTTCAAAGATGCGGTACAGGGCTTTCATGCTGCTGCTGTTGACATAAATCAACTCAAAACTGGCGGTAATTTCGGAACGCACTGTGATGAGCTGACGAACAGCTTCAATGACGGGGCCATAGAACGCAGCGACATCTTCAGGGTACGACTCCCCAGAGACAATCAATTGACCAGATCCAAACAAGACTTGTAAATTCGGTGTGCGATCGGTCGCTGCAATGATGATGTCAGAGTAACTCATATTCAGATCCTTGCCGCCAAAAAGTAATCTACTTGATCGGGCGATACCTCTTCAAAACCAAAGGAAATCGGGTGAGTAGAGTTGCGGGCAATTTGCAACAAACCCAAGCCCGCACCAGGGCCCTCGTTTTCATTGGAACGTGACATGCCCTCACGGTACATTTGTCGAATCGTGTCTTTGTCGGATGATTGGATCAGTTCCAAGGTTTTGCGCAACTCGTCCGCTTTGCCGGGGCTGACACGATTGCCGCAAATCATGGTGATTTCGCCTTCGTTTTCAGAAATCACGATCATGCCCGCCGATCGCTCACCGCTGATGTTGTGCCAGATCAGGTTTTGAACCTGCTCCATGAACACCGAAAAAATGGTGCGGGCACGCTTTTGATCGTCACCCATGGCCAGAATGCGTGTGCGCAATATGTCGGCCAAGGACACCATCAGTTCATCAGTGACCTCGCCGTTGTAAGCCATGATGACGTTACTGCTCCGCATGGATTGACGTAAATCTTTGGCATGTTGAATATTCATGGAGAATTCTTTCAATCTACAATTTTCAAGCAGTTGGTGCTGGAGTCAAATGATGTACCGCTCTAGGGTCTTGAACCTTGAATGCCAGAATGGACAAATCATCTCGGCGCTCTTGGATGCCTTTCCACTCCTCCAGGGAAGTCATCAAAGCATTGGTAGTGGCAACGCAGCCCTCTGAAGCGAACTGACTCAAGCAGCGCATCAATCGACTGAATCCAAAAGAGCGCAAACCGCCCTCGGGTCGAATGCCCACTTGATCCACCAAACCATCTGTGCTCATGACGAACATGCGCTGAGGATCTATGCCGAGTTCATGCAAAACCGGGACACGCGGCATGGGATCGGAATAGCCCAAAGAAAAACGATCTGAACCAATTCGCACCACACCATCACCAGGGTCCACGCAAAACAAATCAATGCGGCAACCCGAGAAATAAGCGGTGCTGTTGTGCGCATCGATTTGCAAAATGGCCGCATCACATCCGTCATTGCCTTCTGCACCAAGCTTGTCTTGGTTCAGACCCCGCCGCATGGCATGGTCTAATTTTTCCAAGGCCACATCGGGGGATGGCTCTTTGGCGTAGCCATAAATTTGCTCCAAAGAGGTGCTGGCCAGCAAAGACAGCATGGCGCCCGGGACACCATGGCCGGTGCAGTCCACCAACGCGATGCTGAAGCGCCCGTCCTGGTCGCCTGGAGAAATCCACCACAAATCACCGCCAATCGTGTCACGCGGCAACCACACCACCGAAAAATCTGAAAATCTTCTTTCAAACCGCTCAGCTTCTGGCAATTGGGCTTTTTGCAATCGACTTGCATAGCGCAATGAGTCCATCACTTGTTCCATCGCGATGGTCAACTCGGCTTGCTTTTGCTGAATCGCTTGACTGGCTTGCACCAACTCTTGGGACGACAAATCCAAGGTGCGTTCCACCAAGGTTTTGTCTTCATCCAAGCCGGTGTAAGCATCGTTGACCGCCTGCAAAAAAGGCTCCAGTTCGGGCGCAAAGACCCCGCCCAGATGCTTTCGTATCTGGCGCTGTAGCAGGCGGTGCGACAAGCTCATAGGACTTCGCGCAACAAGGTCACCGTCATGGTCTGGTTGTGCAGGTCACAAGGTTCCCCGTTACGACGAGGCGCCAGTTCGCCGTAAGAGTAAAAGCCGCTGATGGCAGAGCTTTCGCCAATGACTTCGCGCACAGCTTCTACTTCTTCTTCGACCCTTTGCTTCATGACCAATTTGCGTCCGATGCAACTGACCAAAATAGCCAACTCAGCCTGTGAGGCCATGTTGACGTTCGACTTTTCTGCGGCTTCCCTGGCACCTTCGACCAACTGGTCGGTGTTCGAGCGCATCAACTGCACAGTGGCGCCAACGGGAATATCGCCGGCAAACGTCATGCTTTGCACTTTTTCATCAATGGCGAGGACTGTCCGCACCACTTTACGATCCGAACCTTGAGGCGTGATCAGCATGGGAAACAACAGAGCGTTCACCGGCATACTGCCGTCTTGATCGCCAAGGTATTCTTTGTATTTGTCCAAAGCTACTTTATCGTCAAGTTCAAACAGCACCGAGCCCTCGGATTTGGTCACCACACGTTGGGGACCAAATGGCTGCCACCCACCCCAGGAGCCACAACCGGCTTGAATGGCATCGCCATACAAGCCCAGAGCCACGATCAAATCCTCGCCCTGCTCTGCGTTCGTCATCACCAATGTTGATTTGAAGTCAGGGCCATCACCGGCCAGTCCCCCCGAAATGGAAACATCAGGTCCCACCTCTTGTTGCAGCGAGTGAGCCAATTCGGTGCCATTGACCAACAAGCCGTTCGACAACACGAAGACATGTTTCAAGTCCGGCGCGCGCAATTGCGCACCCAAAGCGCGGCCCGCCTCACCACTCAATTGATTGCCGCTACACCGACTGGTGGCCACACGCAAATGGGTTTTTTCAAATCTAACCACGGAAATACTCACTGTCTCCTCATTCACTTCTTCATCATGAATTTCCCCACTGGTGGAGCAAGCCATTACATGCGCCGAGCCTGTCTTGGCTTGAACGGCGCCCATGGCATCGGCAAGCAAGTTGCGATGACCAAAACCGAGGACCCAATCGCCTTGCAAAGTCGCGGGCAAGGGAGGGGTCCACGTTTGATGGCGATACAAAAATTGTTGTACTTGCATGGGTTGGATTTCTTCAGGTAAAGCCTGTTTATATCAAATATTCAACATTCTCCATTTTTGTCGTTTGAATCGTAAAATATGATCTTCTGAAGTCAAAAATTAAAAATAATGCCTACTTCCAAATCACTAGATTTCTCCATCGACGTCGGGCGCCTGAATCAGCTGGGTATTTTGGACCCCCGCTCCCCTGCTGCCATGGCGACCTTCAGCCAAAACCAGTTTTCCAGCCAAGAACGTCTTTTCTTCAGTCTGTGGGCCTCTCGACTGTTGAATGACGGCGTTTTCAAAATCGGGGAAATACTGACGCACAAAGGTGATAACGTGGTCAATGCGCACATCATCATTTCAGGCGAGCTGGATGCAGACAATGGCTCCAAGCGATTCACACTCGGTCCAGGCAGTGTGTTGGGCTTAGCGGAAGGTCTGGCCCATCAACCCTACAGCATGACCGTGATGGCCAAAACCGTGGTCACCACCCGTATCCTCAGACTGGACAAAATTGACCGCGAAATTCCCAAAATGAACGCCGGCATCCGCGGCATCTGTCGAGGCGCTGTGATGCGCACCTTGGGCCTGAATGAAGTACCGGAGGCTTTGAAATGAGTGGTTTCAATGAAGTGCATTTCAAATCCGGCGCCTGCCTATTCAAAGCGGGGGAGCCCGCAGACAAACTTTTCATCCTGAAAGAAGGCTTTGTCTCATTGCTGGATGCTGTCCATCACAAGCCATTTGCCAAGCTGCACCAAGGTGAGTCCTTTGGAGAACAAGCCGTCTTGGCCGGTGGTGTTCGCAGTGCCACCGCTGTCGCAGACGGTGATGTAGTGTGCCTTGAAATCACGGCCTTGGGCTTGCGCCAAATGCTGCAAAAAGAATCATCCATCTTGACGCCGGTGTTTGAAGCTTTGCTGTTGCAACTCTACATGCACAACGCACTTCGCCAAGTCGCATGACCCTGGACGAGCTGGAGCTCACCTTCTCTAATCTACGCCATGCTTGGCGAGGGGACTGGTCAGGCCTACCCAAGGTCGTTCAAGCCTGTGTGAATCAACTGGGTTTGCGGGCTGGCCGCATGACTGCCCGATTCAAAGCGATAGACCTGTGCCTTCAGACG
This sequence comes from Comamonadaceae bacterium, assembly GCA_947454355.1. Classification (GTDB taxonomy): domain Bacteria; phylum Pseudomonadota; class Gammaproteobacteria; order Burkholderiales; family Burkholderiaceae_C; genus Limnohabitans_A. The sequence continues at coordinate 11,427 of CANGKR010000001.1, forward strand.
CTAAGCCATTTGATGGAACAGGAAGGCTCTCAACTGGCCACGACCCGCCAAGAGCCGCCCTATCACAATCGCTTGCATACAGCCGACACGCTGGTCGCCTTGACCACACTGTTACTGCGATCTCGAACATTGGATGCATCGCGCTCTTACCGTCAACCTGAATTGGAATGGCTGGGCCTGTTGGCCATGCTGGGGCATGACTTTCGCCACCCGGGTCAAATCAATCGCTTTCCGCAGCAAATCGAATCGGCCACCGTGTCGCATTTACGCCCTGTGATGACGCAATGCGGTGTCAGCGCTCCTGACCAGCAATATGTAGCCGAACTGATTTTGTTCACAGACCCTTTGCAAGCCCCTGCACTTCACCGTAAATGGCGCGCATCATCCTTTGATTTGCGACAACTCGAATGCATGGCCATATTGCTTGAAGAGGCCGATATTTTGGCCAGCTGCTTACCCGAATCGGGGCCTGCATTGGGTGAGTCCTTGAAACAGGAATGGCAAAAGGCTGAATTTGCAGCGGCCCGCACCGTCGCAACGCCTGCGGGGCGCCAAGTTTTTTTACGGAGCGCACTTTTCTCCAGTCCAGCAAGCTTGGACTTGGCAATTCCACAAAAGGTGGCGCAGCAGACCTTGAACTCGACAGCCAAGGTCAAAAATACAGTCTCCAATCAGATCAAGTGAAGGTCTGCAGCGCCAGCTTCCATGCTGCCTACGACTGCGGCCTGCTCGAATCCTTGCTGATTGAGAATGGCCATCACGGCCTCCACAGCTTGTGGCGCACATGAAATCAGCAAGCCCCCGCTGGTTTGCGGGTCGGTCAACAGATTGCGCTTCCAGTCAGCAAAGCCTGAGGGTAAATGCACTTCATGGCCATAACCGTCCCAATTACGCGGCGATGCACCCGTCGCGATGCCTGCTTGCACCAATTCTTTGGCCAACTGAATGCAAGGCACACGATCAAATTCCACACGGGCGCTCAGTCCGGAACCACGGCAAATTTCAAGCAAATGACCGGCCAAACCAAACCCCGTCACATCGGTGATGGCATGCACTTCCTGCAGAGCCGACAAATCCATGCCGGGTGTGTTGAGCTGGGTGGTCCAGCGAATCATGTCTTCATAGCCTGCTGAACTCAAGATACCTTTTTTCAGGGCTGCAGACAAAATTCCAACACCCAGGGGTTTGCTCAAGATCAGGGCATCTCCTGCTTGCGCAGAACTGTTGCGCTTGATATGAGCGGGATGCACCAGACCGATACCGACCAAACCATAAATGGGCTCCAGCGTATCAATGCTGTGGCCTCCGGCGATCGGAATACCTGCGGCTGCGCAGACAGATTGACCGCCCGCCAAAATCTGGCGTATGTCTTCTTCGGCGATTTTGCCCAATGGCATGCCCACGATCGCCAGGGCCATCAAGGGCTTACCCCCCATGGCGTATACATCGGACAGTGCGTTGGTGGCTGCGATGCGGCCAAAGTCAAATGGGTTGTCTACGATGGGGGTAAAAAAGTCGGTGGTGGCAATCAGCGCCTGCGTGTCATTGATCTGATAGACCGCCGCATCGTCACTGGTTTCAGTACCCACCAGCAACTCTTTGGGCATCATGGGAATCACGCTGTTTTGCAGCAAGCGCGACAAGACCGCTGGCGCGATTTTGCAGCCGCAACCACCGCCGTGGCTGAACTCGGTCAAGCGCACTGGCGTCAAAGGGGGCAGAGAATCGGACATATACAATCAAAAGCAACAATGAACGTCGATCATACCCTTGCCTCTCTGGACGAATTACGTCGATTCGACGCCATCATCGACGCCCGTTCGCCTTCCGAATTTGCGCATGATCACATCCCAGGTGCCATCAACTGTCCCGTACTGGATGACGAGGAACGCGCCAGAGTCGGCAATTTGTATAAGCAGGTCTCGCCCTTTGAAGCGCGTAAGGTCGGGGCCGCTTTGGTGGCCATCAATGTCGCGCGGCATTTGCAAAATGTGTTTCAACAGCAACCCAAAGGCTGGACTCCTTTGGTCTACTGCTGGCGAGGTGGGCAACGCAGCGGTGCATTCACCCATATTTTGCGGCAAGTGGGGTGGTCTGCACAGCGTTTGAACGGCGGCTACAAGGCCTGGCGCAGTTTTGTGCTGACAGAGCTCGAGCACATCCCCGCGTCGTTTCAGTTCCAAGTGATCTCTGGGCCGACAGGCTGCGCCAAAACCAAAATCTTGCACGCCTTGTCCCAATTGGGTGAACAAGTGCTGGACCTCGAAGGCCTGGCCGCGCATAAAGGCTCTGTCTTGGGCGAATTACCCCGCACTGTTCAGCCTTCGCAAAAAATGTTTGACACCATGTTGCTAGAGACTTTGTCGCGCATGGACCCGAATCGACCTGTCTATGTCGAGGCCGAAAGCAAACGCATCGGCTCGATTCAATTGCCCGACAGCTTGTTCCAAGCCATGAACCGCAGTCCGTGGCTCAGCATCCAGGCCAGCCTGCAGGCCCGGGTCGATTTTTTGCTGACCGATTATGACTATTGGTTTGACAACCCCGATCTGGCTTTGCAGCTGGACCGACTCATGCCCCTTTGCGGGAACGAACAAGTCACTCAATGGAAAACCCTGATCACTGAACGCCAATTCCCCGAATTGGTGGGTGAATTATTGACAAAGCACTACGACCATTTTTATAAACGCTCCATGCGACACATACAGACGGACACGGACACTGGCCGCATTTTCAATACCGAGGATTTGTCGCCTTCCAGCATCGCCACTTTGGCAGAGCGCATTGCACAAAGAACCTCGTCAGGTGCATGAGCAGGAGCCATGAAGGAGAAGAACTTGAAACTGCAGCCGTACGTTCTTGTACACACAGGGCGCCGTTCAGCCGGTCTGCTCTGCTGTTGTGCCATGGCTCTGTTTTGGGCATTGTTCAGCGAACCCGTATGGGCCTACAGAACCGAAAAGGTCTGTACCGAGTCTGCTGCCACCGCGGCCGATCCCCCCATCAAGACCTGCAAGATTGTGCGCATGACACCGGAGCGTGAAGCCGAGTTCAAGGCCGAACTTCTGGAAAAGCAAAAAGCCCTCAAGGCCCAAAAGGGTGAAAAGGGTGAAAAGAAAGAAGAAAAGAAAAAATCAGGTCATTGAGCCCTTTGGGCTCTTGTTGGGGGCGATCGAGTCGATGTAAGGTGGTTCTTAATGGCATTTCGGGTTATGTCACATGCCACCTTCACGAAAAAATGATGCCCTCAGTGGTGGGCGCTGGCCGCGGGGCAGTCACAACGGTCGGTTTGGCCTCGGCCATCCTTGGCACCTTGTACGTGCCTTGAGCGCCATTCATGGTGGCTGGCACATTGGGTGGTGGCAGTCTGGGTAACGGCTGGATGTCCTACAAAGAAAACGCGGCCCAAGAAAAAATCTTGACCCAGTGCCTGACTCGCAAAGGCTATCGCGCCTACTCAGCCGAATGAAGTCTTACTGAGCCACGCACCAGTGGTTCAAAACTTACCGTATTTCAAATAAGCCTCCACAGGGTCCACCCCTGCCCGAATGGCTTGCCTCACGGCGTTTTCTGTCAGGGCCACCTGCTCGGTCTGTTCAATGACCTGACCCACCAAGGCTTGGGGGATCACCACCACACCATCTCTGTCGCCCAAGATATAGTCACCCATTTTCACGGTCACCGGGCCGATGCTGACCGGTATTTCGTAATGGTCTGGCACCCAGCGAGCCACGATATCAGAGGGAGTAAAAAAGGTGTGGAAGACAGGGAAACCCATCTCCAGAATGAAGTCCGTATCCCGGCAGCCGCCGTCGACCACATAACCCAACACGCCTTTATTTTTCAGGGTTTCGGCTGACAGCTCGCCCATAAGGGCCACGTCCTGGTTGTGGGGCTGGCACACGACCACATGGCCGCTGGGCGCCTTGGACAAGAGGGTCGTCCAGCCCAACAAACTTTCATGGCGACTGACGGTCCGATCGGTACGGCCCGAAACGGTCCAGACCGGGCCGGCCACTTTCAGGCTAGGGTCCAAAGGCCGCAGCGCGGAGGGCAACACACAGTTGTCATGCCCCATCCCGCGCAGCACATCGTGCACAGCGCCGCTGTAAAGCTGGGCCAATCGGTCTGTCCAAGTGTCGGGGGCGGGAGTATTCATGGGCAGTCTCCTCTGTGGTTCAGGCGATGGCATCTGCGGGCAATACCGCCTCTTCGGTGGGGGCAGGACCCATGACCACGCTGCGCAAAATTTCACGCAGCAGTTTTTTCTCGTTCAAGCTCAAGGCTCGGGTCAAGCGCTGGCGCATGCGCAAGAGCAATTGGCGGTCCACTTCTTGCGGCACCCCGCGGCTCACTTGCAAGGCGTCACGCAAGTCTTCACGCAGGTCTTCCGGTTCTTCGACCCACCAGGCAGTGATCACTTCGGTGATGATGGGGCGCACTTCTTCAAGATTTTCTGCCGGGTCCTGCTGTGCCGTGGGTAATTTGCCTTGCAGCATTTCACTCAGTTGCTGCGCAGGAACGACCACACGGCGATCGGCTTGCGCCAATACACGGCCCCAACCTGGGTCGTTACGCATCAGTTGCGGCATGTTGCGGGCGCTCTCGTCGGCCAGCACATGCACGCTTACACCACACAATTGGGCGGCATCGATGTCGCTGATGAAACGCTCGTCATCGGTAGCGATCAGCACATGGTCGCACGCCTGCTGACGAGCCAATTGGGTCAGGTCCTGACCGAGTGCCCGCAACATGGACGCGCCGCCATCCACGTCGTGGGATTGCACCCATCGCACGATCTGATCGTCTAACACTCCGCCATCAGCGCGGTCGGTGTACCAATAGACCCTGCGCAAGTCCACGTCCAGTCCGGTGTGGGCCATGGCTTGGGTGAGCAATCCCATCAGGCCTTGTCGATTGACCGATTCACCTGCCGCACCTTGCGCATTTTGCTGAGCCAGCCAAATCAAAAAGCGGGCATCCACCAGCGCGATGCAAGAGCCCTGACGGGATTCCGCTGTGCGACGGTCGTGTTTGAAGGAAGAAAAATATTCGCGTTTCATCGTAGCCTTAAGTTTCATAAAGGGCGCATGGCACCAAGTAAGCACGTTGATTTTACGCCCAGGCCCAGCGCCTGCAGACCAGCCAGTAAACTTGACGGTTTGAACTTGATACTGCCCCATGTCCCACTATCACCTTTATGCCATCGGCAACGCCCTGGTTGACTCGGAATACGAAGTCTCGGATGCCCAACTCCAAGCCATGGGCGTAGACAAAAGGCACATGACCTTGATCGACACCCCGCGTCGCGCCGAATTGTTGAAACAACTCGAGAGTAGCCAACCCCGGCGCACAGGCGGCGGCTCGGCGGGTAACACAGTGGTAGCGCTGGCCCAGCTGGGCGGTCAGGCCTTTTACTCCTGCCAAGTGGCAGACGATGAACTCGGGGACTTTTACGCGCAGGACCTGCAAACCTGGGGTGTACACACCAACCTCACCCACACCCGGGCACAAGCCGGTCAAACCGGCAGTTGCATGGTGCTGGTCACGCCTGATGCCGAACGTTCGATGTGCACTTTCCTGGGAGTTTCGGCGGAACTCGACAGCAGCGCCTTGCAACCGTCTGCGATTGAAAAATCCCGCATCTATTACATGGAGGGCTACCTGGCGGCTTCCCCTACCGGCTTGCAAGCGGCCTTGAAGGGTCGCGAATTGGCGGTGGCCGCGAAAGTGCCTTTGGCGTTGACGCTGAGCGATGTGAGCATGATCCAGTTTTGTCGCGCAGGCCTGGATGCCATGCTGGGCAGGAATGTGGATTATTTGTTCTGCAACTTAGAGGAAGCCCAGGTTTGGTGCGGCACGACAGAGCTGCCGGCCATCCGCCTGAAGTTGCAAGCGCTGGCAACGACCGTTTGCATGACCATGGGCCCCGAGGGCTGCGAGATTTTGCAAGCTGGCCAAACTTGGCATGTGCCCGCCACGCCAGTCAAGGCTGTGGACACCAATGGTGCGGGCGACATGTTCGCCGGGTGCTTCTTGTACGCGATCACCCATGGACATTCCGTCCAAGCGGCTGCGGCCTTGGCCAACCGCGCCGCTGCTGCGGTGGTCAGCCAGCACGGCAACCGATTGAGCAGTGAACAATTGCAAGCCTTGCGGGCTCAGGCCCTTGCCGCTTAAGGCACCTTGCGAAGGCTGGGCAGGTGCTTCAAGCCATTACTTGAACTCGTAGCTCAAACCTGCAAAGCCGATGTTTTGACTGGCCGCTCCCGCCAAGGGGCTGTTCTTCACTGCACTGTCCAGCCACTTATGGCGCCACTGCAATTGCAAAGACCAAGGCCCACTCAAAGGGACGCTGGCCGCCACACCAATCACAGGTGTGGTGGCCGCCCCAGCGGTGTAGGCCGTCATGCGCCCACCTGTCGCCAGGCTGGTTGCTGCTTCTGCGGCCGACACACCATACAGGTGTTGCACATAGGCTTGGCTGCGGTACTCGAGGCCCGCTTGCGGATAGACCTTGATACTGCCCAACTCCAGGCGAGCGCCGTAGGTCACATCCAACGCATGGCCTCCGGAATTCAGATCGTGCATGGCATACACAAACACACCGCCCAGCGAAGTACGCTGAAAGGTCCCCAGGCCAATAGGCATAGGTTGGCTACGCGAGGAGATGCCTTTGAGCAGGGTGTTATTGGCGTCATAGCCTTCTTGGCTGATGCGCAGCACTCCTTCCAGATGACCCAGGCCCAAGGGCATGATTTTGGCCCCCAGGGTGTCCACCCGCGCAAAAAATCGCCCCCAATCGCCATACACATACGGCAACACGGTGGTGGTGGTGTCTTTGCTTTTAATTGAGGCCGATGTGCTGTAGACCGCAGCGCCCAAATCACCCACAAAGCGATCTGGAGGAGCCTCTTGTGCCTGCAGTTGGGTTGCGGCCAAGGCCAAGTTGGCCAGTAGCACTTTTGAAATGGTGGTCATGTGTTAACTCCTGTTCAACAAAATCATTCACCCACGATGCGGGCGTCCTTGACGATACGGGCCATGTTGTCGGATTCCTGGCTGATGATGCGCTTGAACTCCTGCACACTGGTTCTCAAAGGCAAACACTCGGTGGCGCTCAAGCGTTCACGTACCGCAGGCTGAGCCAAAACAGCCTGAATCTCGGCATTCAATCTTTCCACGATGGCAGGCGGTGTCAGGGCGGGCGCCATCACACCAAATTGAGAGCTCACATTGGCAGGGGCAAAACCCAGCTCGCTCAAAGTGGGCACCAGGGGCAAACTGTCCAGTCGACTGGGCGAGCCCACCGCCAGAGGGCGCAGTTTGCCTTCTCCGATGTACTGCAACACCGCCGAAGAAGCATTGACGCTGAGCAACTCAAACTGCCCGCCCAAGGCATCGGTAATTTGCTGACCACCGCCTTTGTAGGGCACATGGGTGAAGTCCACTTGCGCCAAGGCATGCAACTGCTCAAGCATGACATGGCCCAAAGAGGCTGACCCTGAGGTGGCCCAACGCAGCGAAAAAGGCTTGGCTTTGGCTACGGCCAACATGGCCTTGAAATCCGTAAAGGCCGCTGCCGGTGTGGCTACCAGCAAAACGGGGGAGACCATCACACCGGCCACAGGCGAGATGTCACGGGCTTCAACGACAGGCTTGCCCAAATGCGGGCTCAAGGTCAAAGGACTGACCGCCGAAAACGCGAAGGTGTAGCCGTCATGCGAAGACTTGGCCACACTGCTGACCCCCAGGGCCCCGCTGGCACCAGCTTTGTTTTCCACCAAGACCGGCACATTCAGACGCAGTGCCAGCCGCTCGGCCAGCAAACGGGCCATGACATCGCTCACGCCGCCGGGTGGGTAGGCCACGACGAATTTGATGGGTTTTTGGGGCCAAGCGGGACTCATCGTGCCCAAGCCTTGGGCCCAAGCGTGCTGCAGCGGTCCGCCAAACAGGCCCAGACCAGCCCCCATCAGAGCGCGTGCAGTCCAGTGCCGACGAGACAGTCTGCGCTCACCCATCATGCAAAACAAGCAGCTAGGGCCAAGGGCAAGCCAGCGGCGTCCTTGGCGGCCAATTGTGGTGGAAAGTCAATGGGCCACTCGATGCCCACCGCAGGGTCGTTCCATAACAAGCAGCGCTCGTGGACAGGCGCCCAGTAGTCGGTGGTCTTATACAAAAACTCGGCGCTTTCACTGAGCACCACAAAGCCGTGCGCAAAGCCTGGCGGCACCCACAACTGCCGATGGTTGTCTGCACTCAAACGCACACCCTCCCACTGACCAAAGGTGGGCGAGGAGCGGCGCATATCCACCGCCACATCAAAAACCTCGCCCTGAACCACACGCACCAATTTACCCTGGGCCTGCTCAATTTGGTAATGCAGTCCCCGCAGCACGCCATGGGCGGATTTGCTGTGGTTATCCTGTACAAATTGCACATTCAGACCAGTGGCTTTTGCAAAATCGCGGGCGTTGAAACTCTCGAAGAAGAATCCCCGCTCGTCACCAAAGACTTGCGGCTGGAGGATCAATACATCGGAAAGAGCAGTCGGTGTGACGGTATAGGCCATGTTTATCGGATCAGATTCAGAAGGTATTGGCCATAGCCGTTTTTGGCCAGCGGCGCAGCCAGGCGGGCCACATCGGCTGCCTGGATCCAGCCTTGACTCAAAGCAATTTCTTCGGGGCAAGCCACCATCAGGCCTTGGCGCTTTTGCAAGGTGGCGATGAAACCCGCCGCCTCATGCAAGCTGTCGTGGGTGCCGGTGTCCAGCCAGGCATAGCCTCGGCCCATGATCTCAACATTCAACTGGCCCTGCGTGAGGTACTGACGGTTCACATCGGTGATTTCCAACTCACCACGCGCCGAGGGCTGGATGTGGGCAGCGATATCGCACACTTGTTCGTCGTAAAAATACAAACCCGTGACGGCATAGTTGCTTTGCGGCTTCAAAGGCTTTTCTTCGATGCTGATAGCGCGTTGGGCATCGTCAAACGCCACCACGCCATAGCGCTCGGGGTCGTGCACATGGTAGGCGAACACGCTGGCGCCTTGGCTGCGCTGATCGGCGCTGGAGAGCAAACGCACCAGGTCATGACCGTAAAAAATATTGTCACCCAGCACCAAGGCACTGGGGTGGTCTTTGACAAAGTCTTTGCCAATGATGAAGGCCTGTGCCAGGCCATCGGGACTGGGCTGCACCGCGTACTGGATGTTCATGCCCCATTGGCTTCCGTCGCCCAACAGCTCTGTGAATCGAGGCGTGTCCTGCGGGGTGCTGATCAGCAGCACATCGCGTATGCCTGCCAGCATGAGCGTGGTCAAAGGGTAATAGACCATGGGCTTGTCATAGACCGGCATGAGTTGCTTGCTCACAGCCTGGGTCACCGGGTACAAACGCGTTCCGGAACCGCCCGCCAGGATGATGCCTTTTCTGTGTTTCATCCCGCTATTGTGGCACGCGGCCTGCCCTTTTGGCCTCAAGCAGTCGGCGGTGCGGCGGGTGGCCCGCCGTCAGGAATAGACTGGATTTTCAGGGCAGCCAATTTGGCACGCAACACATTGAGTTCTGTGCGGTAACTTTCGGCGTCGCCAAAGTCGACAAAGCCCATGTAGTAAGGGTGCGCTTGCAGGACCTTGCGGGCATGTTTGATGGGGCACCAGTACTGTTCAGTTTGCCCAACAACCTCGCGAGCATAGGCAATCAAACCATTGCCATACGAGCAATAAGCGCAGTTGATTTTTTCGATGATGTTCAGGTAGCCCAGGTGCACGCGGTCAAAAACAAAATATTCAGCCCGCTTCACCCTGGCCAGGCCATACAAAGGAAAACACACCCACTGGTAAACCCAGACAAACAGGTCGAACAGCACCATCGGAAAAAACACCGCATAAATCAGAGGGGCGGATAAAAAGCTTTTCCAGTCGGAGCTCAGCAGGTACTTGAACACACCCATCTTGAAGCGCTGCTGCTGTGCCAGCACCTCTTGCTCAAAGCGCACACGCGTGGCCTCAAAGTCGGCCTTCAATTCTGTTCTTTTGCGCTGCAATTCCTGTTCGATTTCGTGCTCCATCGCACGAATGGTCTCCAGCAGGGCTTCGATTTTGGCGTTCAAGACGCGCTGTCGATGTCGGCCACAACGGGCTTGCGCACACGCACGACTGCGCGGGACAAAACTTCCACATAGCAAGTAGCAGCGCCGGATTTGGCTACGGCATCGATCAAAGGCACAACTTGCGTAAAAGCCGCCGCCAGGGCCTCATCAGTGCTGGGGCCGACTCTGCAGTCGAAGTCCCAATAGTCAAAACCTTCGGGCAAAGTCTTGCGGCCTTCGCGGCGGGCGTATTTGCGCACCTCGTGCTTGAGAGCCTCCAGAACGCGGTCGGGGTTCTTGCCTTCAATTTGCAAAGGAAATGTTTTTTTCATGGGGCTTTCTCAAGGGGGTGCGTTGCCCCGTAGACGGATCTGTGCCGCCTCGCAGCGGATGACCCCATTATGCGTCTATGCTCGACAACATGGGGCTGTGAAGCTGGCCCCCTATTAACTCGGATCGACTGTATGACCTTTTCCAGCCTGGGGCTGCGCCCTGAACTGCTCCAAGCCCTCAAGCCCAAGGACTATCCCGCACCGACGCCGATTCAAAGCTTGGCCATTCCCGCCATCTTGGCGGGAGACGATGTGCAGGCCAGTGCGCAAACGGGTTCGGGCAAAACGGCGGCCTATGCCCTGCCACTCTTGCAGCAATGGCTGATGCAGCAGCGCCAAACACCCCGACGGGTGCGCAGCCTGGTGCTGGTGCCCACGCGCGAATTGGCTGTGCAAGTCGGCGAGACGCTGCGCCAGTTGTCGCTGCATGCCGGAGCCATCAAGATCACCGTGGTGTTCGGTGGTGTGTCGATCAACCCGCAAATGATGGGCCTGCGCGGCGGCGCCGATGTGGTGGTGGCCACACCGGGGCGACTGCTGGATTTGCTGAGCAAAAACGCCTTGAACTTGTCCGAAGTGCAGACCCTCGTGCTGGACGAAGCCGACAAATTGATGGACCTGGGCTTTCACGAGGAGCTACAAGCTATCCTCCAAAGTCTGCCCCCACACCGACAAAACTTGCTGTTTTCAGCCACCTTTGCGCCAGCAGTGCAAAGCTTGGCCGATGTCCTGTTGCACAAACCACAACGCCTGGACGTGCTACCCGATGAACGCCCGGCCGACATCACCCAACGTGCTGTGGCAGTGGATGCTCCACAGCGCACGCAACTGCTGAGGCATCTCATCCAAACCCACGGCTGGAAGCGGGTTCTGGTTTTTGCAGCCACTCAACATGCTTGTCAGATCATTGCCGCCAAATTGCGCAAGGCTGACATCCATGCCGAGCCCTTTCATGGGCAATTGGGTCAAGGCAAACGCAGCCAGGTGCTGGCTGACTTCAAAGCTTCGCGCCTGAAAGTAGTGATCGCCACCGATGTGGCCGCTCGCGGCCTGGACATTGCCGAACTGCCCGTGGTGGTCAATTTCGATTTGCCTCGATCGGCGGTGGACTACACCCACCGCATCGGCCGTACCGGTCGGGCTGGGCACAGTGGCCTGGCGGTGAGCTTTGTCAGCCAGGACACGGAGGCACACTGGCGCTTGATTGAAAAACGCCAAAGCATCTCGGTGCCGCGCGAAGTGCTGGAAGGCTTTGAACCGAGCGCGCCCGCCGCGCTCAAGGCTCCCTCAGGGGCAGCTCACCCTCCTGGAGTCGCGCATGACCCGAATGGCGGCATCAAAGGCAAGCGTCCGAACAAAAAAGACAAGCTGCGCATGGCGCAGGCTTTGGCCAACACAGGCAGCTGAGTCAGTCACAGACAGCACCAGGCCATGGACTGGAACCAATGCTGTCGCTGGGCCGATCAGCTCTTTCGGGCGGCCAGGGCCATGCCCACTTCGTGACTGCCTTGAGCCGAACCGGACAGGGGCACGATCTGACCCGCCTGGTCTTTGACCTGGGCCAATGCGGCAGCCAAAAGTTCTGGCGTATCAGGCGAGACGCCCAAATGCAGGCCCTGGGTCATGGTGATGTGGGCTGCTTCAAAGCTGCCCGCGCCTGCGCACAAGATGGTTCGGTTGGGCGCTTGTTCGCTTGCCATGACCAGCATGGCGGGCACCACCGCTTCGGGTTGCAAGGCATTCAAGACTTCTTCGGACATCAGGCCTTCGGTCATGCGGGTGGCTGCGGTGGGCGCCAGACAATTGACCTTGATGCCATGTTTTTCGCCTTCGATGGACAGGGTTTGCATCAAGCCTGCCAAAGCCATTTTGGCGGCGCCATAGTTGGCCTGACCAAAGTTGCCATACAACCCACTGGACGAGGTGGTCAAGACCACACGGCCATAGTTTTGAGCTTGCATGATCGCCCACACCGCTTTGGTGCAATGGACCGCGCCCATCAAGTGGACATCCATGACCAAACGGAAATCAGCCAGATCCATCTTGGCAAAACTCTTGTCGCGCAAAATGCCCGCGTTGTTGACCAGGATGTCCACCCGGCCCCAGGTGTCCATGGTCTGCTGGACCATGGCCTGCACAGCGGCAAAGTCGGTGACCGAAGCGCCATTGACAATGGCCTCGCCGCCGTGTTGACGGATTTCATCGACCACCGCCTGCGCGGCGCTGACCGAGCCGCCCTCGCCATGCACATCGGCCCCCAGATCATTGACCACCACCTTGGCCCCTCGAGCCGCCAGAGCCAGGGCATGCTGCTTGCCCAAACCGCCGCCGGCACCTGTGACGATGGCCACTCGGCCTGTGAAATCGATACGCATGTGAGCTACACCTTGAATGGAATTGAAATGACGCCTAGGTGCCACAGCCGGAGCCCCACAGGGATCCAACTCTGATAGCCTGAAGCACTGGCGCCAATATAGGCCCAAACGCCCACCGGCTCTGTTGCCGGTTTGACAGCCCACAGGACACCGCATGCAAATCAATTCAACTGTCGTTGACACCCCGCCCTTGGATTCGGCCACCGTGGTCATGTTGCGCGATGGGGCGCAGGGCATGGAAGTCTTGCTTCTCAAACGCAGTGCCGCATCTGCAGTGTTGGGCGGGGCCTTTGTATTCCCGGGTGGCAAGCTCGATGCGGCCGATGCCCACCCCGAAGTCTTGCAACATCTTGACAGACCCCTGCCCGCCTTGCATGCGCGCTTGGGTGAAGCCGACCTGCCAGAGGGCAAGGCCGCCAGTTTGTTTGTAGCCGCTTTGCGCGAAGCTTTTGAAGAATCCAACGTCTTGTTTGCTCAAGCCCAGGTAGAGCACACCCAGGCATTGGTGCAGGCCCGCGAACGCTTGGGGCAGGGCTTGCCCTTTGCACAGGTGCTGCAAGGCGGAGCCTTGACTCTGCAAACAGAGTCCTTGGTGCCCTGGTCTCGCTGGATCACTCCCCGCGTGCCTTCGGTCACGAACAAGCGCTTTGACACACGCTTCTTTTTGGCACATGCCCCCAGCGACCAAATCGCCTCGCATGACAACCACGAAACCACCGAGAGCGCCTGGCTCAACCCGCGTCAAGCCTTGATGATGTATTGGGATGGACAGATCGAGTTGGCGCCGCCCCAAATCATGAGCCTGTCCCACCTGACCCGATATGACTCAGCGGCCAGTGCCATGGCGTCAGCCCGCGAGCGGACACCGCCGTTGATCCAACCCGAACCCTTCGACCAGGACGGTATGCGCGTGATCTGTTATCCGGGTGACGAACGCCATTCCCGCAAAGAGCGCGCCCTGCCCGGACCGACCCGTTTACAGTTTCGCAACAAGCGTTTTGAACCCTTAGGAGGATTGGACGATTTGCTTGGTTAAAATCAAGTTTGTTAGCAAATTGTTACAACCTGAACACACCTTGTCGTCATGAGCCCGTCCTCAGCCCCCGCCTTCAAATTCCTCTCGGTCGAGCGGGGAATGGAGTTCATTGGTGACGAAGCAGGATTTTTGTCGCTACTTAAAACCCTGCACAAAACCTTGACCACCGACATCGCTCTGATCAGCGACTTGCTGGCCAAAGACGATGTGCCCGGCGCCAACCGTTTATTGCACCAAGTTAAAGGTTTTGCGCCTGTGTTTTGTGTGGACGCCTTGGTCGAGCATGTGGTGCAAGTGGAAGTGCTGAGCAAGCACGGTGATACCGCCGAAGTCAGCAAAGCATTTCGCAAACTCGCGCCGCAATTGGAACAACTGCGCAACGAAGTCGCGGCCCATCTGGCCGCGAATCAACTAACGCTCGACTGAGCAGCCATTTCGCGCCGCAGCCATTGTTCCACCAACGCTGGCTCCTGCAACAACCGCACTTCGTCAAATGCCGCCTGCGCTTCGGGATAACTGCGGCGTAAGTAATTCAACCATTGTTTGAGACGACCCGCACGATGGCGCGGCGCCACATGCAGCGCCACACGCTGCCAGAACTGCAGCATCAACGGCAATAAACGGGCCCAGGGAGCTGATCTGTCAGCACCCGAAGACAAGCTGTATCCCTTCAAGCCCCTGTCGTGCGCCTGAATGGCCAAACACAACCCCGGGTCAGCCACCATGCCACGCCCTATCATCAAGTCCACACACCCTGACACCTGGCGGCATCGCAGCGCATCGGCCACGGTCCAGATTTCGCCATTCGCGATCAAAGGCAGTTGAACCACTGCCCGCAAGTCGGCAATGCGCTCCCAATAGGCGGGCGGTTTGTAGCCATGGGCTTTGGTGCGGGCATGCACAACCAACTCGCTGGCTCCAGCAGCCTCGATGGCCTGAGCGCACTCTTCGGCGCGGCTGTCATCTTTGTAGCCCAGTCGCATCTTGGCCGACACCGGCACCGCCGCTGGCACCGCTCGGCGCACTGCGGCCACGATACGGGCGACGGTCTCAGGCTCATCCAGCAAGACAGCACCGCCGCGGTGCAGGTTCACGGTTTTGGCGGGGCAGCCAAAGTTCAAGTCGATGCCCGCCGAGCCCATTTCTGCCAAGCGGGCCGCATTGTCGGCCAGGCACTGCGCGTCCGAACCGAGCAATTGCGCACGCACCGGCACACCTGCTGCGGTTCGGCTGTGGTTGCGCAACTCGGGAACCACTCGCTCGAAGGCGTGGTAAGGCAACAAGGTGCCGGTGACCCGGATGAATTCAGAAACGCAGCGATCGACACCGCCCACCTTGGTGAGCGCATCACGCAAGGAATGGTCCAACAAGCCCTCCATCGGGGCCAGGATCAGCTTCAAGCTCAGCCCAAGCTGCGCTTCAAACGCACTTCTTCCACTCGGGCGTCGCCCATCGGCACAGTGCGGGCGGTGTTCATTTCGCGCTTGAAACCGGCCATATCATGAAAGCGCAAAGTGCGCTCTTGACGCAATGGCAACCACACCGTCACATCCGTGCAACCTTCGTCGACCAAGCCTTCGCGGGCCGCATCCCACAAAGCCAAGCCAATGCCTTGCCCGATTCGGTCCGGGTCCACATAAAACGCCCAGATTTCACCGGTCGTGTTGGGGGTTTTGGGATCTCGCGAACGGTCGTAGCCGATCATGCCCACGATGATGTCGTCTTCGAGCGCCACCAACACTTGAGGCTCTCCAAATTCAATCGCCTCTTTCCAATAAGAGGTGCGTTTAGGCATGGGGGTCGCGGCCCAGTGCTCGAAGGGGACCTGCCCTTCGTACAAAGACATGGTCGCGACCAAATGCAACTGCGCCACATCAGCAGCGTCTTTCAAGGTGGCAAAACGGACTTGGATATCGGACATACAAACAAACTGAAAAATTCAAGGACTGGACAAACTTGTCTCTACAGGTTTGCCTTCAACCCCTGATTGTCGGTTATCTTTGGCCCATGTACACATTTGTTGCACGCGCTACGGTGGCAGGATTTTTTATGTTGCTGGGTGCTCTGGGAATGTCGATGCCCAGCCATGCCAAAGGATTTGAAGATTCCATGGCCGAGCGCACACGAGCCTGCACCGCCTGTCATGGGGATCAGGGCCGCGCCGGACCGGATGGTTACTACCCGCGTTTGGCCGGCAAGCCGGCCGGTTACCTTTACAACCAATTGAAAAATTTCAGTGAAGGTCGCCGGCATTACGGCCTGATGAGCCGAATGGTGGACCCGCTGTCAGATGCGTATTTGCAAGAGATCGCCCAGTATTTTTCTGAGTTGAAACTGCCCTACCCTGCTGCCGCGCAACCGAGTTCTCGCATGCCAGTGGCGACATTGGCCCGCGGTCGCCAACTGGCTTTGCAAGGTGATGCGGCACGCCAAGTGCCCGCCTGCATGCAATGCCATGGTGAACGTTTGACCGGCTTACAGCCCCATGTGCCGGGCTTGCTGGGGCTACCGCTCGATTACCTCAATGCCCAACTGGGCGCATGGCAAACGCAGCAGCGCCAGGCCAAGGCCCCTGACTGCATGGCCCAGATTGTCAAGCGACTTGACAGCAGCGATTTGATGGCAGTGGCCACTTGGTTGTCGACCCAGTCTTTGCCCGCAGACACCACTGCCGCGACCCAAGCCCCGCGAATACGTCTCCATACAGAGCGGGTTGATCTGGACTGTGGGAGTGCGCCCGAATTGAAAGCCCAACCATGAGAAAGTTTTGGCTTCTGTGCTCACTCAGCGTGACGGTATTGACCGCAAGCGTGGTCTGGCACAACTACGGCGATGGCGTCGATGTGCACAGTCCGGCTGCCGCAACATCCAGTCCAGAAACCTTGCAGGCAGGCCGCTACCTGGTGCAAGCCGGCAACTGCATCGCTTGTCACACCGCACGGGGCGGGGCGCCCTTGGCTGGCGGACGGGCCATCGACACGCCCTTTGGCGCCGTATTCAGCAGCAACCTCACGCCAGATCCTGAAACGGGCTTGGGACGTTGGAATGCCCAGCATTTTTGGCGAGCCTTGCACCATGGGCGCTCCAAAGACGGTCGTTTGTTGGCCCCGGCGTTTCCCTATAACCACACCACTTTGATCACCCGCGCTGATGCCGACGCGATGTTTGCCTGGCTGCAAAGCTTGCCCGCTGTACCGCAGGTCATGCCGCCACATCAACTGCGTTGGCCCTTGGGCACACAAGCCGCATTGGCCTTTTGGAGGAGCTTGTATTTCAAAGCAGGCAGCTATCAGCCCCAACCCCAGCAAGACGCAGCCTGGAACCGCGGCGCGTATTTGGTACAGGGTCTCGGCCACTGCGCGGCATGCCACAGCCCGCGCAACGCCTTGGGGGCGACCGCATCAGTGGATGACCTGTCAGGTGGCTTGATGTTCGGAATCAATTGGTGGGCCCCTTCGCTCTTAGACCCCTTGCAAACTGGTCTGGCGGAGACGCCAACTTCAGCCATCATCCAACTGTTAAAGACCGGTCGATCGGGCGAATACCACACCACTGGCCCCATGGGTGAAGTGGTGCAATACAGCACACAGTTTTTGTCAGATGCAGATTTGCAAGCCATGGCGATGTATTTGCAATCCAAAGCCAAGCCTGATGTTCAAAGTCAGCAACCCTCAGCGACTGCCTTGCGCCGCGTGCTACCCGACGTGGCCACACGTGGCGCGAAAATTTACGAACAGCATTGCGCGCAGTGCCATGGCGAACAAGGTCAAGGGCAAACAGGCGCTTACCCGGCGCTGGCCGGCCACCGGGCTGTGCTGCAAAAAGACACCACCAACTTAGTGCAAACTGTGCTTTATGGCGGTTACCCGCCCGCCACCGCAGGCAACCCCCGGCCCTTTGGCATGCCACCCTACATCCTGACGCTGGACGACAAAGACATTGCCGCTGTGTTGACGCATTTACGCACGCAATGGGGCAACCATGCTGCCGAAGTCACGCCGCTGGAGATCCACCGCATCAGGGCCAGTCAGGGCTCTTGAAGCTTATAGGCCAGATGGCAAGGATCTCGCGCAGGTGACAGGCTGACCTGACCGGCTTGGCCTAAGATCGCCCCATGAATTCTCACCTCTACATCCTCACGGGTGCCTCTCGCGGCATGGGCTTGGCCATGGCCGAGCAATTGCTGCAGGCGGGCCACAACCTGCTGTGCATCTCGCGCCAGACCAACGCAGCTTTAGAGCCTTTGGCGAAAACTGTTGGCACCACCTTGACCCAATGGTCTCAAGACCTCTCCGACGGCGTGGCAGCCAGCCAACGCTTGACCCTATGGCTGCAAGAGCAGGCCCACGCTCCTTGGGGCAGCGTGACTTTAATCAACAACGCTGGCGTCATCCCGCGCATTGGTCCGATGAGCCAGGCTGATGCCGCCGATCTGGGCAATGCTTTGCGTGTGGGCCTGGAAGCCCCGATGCAATTGACTGCAGCTTTTTTGCAAGCCACTGATGCATGGTTAATGCCGCGCAAGGTGTTGAACATCTCTTCGGGTCTGGGCAGGCGGGCCATGGCTTCGCAAGCCGGCTATTGCGCTGCGAAGGCGGGCATGGACCACTTCACCCGTTGTTTGGCGCTGGAAGAAGCGCTCAAACCCCATGGCGCGAAAGTCTGCTCGTTGGCCCCGGGGGTGATCGACACCGACATGCAGATCCAGTTACGCGGCGCAGACGCCAAAACTTTCCCTGACCAGAGCGATTTCATTCAACTCAAGGCAAATGGGCAATTGACTTCGCCCACTGAGGCCGGCACCCGCATTCTGGCGTTTTTGAACCGCCCGGACTTTGGCGCCAACCCCGTGGCCGATATCCGCGATTGACGCACACCGGCCTTGTCAGCAGCTTGTAGCCATTGACCCGGACAATGTCCGCATTATTTTTTTCATTTTGGAGACCCTCATGAGTCGTGAAGTCGTTGTTGTCAGCGGTGTGCGCACCGCCATCGGAACCTACGGCGGTAGCCTGAAAGACATCCCCCCTACCGAGCTGGCCGCACAAGTCGTTCGTGAGTCACTGGCCCGCGCCCAAGTGGATGGCAAAGAAGTCGGTCATGTGGTGTTCGGCCATGTGGTCAACACCGAGCCCAAAGACATGTACCTGTCACGCGTGGCCGCCATCAACGGCGGTTGTGCAGAAGGCACACCCGCATTCAACGTCAACCGCCTGTGCGGTTCAGGGCTGCAATCCATCGTATCGGCCAGCCAAGCGATTTTGCTGGGCGACTGTGACATTGCCATTGGCGGTGGCGCTGAAAACATGAGCCGCGGTCCCTATGCGTCCTTGACCGCCCGCTGGGGCGCTCGCATGGGTGACGCCAAAATGGTAGATATGGTCCTCGGTGCCTTGCACGATCCCTTCCATACCATCCACATGGGGGTGACGGCTGAAAACGTGGCCGCCAAGTACGGCATCACGCGTGAGATGCAAGACGCCCTGGCGGCTGAAAGCCACAACCGCGCCGAACGCGCCACAGCGGCCGGTTACTTCAAAGACCAAATCCTGCCGGTGATGCTCAAGAGCAAAAAAGGCGATGTGGCCTACGCTACCGACGAGCATTTCCGCGCGGGCTGCAAAGCCGAAGACATGGCCAAGCTCAAGCCAGTCTTCGTCAAAGAAAACGGTACCGTGACCGCGGGCAATGCTTCGGGCATCAACGATGCTGCAGCGGCCGTGGTGTTAATGGAAGCAGGCACAGCCAAAGCGCGAGGCGCCAAGCCCATGGCGCGTTTGGTGGCCTATGCCCACACCGGGCTGGACCCCAAGATCATGGGCATGGGCCCGGTCTCGGCGACTCGCCTGGCTTTGCAAAAAGCCGGTTTGACCACCCAGGACATGGACGTGATTGAAGCCAACGAAGCCTTTGCGGCGCAGGCCTGTGCCGTGACGAAAGAGCTGGGCCTGGACCCCGCCAAAGTCAACCCCAACGGGTCAGGCATTTCCTTGGGTCACCCGATTGGCGCCACAGGCACATTGATCACTGTCAAAGCGCTGTACGAATTGCAACGTGTGAATGGTCGCTACGCCTTGGTGACCATGTGCATCGGCGGAGGCCAGGGTATTGCCGCCATTTTTGAGCGGATGTGATCAAACCGGCTGATCCAGAAAACCACCCTCGCGCAGCGTGATCACCAAGGTGTCACGCCAGCCGCCAGCTTGAGTGGGCTGAATCGGCGTGGTTTCGTGGATGACGCGGGTATCGTCCATCAACAGCAACGACCAAGGCTCGCTCAAAGTGAAGCGCTGACCTTGGGGACTGTCAACATCAAACACGCGGGTCTCGCCGCCTTTGATGTCTTGTCGTCCCACCAAAAATACCGCGACCCAGTTCACACCATCACGGTGAGCGCCTTCAGGGGTGGGGCGGCCAATGCCGTCGGTAGTGTCGATGCGAAATTGGTGTGCCTCGGTGTACCAAGTTTGTGCGCCTTGTGCACGTGAAGCCACACCCGCCAACCAACACATCAGACCCGACCACACCACTGACTGCATCACCGATGCGGACAGGGGCTCGAACCATCTCTGCATGCCTCCATGCAGCGCGTTATAAGACACGGGCTGCCAATGGGCACGGTGATCCACGGGGTGCATATGCTTGGGCGTGACCTCCATACTGGCATGCCGGCGACGGCGGTAACGACCACCGTCCTTGAGGTATTGGTCAGGGGGCAGGTCGTCCCAAGTGGGCTCCAAATTCTGCAGATCCGACACTTTCAAGCCCGCCAAGCTGCACACGCTGTCAGCACTCAACACGGCAAAACCCTGTGCCAGCAAAGTGGCATCAAGTTGATCGGGTGCGGTCAGGGGTGGAGGCAGCAAAGGAAGTGGCATGGGGTCTTCAGGGCCAGCAAGCAAAGAACGCAAGCATAACCCCCAATCACAGCCCCCATGCCTCTGAGGCTTTTGAAAGCCTCAGATTCAAGCGTAGCGCTGGCTGGCCAACTTGGCCCCATCAGCCAGGGCCTTGAGCTTGGCTTCGGCCACGGCGCGACTCATCGGCGCCAGGCCGCAGTTGGTGCAGGCGATCAACCGGTTTTTGGGCACAAACTGAAGCGCACGACCAATGGTGTCGGCGATTTCCTCTGCAGTTTCGATGGCCGGATTGGCTACGTCGATCACCCCCACCATCACGTCTTTGCCTTCGAGCAGCTTCATCATTTCCATGGGCACATGCGAGTGCATGCACTCGAGGCTCACTTGCTGGATGCTGCTCTTGGCCAGAGCCGGAAACACCTTTTCGTACTGACGCCATTCCTGACCCAGTGTCTCTTTCCATTTGTTGTTGGCTTCGATGCCGTAACCGTAGCAAATGTGGACAGCTGTGGTGCAGGTCAGGCCCCGTGCGGCCACCTCGAGCGCCTTGACACCCCAATCGGCTGCATCGTCCATGTACACGTTAAAGGCCGGTTCGTCGAACTGGATGATGTCCACACCATCGGCCTGCAGCGCCAACGCTTCTTGGTTGAGCAACTCGGCAAAGGCCATGGCCATCTTGACCTTGTCGCCATAAAAGCGATCGGCCACGGTGTCCACAATGGTCATGGGGCCTGGCAAGGTGAATTTGAGTTTCTTCTTGGTGTGGGCGCGGGCCAGCTGGGCTTCGAAAGCGTGCACGCGGCCCTTGAGGCGCAGCGGCGCGATGACTTGTGGCACCTGCGCGTCGTAGCGGTTGTTGCGGATGCCCATGGTCACTTTGTTCACAAAATCGATGCCCTCGACCTGCTCCACAAAGCCGTGCACAAAGTGCTGGCGGGCCTGCTCGCCATCGCCGATCACGTCCAGACCCGCGTCTTCTTGCGCCTTGATCCACAGCAGCGTGGCGTCGGCCTTGGCTTGTTGCAGCTCGGGGCCTTGGGTGGTCCACTGAGGCCAGAGTTTTTCGGTTTCAGCCAACCAAGATGGTTTGGGCAAGCTTCCAGCGATGGCGGTTTCAAACATGGGGGTTCTCCACAAAGTTCAGGGTTGACGGTTCAAAGCAAATTCTTGAGCCAGCAGCTCATACGAGCGGCTTTGGGCTTGGGGGTCATGGGTCCAGGTGATGACCACCACTTCGTTGACCTGCAGCCGCTCAGCCAAGCTTCGCAGCTTGTCGGCCACTTGAGGGGCGCTGCCCACCAAGGCATTGTCTTTCAGTTGCGCCAGGGCCAATTGCTCGCTGGCAGAGTACTCACGCACCGCCAGCTCGGGCGGCAACATCGGACCGATGCGCCCGAGGTTGCGGTCCATCCGCCAACGGGCGCGGCTTTCAAACAAATGCCAGGCTTCGGCTTCGGTGTCTGCGGCCAAAGCCCATACGCACACTGTGGCCTGGGGTTGTGAGCGCAGTTCGCTAGCGCGGAAAGTCTCACGGTACAGATGCAGCGCGTGGTCTGCGCCTTGGCCATCGGTGATGAACCACGCAAAGGCATAAGGCAATCCCAAATGGGCCGCCAGTTGAGCACCATAGTCTGAGCTGCCAAGCATCCAGACATCCGGCGCTGTATCGCTTTGCGGATAGGCAAACACCTGATGACCCGGATGACTGGGAGGCAAGGGCTGCCCCTGGACCCAG
Source organism: Comamonadaceae bacterium (assembly GCA_947454355.1). Classification (GTDB taxonomy): domain Bacteria; phylum Pseudomonadota; class Gammaproteobacteria; order Burkholderiales; family Burkholderiaceae_C; genus Limnohabitans_A. The sequence continues at coordinate 33,868 of CANGKR010000001.1, forward strand.
GCTTGCAACTCCATGACCTGTTGAGGAAAACGATCGCTTGCATGGCGGTCGGGGTTGAGCAATTGGGCAGTGCGACCATCGCTGCCCGGAGCACGGCCCACCCCCAAATCAATCCGGCCTGGAGCCAAAGCATCGAGAACCCTGAACTGCTCGGCCACTTTAAGGGGTGCGTAATGCGGCAGCATGACCCCCGCACTGCCCAAGCGAATGCGCTCGGTGCGTGCGGCGATGGCGGCCATCAAAACCTCGGGGGCAGTGCCCACAATACTGGGATGGCTGTGGTGCTCACTCACCCAAAAACGGTCATAACCCAGTTGTTCAGCCTTTTGGGCCAGCGCCAGAGTTTGGCGAATGGCGGCATCCTGCCCCCGTCCCGCCATCGCCACCGATTGGTCAAGGACAGACAAACGCAGCGGGGTGCTCATGCCGACCCCGTTGGCGCTGCGGCTTGCTCGGCTTCTTGCAGGGCACGCCACATGACTTTGCCGCTGCCGCTTTTGGGCAGCGCATTGACAAACGACACCACGCGCGGCACTTTGTAGACGGCCATGTTGTCACGGCACCAGCTGATGATGTCTTGCTCGCTCACCTGCCCTTGGTGAGTGCTGCGCAAGACCACCACCGCTTTGACCGACTCACCGCGGTAAGCGTCGCGGGTGGCGATGATGCAGGCCTCTTGAATGGCTGGGTGGCGGAACATCAGCGCCTCGACTTCGGCGGGCCAGACTTTGAAGCCGCTGGCGTTGATCATGCGTTTCAAGCGATCGGTCATGAAGAAATAACCGTCTTCATCGATGCGCCCCATGTCTCCCGATCGGAAGTACCTTTTGCCGTTTCGCTCAAAAAAAGCTGAGGCCGTAGCGTCTGGCCGCTTCCAGTATCCGTTGAACACCTGGGGGCCACTGATGATGATCTCCCCGGCTTCGCCCTGCGGTAACTCCTTAAGGGTGTCTGGGTCCACCACCCGTGCATCCACACTCATGAAGGGAATGCCCAGGCATTGTTTCTTAGGCGCATCGGGCGGGTTGCTGTGCGAAGGCGCTGCGGTTTCGGTCAAACCGTAGCCTTCCACAAAGCGCAAACCAAATTGGTCCAGCAAGCGCTGGGCCACTGCTTCGGGCATGGCCGCACCGCCACCGCCGATATAGGTCAAGCTGGTCAAGTCAAAGCGCTCGATCTGGGGGCTGCCCAGCAGGTCAATGACCATGGTCGGAATGTTGGTCCAATGCGTGACGCGCCAATGGGAGATCAAGTGCCCCGCCACATCACGGTCCCAGCGTGGCATCAACACCAATGACGCGCCCAGGTAAATGCTGGTGTGCATCACGCTGACCATGCCGGTGATGTGGAACATGGGCACCACGGCCAAGGTCACGTTTTCAGGGGTACCGTTACCCCACAAGGCGCCAGCCATGGCGTTATGCATGACGGTGGCATGTGGATGCATACAACCTTTGGGCAGGCCGGTCGTGCCGCTGGTGTAAGGCAGGATTGCCAGATCGGTACTGATGGCGGTGACCTCGGGCAGAGGCCGTTTCTGGGCCAGAGCGTCGCTCCAGGCATGCACCTGCCCCTGAGCCAATGATGGCAAGGGCCGGATGGGCACCAACCAGTCGTGCCAGTGCGGGGGCAAATTCTCTGGACCGGCCAGCACAGGATCGAACACATCGGTGAACTGTGTCACCACCAGGTGCTGCAGTTGCTGCTCAGTGGGCAAGGCATCGCTGGCTGCGGCCAATTCAGGTGCGAGATCGGCGGTGGTGATGGCCACGCGGGCGTCCGGATCGGTGATGTAGTGCTTGAGTTCTTCCATCCGGTTCATCGGATTGACGGGGACAACCACCGCATCGAGCCGCAGAATGGCAAAGTGCGCGATCACCAATTGCGGGCAATTTTGCATGTTCAGCACCACTCGGTCGCCCTTGCGTACACCAATCTGAGTCAAATGACCTGCCAATGTTTCCGCTTGCACAAGCAATTGGTCATATGACCAAGTCTGCCCCATGTAGATCAAGGCCTTTTTGTCAGGAAAGCGCTTGGCGCTGATCTCCAGATTGACCCACAGCGATGTGACGGGAGGAGAAATGGCAGCCGGCAACCTTTTAGGCCAAAACGCAGCGTGAGCAGACATGCAGTGAACTCCAGGGGAAAGGGGTCTAGCGGTAAATGGTCGGCCGATGTTAAGGCCGCAGCTGTCGCAGCTTGGGGGCGGTTATGTCGCAGGGGAGACCTGGCTTCAGAGTACTCCGTCACCCACGTACCAGCACGTGAGCTTATTGATTTTCAATATTTCATAAAATTTAATATTTAGTTACTTTATTTATTGATGAAAACCCTATTTTTTAAATACAATTAAATCATGATTACCCATCACCAACCCGAACGGCCCGAAGACTACTGCGGCACCACCTACGCAGCCAAGCTGCTGGGCCTGTCTGTGGGCACCATCCAAACTCTGGTTGAAAAAGCCGAACTGCAAGCCTGGAAGACCCAGGGTGGACACCGCCGCATTGCCATGCAGTCCATTCGCGACTACCAGCGCCGCCACAACATGACGCCGAGCCTGCCGGAAGGTCGGCTGTCGCGACTCAAGGTGTTGTTGGTGGAAGACGAAGACGTCACCCGCGAAATGATGCGCGACTTTTGCGCTCGCTGCGACATGCCGGTCGACTGCACGGCCATGGGCTCGGGCCTGGAGGCCCTGGTCGACATTTCTAGCATCATGCCGGACGTGTTGATCGCCGACCTGAATATGTCCGGAGTTGATGGCTTTGAATTGCTGCGCACACTGCGGCAAAACCCGCTCTTTTCCAAAATGACCTGCTTGGTCATTTCGGCCCTGACGCCCGAAGAAATCGAGTCTCGTGGCAACCTGCCCGAGGGCACCATATTTGTCGCCAAGCCCGTCAATTTGCAGTGGCTCAATGGCTTTTTCACTGCTTTGATGGCGGGCCGGCAAACCTAGCCGGGCAAAAAAACGACTGGCGTTGGCCGATTAACGCGCCAGCCACATCCGGGTTCGACCGGACGACCCGCCCTGCCACAGCAGTCATACTGTGGCTTTTACAATGGGCTTGTCATGAACCCGATCCTCTTGGCCATCCCGGTATTTTTGCTGAGCATAGGCATCGAAGCTTGGATCGCGCACCGGCAAGGCCGACAGGTCTACAGTTTGTCGGACGCGATTGGCAGCCTCAATATGGGGGTGCTCAGCCAAGTCAGCGGCCTGTTCACTAAATTGATCACACTGGGCATTTATGCTGGGGTCTACGACCTCTGGGCACTGACCCATTGGCCTATGGAAAGCGTATGGGCCTGGCTGGCCGCTTTGGTCTTGTACGACTTGTGCTACTACTGGAACCACCGCATGGGCCATGAAGTGAGCCTGCTGTGGGGAGCGCACAGCATCCATCACTCCTCGGAGTACTACAACCTCAGCACCGCATTGCGTCAATCTGCAACAGGCTTTTTATGGAGCTGGGTCTTTTATTTGCCACTGGCCATAGCGGGCATTCCACCCAAAATGCTGGTGATCGTGGGTTTGATCGACTTGCTCTACCAATACTGGGTCCACACCGAATTGATCGGCCGCTTGGGCTGGCTCGATCGGGTGCTGGTCACGCCGTCCAACCATCGGGTGCATCATGGTCAAAATGACTACTGCATCGACAAAAATTACGGTGGCATTTTGGTGGTGTGGGATCGTCTGTTTGGTACCTTTGTCCAAGAGCGCGTGGACGAACCCATCATCTACGGCATTCGCAAGCCACTGAACAGTTTGAACCCGCTATGGGCCAATGCCATGCATTACACAGACATTTTCAAGCAGTGGCAATCCGCTAACGGATGGCGTGACAAGCTTGTGCAAGTGTGGGGCTCGCCAAGCGCCAATACCCCTGATCCATCACCCTTCCAACCCAGTGCCTTTGTGCGCTATGCCCCGAAAACTGCACCCAGCTTGGCCTTATATGCCACTGTGCAATATGCCTTGCTGGTGCCGATTTTCATGGGGCTCTTGTACATTTTTGACAAGATCCCTCTGTGGCAATCGGGGCTGTATGGCCTTTGGGTGAGCCTGAGCGTCATGTGCATCTCAGGCCTCTTGCAAAACCAGTCGTGGGCTCGGTGGAGCGAGGCCTTGAGGTGGCTGGCAGCAGGGCTCGCCTTGGCTGTGCTGGTTTAAGCTGCCAAACGTTCAGCCACCTCTTTTTTGCCCATTTTGCGAACCGCCGAAATGGCGGGCAACTGGCTGGCACGGGGACGGGATTTACCAATTTCCCAATGGTAAACCGATTGCGCTGACACACCCAACAATTGGGCCATCTCACCTGCGGTCAAGCCCAGTTTTTTACGCAGGGAAGCGAAACCACCCGCGCGAAAACGCAATGTAGGACCTTCTTCGGCGACCACCTCGGGCTGGGCTTTGGCACTGGCTTTAGCCATGCGTTTGAGGGTCAGTTCCATTTCAGCTAAACGGCGTTTGAGTGCTGATATTTCGGCTCGCTGCTGAGTCACCGCATGCTTGAGTTGTTTGGTCTCAGCACGAAGTTCTTTTTTCGCAATGCGCGAGATCTCGCTTTTCAGTTGTTCGGCCAATGTCGACATCTGTTTTATCTCTCTGAGTGGGCAAGCGTGCATCATAAACTTTCGCGCCCTGCGCATGACCCATGCATAAGGCGTACAATGGCTTTAAGTAATCCAGTTGCTCTGTCGGGCTGCAGACTTCTTAGACGCCTTCTCTAGCCCCCTCAGGTCAGTGTGTGCTGAACCTGAAATCTCCCTCCCCTGCCTGAAATCCTGAATTTCCCAAAGTTTCTCTTCGGTGCTTTTCCAAGCGCCGATCTCTCCCGCACGCCGAGCTCATGGGAGTGAGCGTGCAATTACTGAAAGGCTCAACATGAGCAGCAAAATTTACGTGGGCAATTTGCCTTATTCAATCAACGATGACAATTTGCGTGAGAACTTCGCCGCCTATGGCGATGTGGCTTCTGCCAAAGTCATGATGGACCGCGACAGCGGCCGCTCCAAAGGCTTTGGCTTTGTCGAAATGGGCAGCAGCGAACAAGCTGAAGCGGCGATCCAAGGCCTCAACGGCATGTCCGTCGGTGGTCGCTCGATCATTGTGAACATCTCCAAACCCAAAGAAGCCAGCAGTGGCGGCTATGGCGGCGGCGGTGGTTATCGCAACTGAGCCCTGCTGACGCTTCGCTTGGCGATCTGAAAGAAACCGGCGATGAGCCGGTTTTTTTTCGCTTGAAGCAACTGTCGTAAAGTGCATGCATGTGTGCCCATTACGAATCAGTCCATCACCGTACAAGATTGACACACCATTTTGGTGTGGACCTGCCCAGCGAATTGGCTCGGCAGGACGTCTGGCCGGGTTACATGAGCACCTTCATCCGGCGCCATCCGAATGCGGATGTGGGTGACGACGCTGTGCCACGGCGCGAAGCCCTGCTGGGTTCATTTGGCTTGATCCCGCATTGGGCCAAAGACACGAAAGTGGCACGCCACACCTACAACGCGCGATCTGAAACCGTGGCCGAAAAACCCAGCTTTCGAGATGCATGCCGCAAAGCGCAGCACTGCATTGTGCCGGTGCAGTCTTTTTTTGAACCCGATTGGCGCAGCGGCAAAGCCGTTCCCACGGCCATCCGCCATATCGCAGATGAGCCACTGGGCGTGGCTGGACTTTGGGCCCAGTGGCGCTCGCCTCAAGGCGAGTCGGTCTTCAGCTTCACGATGTTGACCATCAACGCCGACGCGCATCCCTTGATGCGGCAGTTTCACAAGCCGCAGGACGAAAAACGCATGATCGTGATCTTGCGGCCCGAGTCTTTTGACGATTGGCTGAACGCTAAAGCGCAAAACCGGCAGAACTACTTGCGGCCCTACCCTGCTGATGAGCTGAGCACCACAACTTAAATCGAGCGTTGATTCACGCGCCGGGACAAAGCGTCGGCGCTTTCTTTGCGTTCACTGTAACGGTCCACCAGGTACGGCGCCGCATCCCGCGTGAGGAGTGTGAACTTGACCAATTCTTCCATCACATCGACAACCCGGTCGTAATAGGCTGAGGGCTTCATTCGCCCCGATTCATCAAACTCCAAAAAAGCTTTGGCCACAGAACTTTGATTGGGAATGGTCAGCATGCGCATCCAACGCCCCAGAATCCGCATCTGATTCACCGCGTTGAACGATTGAGAACCCCCACAGACCTCCATGACCGCCAAGGTCTTGCCCTGCGTGGGGCGCACCGCCCCGACAGACAAGGGGATCCAGTCGATCTGGCTTTTCAAGATACCCGTCATGGCGCCATGGCGCTCTGGCGAGCACCACACCATGCCCTCGCACCATGCGGCCAAATTGCGCAGCTCTTGCACCTTGGGATGGCTTTCAGGTGCACCATCGGGCTGCGGAAGCTCGGCCGGGTCAAAGATACGCACTTCGCCGCCCAAATGTTCCAGTAAACGCTGGGCTTCGAGAATCAAAAGTTTGCTGTAGGAGCGTTCACGCAAAGAACCGTACAACAACAAAAACCGGGGTGAATGTGTAGCCCGTGTGGCAGGGAAAAGCGCCGCTTCGCTGGGCCGCTCAAAACATGCTGCTTCGAGTTGCGCAGGGCCATCAGAATTCGAAGTCATGTCCATGGTTCAGTCCGTTTCGGGCGCGTTGGGGCTCGCATTCAAAGCGCCATGCACAAGCAATCCCATGACTGCGCCCACCATCTGCGCCAACACAAAGGCCGGCGCATCTGCCGGTTGAATGCCCGCAAAGGTATCGCTCATCATGCGCCCCCAAACAGCTGCAGGATTGGCAAACGAGGTGCTGGCGGTGAACCAATAAGCCGCGCCGATGTAGCAGGCCACCATGGCCGACGCTTTGCCCTGCGGAGCCCGCAAGATGACGAACAACAGACCCGCCGTGGCCACCACCTCGGCCAACCATTGCCCTGTGCCGCTGCGCACTTTGTGTGACCACTGGAAAATATCCAAATCAAACATGCCATGCGCCAGCCAAGCACCCAGGCTTGCACCCAGCAACTGAGCCAACACATATGCGGGCACATACTGAAGCGGCAGGACCTGACGGTAAGCCATGACCAAGGAGACAGCTGGATTGAAATGCGCACCACTGATGGGGCCTAAGCATTCAATCAACACGAACAGCGCAAACACCGTGGCCAAGGTGTTGGCCAACAGCGCCACTGCGGTATTGCCTGCGGCCAAGTCCTCGGCCATGATGCCCGAGCCGATCACCGCGCACAGCAAGGCAGCGGTGCCCAGCATTTCGGCCAAGAAAATACGCCCAATTTTCATGTCGCAGCCAGTTCGCGGGCTGTTTTTTCCAGTGCAACCTTATTCAGGCTCGACATGGGCAAATTGACGAAGATCTCCAGCCGACGACGGATCAAATGCAAGGTTTGCCGAAATGCCTCCATGCGCTGGGCTTCGTCCCCTTCCAAGGCTGATGGATCTGCATAACCCCAATGCGCTGTGGCTGGCTGGCCTGGCCAGTAAGGGCAGACTTCGCCTGCAGCGTTGTCGCACACAGTAATCACCAGGTCCATGTGCGGCGCATCGGGCGTGGCAAAGACGTCCCAACTTTTGCTACTCAAGCCTTCAATAGAAATGCCTGCATGGGCCAAGGTGTCCAAGGCCATGGGGTTGGGCTGTTGGCTCTCGCGCGGGCTGCTGCCTGCCGAATAGGCTTTAAAGCGCCCTTTGCCCAAATGATTGAGCAGACCTTCCGCCAGGATGCTGCGGGCGGAATTGTGGGTACAGAGGAACAGAACATTCAAAGGTGCGGAATCAGTCACAGGGGGGCTCCAAGTTTCAACAAGAGGTACAAACTGCTGGGGGGCTCACTTCGCAGGCCGCACCTTGACAGCAGTTTTGAGAAAGGTAAGTCAACACCGCATTCATGCGGTCGAACTGCGCCCGATAGATCAAATGGCGGCCACTGCGTTCTTGCGAAATCAGGTCGGCATGCAGCAAGGCCTTCAAATGGAACGACAGCGTGTTGGCCGGCATGCAAAGCGCCTGGGCCAACGTGGCGGGCGTGAGTCCGGCAGGGCCATGGACCACCAGAGCCCGAAATATCTCCAAACGGTGAGGCTGGGCCAGAGCGGCCAATGCGATGACGACGTGTTGACTTTCCATATTTCGACTGTACTGGAAATATGTGACAGTAGGATGTCAAGCAAAAAAAACCAACCGATAAGGGTTGGCTTTTTGCATCCCTCAGGCACGCGCGAACAGCATGGCTGCAACACACAGTGTTTGGTAAGGGATTGAGCAAATCCCGTCTGGGTTTACAACGCGTTCAAAGGGATTTTGGCGTAAGCAATGCCGTTGCTTTCTTTGGGAGGCAATTCACCTGCGCGTATATTGATTTGCACTGCAGGCAATATGAGCACAGGCATTTCCAAGGTGGCATCGCGCCGTGTGCGCATGGCCACAAACTCGGCTTCAGTGATGCCATCGTGCACATGAATATTTTGGGCTTTTTGCTCAGCGACAGTCGTCTGAAAGTTCACAGGACGGCCATTGGGCGGGTAATCGTGACACATGAACAAACGGGTAGCGGGCGGCAAGCTCAAAATTTTGCGTGTGGATACATACAAGGTTTTGGCATCACCGCCGGGAAAGTCGCAGCGGGCAGTGCCGACATCAGGCATGAACAAGGTGTCGCCCACAAACACCGCGTCACCAAACTGGTAAGCCACGCAAGCAGGTGTGTGACCGGGCACATACATGGTGTGGCCTGTCAGGTTGCCGATGTTGATGATTTCGCCATCGGCAAACAGGCGGTCAAACTGTGAGCCATCTTCCTTGAAGCTGGACTCCATATTGAAAATACCCTTGAACACTTTTTGCACGCCACCAATGTGGTCCCCGATAGCAGTTTTTCCACTTAAGTGCTGTTTCAAATACGGGGCTGCGGTCAGGTGATCGGCATGGGCATGGGTTTCCAAAATCCACTCCACATGGAGGTCGTTGGTTTTGACGAAGTCGATGACCAAATCAGCGGACTTGTGGCTGGTGCGACCAGACTTGTGGTCATAGTCCAAAACAGAGTCAATGATGGCGCAGGCTGAACCTGGTTTTTCATAGACCACATAGGTGACCGTCCATGTTGCAGGGTCAAAAATGCCGTGGACTTGGGGCTTGACTGCGGATGTAGACATGGAAAACTCCTTTTGTTTAAGTTGTCAATATTATATTGACAAACAAATTATCTGTCAATATACTATCTACATCTACTTCAATAAAGCAAAACTAGGAACACCGCCCATGGACACCACAACCTTGGACCTTGAAAAAATGAAATCTTCAGCCGCCCAAGCTTGCCGGCTGATGAAAGTGCTCTCCAACCCCGATCGCCTGATGCTGTTGTGCCAGCTTTCGCAAGGCGAAAAACGCGTGGGTGAATTGGAGGAAATTCTGGGCATCGTGCAACCGACACTGTCACAACAACTGACCGTCCTGCGTGAAGAGGAACTGGTGAGCACCCGACGCGAAGGCAAAAACATTTACTACCAAATTGCCAGCCCCCAAGCTCTGGCAGTCATGACCGTTTTATTCGACCAATTTTGTGGATCACAAGCAGGAGCATCAGCATGAATTTAGATTGGGCACATTTCACGCCTTGGATGTCTTTAATGGGCGGCATGATTTTGGGTATCGCTTCGGCCCTATTCATTTTGGTCAACGGCCGAATTCTCGGTATCAGCGGCATTTTGGGTGGTCTGATGCCGCCTAAGGCAGGAGATACCTTCTGGCGCATCGCTTTTTTATGGGGTTTGTTCAGTGCGCCTACGGTGTTTCATGCCGTGGTTCCCGCTGAATTCGTCACCGCTCCTCGCATCGATGCAGCCGATCTGATCGTGGTGGCTGCGGGTTTGCTGGTGGGGATTGGCACCCGTTATGCCTCCGGTTGTACCAGCGGCCACGGGGTTTGCGGCCTGTCACGCCTTTCACCGCGCTCCATGGTGGCAACGGCTTCATTCATGTTTGCAGGCTTCGTGATGGTTTACGTCATGCGCCATCTGGCCATCATTTAAGGAATCAACATGCTTCAGAAAAATCACCTCAATCGCCTCACGGAATTCGTTGCCGGCCTGTTGTTTGGCGTCGGACTGATGCTCTCAGGCATGACAGACCCTGGCAAAGTCATCGGTTTTCTCGACTTGTTTGGGGCCTGGGACCCCTCACTGGCACTGGTCATGGGCGGCGCCATCTTGGTGGGCTTCTTTGCATTCACTGTTGCCAAAAAACGAACCACCACCTTCCTCGGCGGTGTGTTGCGTTTTCCGACCAACATGGACATTGACAACAAACTGGTGATGGGCAGCTTGATGTTTGGTGCTGGTTGGGGGCTTGCCGGTTTTTGCCCCGGACCCGCCTTGGTCTCTATGGCCGACGGCCAGCCCAAAGCGCTGCTGTTCGTGCTAGCCATGCTGGTCGGTATGTTGGGCTTTGAACTGATGGATCGATTTGTCCATGCCCCCCGCAAAGCCAAATTTCACTCGATCTGAATCGCATGACGGGCAACACCATGGACATCCAATTATTAACAACCCACCTTTCAGTCAGCCCTCAAATCTTGGTTTCCGAGATGCAAGCTTTGAGTGAAGCGGGCTTCAAATCCATCATCTGCAACCGCCCTGACGGCGAAGGCCCAGGCCAACCCCGCTTTGCGGAAATAGCTGCAGCAGCCAGCCAATACGGCTTGCAAGCACAGTATCTGCCTGTTGAGTCAGGCAATGTGCGCAACGAGGACGGCCAAGCCTTTGGCCAATTGCTCAGCACATTGCCTGGCCCTGTTCTGGCCTATTGCCGCACAGGTATGCGCTCAAGCACCCTCTGGAGTTTGTTGCAATCGGGCATGACACCACAGCAGCAAATTTTGGAAGCTTCACAAAAAGTGAGCGAATGAGCACCTCTTACCGATGGCTGCCCACTCTACCCATTTTAGAGTGGGGCAGGTCCTACAACAGAGAGAATCTGACCAACGACCTGGTCGCGGCCCTGATCGTCACCATCATGCTGATCCCGCAAAGCCTGGCATATGCCTTGTTGGCGGGGCTGCCACCCGAGGTGGGTTTATACGCCAGCGTGGCGCCGCTGTTGCTTTACGCGGTATTGGGCAGCAGCCGTGTTTTAGCAGTGGGTCCTGTCGCGGTGATTTCGCTCATGACAGCCGCCGCAGTAGGCGAGCACGCAGCCAGTGGGACCCATGCGTATTGGCAAATCGCCATCACTTTGGCTTTTTTATCTGGAGGCATGCTTTTGCTCATGGGTTTGCTGCGGCTGGGGTTTCTGGCCAATTTTCTGAGTCACCCCGTCATCTCAGGTTTCATTTCGGCTTCTGGCTTGCTGATTGCACTGAGCCAAATGAAGACGCTCATGGGCGTCAAAGCCGAAGGCCACAACTTTATTGAACTTTGGGGGTCGCTGGTGAGCCAAGCCTCTCATATTCATCTTTTGACTCTGGTTGTTGGCATCGCCGCCACTGCGTTTTTGTTTTGGGTACGCAAAGGCTTGAAACCGTTGCTGATTTCTTCGGGTTTGAAACCCAAGTTGGCAGATGTATTGGCGAAAGCGGGTCCGGTACTGGCCATTGCTTTGACCACCTTTTTAGCTTGGTTCCTTGACTGGCAAGGCCAAGGCATGAAGCTGGTGGGCATCGTGCCACAAGGCTTGCCCCCGATGACAGCGCCCTTGTGGGACTTGGCTTTGTGGAAAGAGTTGGTGGTGCCGGCCCTGCTGATCAGCGTGGTGGGGTTTGTGGAGTCGGTATCGGTGGGGCAAACCTTGGCCGCCAAACGTCGACAGCGAATAGAGCCCGATCAAGAACTGGTGGCCCTGGGTGCCAGCAATTTATCAGCAGCATTCACTGGCGGCTTTCCTGTCACGGGTGGCTTTGCCAGATCGGTCGTCAACTTTGACGCTGGTGCTGACACGCCCGCAGCAGGGGTCTATACCGCTTTGGGCATCACATTGGCCTCATTGTTTTTAACCCCAGCCTTGTTTTATTTGCCACAAGCCACCTTGGCTGCCACCATCATTGTGGCAGTCCTGTCTTTGGTTGACTTGGGCATGTTGAAATCCACTTGGCACTTTTCTAAACTGGATTTCACTGCACTGGCCACCACCCTACTCGCCACCTTGCTGGCGGGAGTGGAGAGCGGCTTGGTGATGGGTGTTGCCGTGTCGTTGGCCTTGTTTTTATTCAGAGCCAGTCGCCCCCATATCGCAGCGGTTGGCTTGGTGCCTGGCACAGAACATTTCCGCAATGTGTTGCGCCATCAGGTGTTGGTCAGTCCGAAATTACTCTGCCTGCGGGTGGACGCCAGTTTGTTCTTCGCCAATGCGCGAGGCGTGGAAGACCGCATCAATGCAGAAGTGGCAGCTCGCCCCAATTTGCAACATGTACTGTTGCAGTGTTCGGCCGTGAATGACATCGATGCCAGTGCCCTGGAGAGTTTGGAAGCCATTGCCAACCGACTCAAAGATTCGGGGATCGCTCTACATTTTTCAGAGATCAAAGGGCCTGTGATGGATAAACTGAACAAGACCCATTTTTTAGCCCAATTGAACGGCCAAGTTTTTTTAACCAATTACCAAGCCATACAAGCATTGACCCCTGAAGTCATCCAGTGAAATTGACGGGCTCTGAAAGATCGGCGTTGTTCAAGCTTAAACAATGCGCTCTATCCACTTGCAAATGAGTTTCTATTCAAGTGCATTGACTTGCGCGAAAAAAATCTCTGTAATAGATACATTCATTCCTATTATTGAAGGTTCAACATGACCTACGAGATGGCAGTCATCTGTTCATTCCTCTTTCTGGGAGTGTGCTTTGGTTTGGTGACTTTCACACATCGACATTTGTTCAGCGAAGGGCCTGACAAGGCACAGGATGCCGATCCAGACTCGTTGCTAGAGAGTCGTTTCATGTGGGTCATGGTTTGCACTTGGCTTTGGCCGATCATGGTCTTCACGGGCATCAACTCGGCTTGGATACTGTCCAAACGCAGAAAGAAAATTCAAAAGTCGCCTGATCCATATTGAGCGAAGCTCAACGCCCAGAAAAAAGCCGCCAGGTAGTGAAACCTGGCGGCTTTTCAATTGGCATATGGTGGTGTGGTGCTACCAGAGGGCAAACGGACCGGGAAAAGCGATTTCCGGTCCTGACCAACTCAACAATATCTCTAGATGGCTAGGTTGACCCGGTTGGTCATAGATTTCGGGCTGCGTGATGCAATCTCAAAATTTCAACATCGTCGCCACGCACGCGGTAAATGGCGATGTAGTTTTTGTGCAAGACCAGCTCACGCGTGCCAGGGACTCGGCCAGCCCGGCCCATGCCAGGATGGGACTGAAGTTTGGTCACTGCGGGCTGCAACTCCAGTACAAAGCTGTTGGCACGGGTCGGGTTGTCTTTGGCGATGAAGCCAGCGATTTCATCCACAGACGCGAGCGCTGCCCTAGTCCACTTGATCAACATGGATCAAGCGCCGTATTTGGCAAATACCGCTTTGACTTGCTTGTCGGTTGCGAATTCGCCTGCATCGGCTTCCTTGATGCCCTCGTGAATGTCACGAATCTGCCAGGATTCACTCTGTACATAGTTGGTCAATGCTTCGATGGCCAAAAAGCTCTTGGTCCGTGCGGTCGCCTTGGCCAGCTCTTCGATCTGGTTGTAAAGCGCCTCGGGCAGGCGTACGTTGATGGTTCTGGCGGTCATGGCGTAACACTTCTGTGCATGTGTAATACAGTGGATTATCCACTTCACAAATCCAAAGGTCAAGGTGGGCAGCCTCTTCCCTGAGCAAGAGTCCTTAGGCCCAGGTAATTAAGCCCAGGTGATCGAGCCTGAAATACGCAGTTCAGCCGAGCGCCGGATCGCCTGGTCCACCGCGCCCTGGCTGTTGAATTTCTTCACGTAGGCGGTAAAGGTTGCGTTGTTGCCGTTGGGCAAAATCAACTTGAAGCTCTTGGCCACACCGGTCACCAGCGCAGTCATCAGAGCCAATTGGCCTGCAACGCTGTTGTCCTGGTAGACCTCAATGGCAAACACGCGCTAGTAGGCAAAAAAAAGCCAACCGGTTAGAGTTGGCTTTTCAGGTATTGGTGGTGGGGTGCTACCAGAGGGCAAACGAACTGGGAATAGCAATCCCCGGTCCTGACTAGGCACAGCTAGGTAGTGCGAAATCGCTCGTCGTTTTCCAGTGACAACCTGCAAATTCAAGCCCCAATTTTGTTGGTTTGCGGACGGCGGTTCAAATCCGTAAAACACTATTGAAACAGCGACCACAGACTTCAATTTTCCATTCAGCCCTGCTTGCCGGGCAGACCCCCCGCCTTGTTGACAACACCCCGCTCTTCTGATATCTTTAAGATATCTAACTTCAAAGGAGCCAGAAATGAAAGCTGCAGCAGCCCAGATCGCTTTTCGTTATCGCCCGCAAGACAGCGCAACTGGCGTGACCCGCACAACGACCAAACGTCTGGCTGATGTATTGGGTGTTGACGAAACGCAAGTGATTCACCTAGCGCTGCATGAGCTGGCCACCAAGTTCCTGCCTCAATACGAGGCAGATGAGGGAGCTTTGACCAAAGCCCATCTCAATCAAGTTAAAAAATCAGCCCCCAAGGCCAAAGGCGGCACTGTCCGCAGCAGTCTGTTTGAATTGGAAAACGCCTGATGCGCTGGTGGCCGGAACCCACGGCTGGCGAAATCGTCTGGTGCCATTTCCCTGACA
>CANGKR010000002.1 GCA_947454355.1 Comamonadaceae bacterium
CAGTACAAAGACCAAACCATCTGGGAGCCACGCCCCGCTGACCCTGAACTCGAAATCGAGTTCATGCGCAGACTGATGCTCAAGTTCGGTGGCGCTACAGCCCCTGTGACAGCGTCTGCGAAGGCCACTCCAGCTGTCGCCGTGGCAGGTGCTCAGGTCACAAAAGTCAACAACCAGCCCGTCATTGACGTGAACGACGATCTGGACCGCACCTGGCGCCGTCTGGGCGTAGCTTTAGACCGCACCAGCTTTACGGTGGAAGACCGTGATCGCAGCAAAGGCGTTTATTTTGTGCGTTACGTACCGGCCGGCAGCGTAGGCAAGGAGCCTGGCTTCTTTGCCAAGCTGTTCAGCAGCACCGACAGCTCAGCGCCTGCCTTGACCCGTTACCGCATCACCTTGACAACGGCAGGAGGTGTATCGCGCATCGCGGTGCAAAACGCTGAAGGTGCGTCGGACGCCTCTGAAAACGCCGAAAAAATCCTCAAACTGATCGCTGGCGAATTGAAGTGAAATGGGTCGTCAAGGCCGTAGGCAGGATCACCTTGCCTGCGGCCAACCCCGAGCGTCCACACTCATAGGCAAGACGAAAAAAAACCCCGCTCAGCGGGGGTTTTTTGATCGTTGCCTGAATGAATCAGGCAACGATCAGGTGAAGAATTACTTCTTCTCAGCAGCAGGAGCGGCTGGAGCAGCAGCGTCAGCTGGCTTGGCGTCAGCAGCAGGAGCGGCTGGAGCAGCAGGAGCCTCAGCAGCTGGAGCGGCAGCAGGAGCTGGAGCGGCTGGAGCAGGAGCTTCTTCTTTTTTACCGCAAGCGGCCAAAGCAGCAGCAGCGATGACAGCGGCCAAAACGAGAGACTTGTTCATGATATTTTTCCTTAACAGGGATGTGAAAACAATTTCCGGAAATTGTCAGCGCAGCTTGCAAGAGACTTACTTACTGCTATGACAGAGTGAAAGCACTCGAGCTCTTTCATCTCAGCCTTGGATTATAGCCTTAAAAGTGCCCCGAATCAGGGCATCGCCCTTTTTTTGTAATGCATTTAGCTTCTATCGGCCTCAGCAGGTGTGCACCCAGCCTGCATCACACCAGTCTGTGAGCAGTTCGAGCGCGCCGCTAGAAAATTGGGCCACCGATCGGGCATCAAGATGCCGCTCATTCGCCAATTGCTTCATCCAACGGGCGTCACGCCCACTGGCTTTGAAGCTCTCGCCATTGATGAACACATGGTGCGCATCGTGCAACATGCGGGTGCGGCGGTCCAGCACCACCGCTTGGGGCCAATGCGGCTCGAAGGGCTCACCGTTATCAAACCACACCTGGGCTTTCGGCTCGGTGAGGTATTCACCCAACAGGCAATCCAAGAGGTGCGGGTCTTTGAGCGCCTGCTGTATCGCTTCCCGCGCAAACTGCTGCAAAGCAGCAGGCAGAGCAGCGGCATGACTGACTGCGGTTTGCGCTGGGTCACGGTAGACGGCGTCCAAACCCGACTCCATGGCCTCTTCGGCCACCCCCATCAACAATTCACGAGCCAACTCGCCTTGGCGCGGCGCACGAAAACCCACCGAATAGGTCATGCATTCGCCTACGGCATCGCCATCGTGGGCATACAGGGGTGGCAAGTACAAGATGTCACCGGGGTTGAGGATGTACTCGGCTTCGGGTTCGAAATTCGCCAGTATTTTCAGGGGCACACCGTCTTGCAACTGAAAATCTTTTTGGCGGCCAATGCGCCAACGGCGTTGGCCGTGAGCTTGCACCAAAAACACGTCATAACTGTCAAAATGCGGACCCACGCCACCTCCGTCGGTGGCGAAGCTGATCATCACATCGTCCAGCCGGGCGTCAGGGATGAAGCGGAATTGCTGCATCCATTGGTGCACCGCCTCGTCGTGCAGATCCATGCCTTGCACCAACAGTGTCCAGGCCTTTTGCTTGAAGGGCGGCAAAGCTGTGCGCACGAAAGGACCGTGCTTGAGGGTCCAGCCCTGAGGCTTTCGCACCACCAGGCGTGACTCCACGCCCTCTTGGGCAGCCATGTCCAGCAAAGACTTGCGATCGAGTAAGGGCTGGAAATCCGGTAATCCCTGACGGATCAGCAAGGGCTTTTTGTGCCAGTGGCGTTTCATGAACTGGTCGGGCGAGAGGCCCGCCAGCAAGGCGAGAGGTTGTGATGTGTCCATGCGACAATTCTCCTATGGAAATCACACAACAATGCGTGGTCGGGCTCACCTGGACCTTGAAAGACACCTTGGGCGAAACACTGGACGTGCTGGACGAGCCAGTGGAGTTCTTGGTGGGCGGGCACGATTTGCTGCCCAAAATCGAAGAAGCTTTGCAAGGCCATGCTCGTGGCGCCAAAGTGTTGCTGCAGCTCGAGCCCGAAGACGCCTTTGGAGACTTTGACGAGCACCTGCTGTTTCTGGAGCCTCGCGCCTTGTTCCCTCAGGACATCGAAGAAGGCTTGACGATTGAAGGCTCGGCCTTGCCCCAAGGCACGCACCCGGATGCGCCGCGCAATGTGCTCTACACCATCACTGAAATTTACCCCGAACACGTGGTACTCGATGGCAATCATCCGCTCTCAGGCATTGCATTGCGTTTGGCGTTGACGGTGGAGTCCGTTCGCGAGGCGACCGAAGCAGAAATCGGTCAAGGCAGCTGCGGCACCGGTTTTTTCAAAATCGAGTTGGGCCACAACCACCTGCCCGCTGATCCGGACCGCACCCTGCATTGAACCCCTTGGCATCCTGCCGGGGCCCCAAGTTTCGAGGCTATTGTTTGCCGGTTGAGCCGTAACCGCCCTCGCCCCTGGCGCTGGGAGCCTCGAATTCGGTGACCACATTGAATTGCGCTTGGACCACGGGCACGATGACCATCTGGGCAATTCGCTCCATCGGCTCGATGGTGAAAGACACGTCACTGCGGTTCCAGCAACTGACCATCAACTGGCCTTGGTAATCGCTGTCGATCAAGCCCACCAAATTGCCCAGCACGATACCGTGCTTATGTCCCAATCCCGAGCGGGGCAAGAGCATGGCCGCAAAGCCGGGGTCTTTCAAGTACACAGCGATGCCGGTGGGCACCAAATGCCAGGCATTGGGCGCCAGCAACAAGGGGGCGTCCAAGCAAGCCCGCAAATCCAGGCCCGCACTGCCCGCGGTGGCATAGGCTGGCAGTTGGCCTTGCATGCGAGCGTCCATGATCTTGACATCAATTTTCATGAGAGTTCTTTCTTCAGACAGGTACGCTTTGAATGCGGCGGGCAATGTCTGTGATCAATTCGTGGGCCAAGTCGTGTTTGGAGGCACGCGGCACTTCGCGCGCACCCTGTGCATCGACCAACAACAAAGCATTGTCGTCTTGCCCAAACGTGCTGGGGCCAATGTTGCCCACCAGCAAGGGCACTTGCTTGCGGAGGCGTTTGGCGGTGGCATGAGCCAACAAGTCGTGGCTCTCGGCGGCAAAGCCGACACAAAACAAGGCCCCGCTCTGCGCAGCAGGGGATTGAGCCACCGTGGCCAAGATGTCTGGGTTTTCAACAAAGGCCAGCTGCGGCGTGGCGCCCGAGCCGTCTTTTTTGATTTTCTGATCGGCCGCGGTGTCTGGGCGCCAATCGGCTACCGCGGCCGTAGCAATGAAGATCTGTGCTTGCGTCACCTCACGCTGCACGGCCGCCAACATGTCGATGGCCGAACGCACATCCACTCTTCGCACACCGCGGGGCGTACCCAGGTTGACCGGGCCAGCGACCAGCGTCACGAGGGCGCCAGCTTGGCGAGCCGCCCGTGCAATGGCGAAACCCATTTTGCCACTGGACAAATTGGTGATCCCGCGCACTGGATCCATGGCTTCGTAGGTCGGTCCGGCAGTCACCAGCACCTGTTGACCGGCCAGAACCTGCGGAGTGAAGAACGCTTGCAGTTCGTCCAGGATCTCTTCGGCTTCGAGCATGCGCCCGTCGCCAGTTTCGCCGCAGGCCTGGTCGCCCTGGCCGACATCCAGCACATGCACACCATCAGCGCGCAACTGGGCCATGTTGCGCTGCGTGGCCGGGTTAGACCACATTTCCCGGTTCATCGCGGGGGCTACGATCAAGGGCACGCTGTCGATGGGGCGCGCAAGGCACAACAGGCTGAGCAACTCATCGGCTCCGCCATGCAGTAACTTGGAGAGAAAATCCGCGCTGGCAGGCGCCACCACGATCGCGTCGGCCTCGCGGCTCAGATTGATGTGCGCCATATTGTTGCCTTCACGCGCATCCCACTGCGAGGTGTAGACAGGACGACCCGACAGGGCCTGCATGGTCACAGCCGTCATGAATTGCGTGGCCGCATCGGTCATCACCACCTGGACAGTGGCACCAGATTTGATCAGGGCGCGGCACAACTCGGCGGCTTTATAGCAGGCAATGCCGCCCGACAGCCCCAGAACCAGATGTTTTCCAGCCAATGTGTTCATGGGAGGCAATGTAGCAGACCTTTTCACAAGCATTTCTGGTCACCACCGGGTTGCGGGCTGACTATAATCACGCTTTACCAGCTCCCGGGAGACTCATCTCCCGTCTTGGACATGACCAAATTCGTCTTCGTCACTGGCGGTGTGGTGTCTTCCCTGGGCAAGGGAATCGCCTCCGCCTCACTAGCTGCGATCCTGGAATCGCGCGGCTTGTCTGTCACCCTCATCAAACTCGACCCTTACTTGAATGTGGACCCCGGCACCATGTCGCCGTTCCAGCATGGCGAGGTGTTTGTCACCGACGATGGCGCCGAAACTGATCTGGACTTGGGTCACTATGAGCGTTTCATCGAAACGCGCATGAAAAAGGCCAACAACTTCACCACCGGTCAGATTTATAAAAGCGTGCTGGAAAAAGAACGTCGTGGCGACTACTTGGGCAAGACCGTGCAGGTGATCCCGCATGTGACCAACGAGATCCAGGACTTCATCAAACGCGGCGCGGGCTTTGACACGCCCGAAGCGGTGGACGTGGCCATTGTGGAAATCGGCGGCACCGTGGGTGACATCGAATCCCTGCCATTTTTGGAAGCCGTGCGCCAGCTCAGTTTGCGCTTGGGGCCCAACAATGCGGCCTTTGTGCACCTGACCTACCTGCCCTGGATTGCAGCGGCCGGAGAACTGAAAACAAAACCCACACAGCACACGGTGCAAAAGCTGCGCGAGATCGGTATCCAGCCCGATGCCTTGTTGTGCCGTGCTGACCGTTACATCCCGGATGAAGAGCGTGAAAAAATCTCGCTTTTCACCAACGTGCAAAGCTGGGGCGTGATTTCCATGCCTGACGTGGACACCATCTACAAGGTGCCACGCGTTTTGCACGAACAAGGCCTCGATGGTCTGATCTGCGACAAGCTGAGATTGAACACGCCCCCAGCCAGCCTCAAGCGATGGGACGAATTGGTCTACGAAACAGAGCATCCGCAAGGTCAAGTCACCATAGCGATGGTGGGCAAATATGTGGAGCTGACCGATAGCTATAAATCGGTCAACGAAGCCTTGCGCCATGCGGGTATGCGCAACCATGTGCGGGTCAAGATCGAACACATCGATTCCGAAACCATCAGCCCAGAAACTGTGGCCAGCCTGGCCAAATACGACGGTGTTTTGGTGCCCGGCGGATTTGGCAAACGTGGCGTGGAAGGCAAGATCGCCACCGCCCAATTTGCCCGAGAACACAAAGTGCCCTATTTGGGCATTTGCCTGGGCATGCAAGTGGCCACCATCGAGTACGCTCGCCATGTGGCTGGCATGAAAGACGCTAACAGCACCGAGTTCGAGCCCGGCACTCCTTTCCCGGTGATCGCCTTGATCAATGAATGGAAAGACGCCGATGGCTCGATCCAAAAGCGCGATGAAAACTCAGACCTGGGCGGCACCATGCGTCTGGGTGCGCAAAGCTCGAACGTTTCCAAGGGCACCTTGGCGCATCAGATCTATGGCGATGTCGTGACTGAGCGTCACCGTCACCGTTACGAGGCTAATGTGAACTACCTGGACGACTTGCGCAAGGCCGGTCTGGTGATTTCCGCCTTGACGCAACGCGAACAACTCACCGAAATCGTAGAACTCCCGACAGCAGTTCACCCTTGGTTTGTGGGTGTGCAGTTCCACCCTGAGTTCAAGTCCACCCCCTGGGATGGTCACCCGCTGTTCAACGCCTTCATCAAAGCAGCCGTGGCTCACCACGCTGCAGCCTGAGCCGTGCGCGTGAGGACCAGTTCATGAAACTTTGTGGGTTCGAGGTCGGGCTGCACCGCCCTTTCTTTTTGATTGCAGGCACCTGCTCGATCGAGGGCTTGGAAATGTCCATCGAGGTGGCCGGTCGCCTGCACGAGGCTTGCTCGGCTCTGGGCATTCCCCTCATCTACAAAGGCTCGTTCGACAAAGCCAACCGCTCTTCTGGCAGCACCCAGCGCGGCGTAGGGATCGATGCGGGCTTGAAAATCCTTGACGAAGTTCGTCGCCAAATTGGCGTGCCCATCCTCACTGACGTGCACGACGAGTCTCAGGTCAAGACCGTGGCCAGCGTGGTCGATGTATTGCAAACACCCGCCTTTTTGTGCCGCCAGACCGATTTCATTCGCGCCGTGGCCCAGTCGGGCAAGCCAGTGAACATCAAGAAGGGCCAGTTTCTCGCGCCTTGGGACATGAAGAACGTGATCGACAAGGCCAAGAGCGCTGCACGTGACGTGGGCTTGCCTGAAGACAACTTTTTGGCCTGCGAGCGCGGCGTGAGCTTTGGCTACAACAATCTGGTGGCCGATATGACCAGCCTGGCCGAGATGCGCAAATCCGGCGCTCCGGTGGTGTTTGATGTGACCCACTCGGTACAAAAGCCCGGCGGCCAAGGCACCAGCAGCGGCGGCGCCCGTGAGATGGTGCCCGTGCTGGCCAGAGCGGCCGTGGCTGCGGGTGTGGCCGGCCTCTTCATGGAAACGCACCCCAAACCGGCCGAGGCTTGGTCGGATGGGCCGAACGCGGTGCCCTTAAGCCACATGAAAGCTTTGCTCGAAATCCTGGTTCAGCTCGATTCCGTCACCAAAAAGAATCCTTTCCTTGAAGACGACTTCGCATGAACGGCTGTATCTTCGGCCAGGAACCCCTGTTTTATTTTTCCCTTTGAGAGAATCAGCAAATGAGTGCAATCGTTGACATCGTAGGACGTGAAATTCTGGACAGCCGCGGCAACCCGACCGTGGAATGTGATGTGTTGTTGGAATCCGGTGTGATGGGCCGAGCCGCTGTGCCCTCCGGCGCATCGACCGGCAGCCGTGAAGCCATCGAGTTGCGCGACGGTGACAAGAGCCGTTACCTGGGCAAAGGCGTGCTCAAAGCCGTCGAGCACATCAACACCGAAATCTCCGAAGCTGTGCTGGGCCTGGACGCTTCCGAGCAGGCCTTTCTGGACAAGACCCTGATCGATCTGGACGGCACCGACAATAAGTCACGCTTGGGCGCCAACGCCATGCTGGCCGTGTCCATGGCCGTGGCCCGCGCTGCGGCCGAAGAGTCTGGCCTGCCGCTGTACCGCTACTTTGGTGGCATGAACGGCAACCAGCTGCCCGTGCCCATGATGAACGTCATCAACGGCGGCGCGCACGCCAACAACAACCTGGACCTGCAAGAGTTCATGATCATCCCTGTGGGCGCACCATCCTTCCGCGAAGCTGTGCGCTGGGGCGCTGAAGTGTTCCACGCGCTCAAGAAAATCATCCACGACAAAGGCATGAGCATTGCCGTGGGCGACGAAGGCGGCTTCGCCCCCAACGTGGACAGCCACGAAGCGGCCATTCAGATGGTGCTGGACGCGATTGCCGCAGCCGGTTACACCGCTGGCGAGCAGATCGCCATTGGCCTGGACTGCGCAGCCAGCGAGTTCTACAAAGACGGCAAGTACGTGTTGGCCGGCGAAGGCGGCATCTCGCTGACGTCTGAACAG
Source organism: Comamonadaceae bacterium (assembly GCA_947454355.1). GTDB lineage: Bacteria > Pseudomonadota > Gammaproteobacteria > Burkholderiales > Burkholderiaceae_C > Limnohabitans_A. Next base: position 7,962 of record CANGKR010000002.1, read on the forward strand.
TGGACCGACATGTTGGCCACCTGGTGCGACAAGTACCCCATCATCAGCATCGAAGACGGCATGGCCGAAGGCGACTGGGACGGCTGGAAAGTGCTGACAGACCGTCTGGCCAAAAACGTGCAGATCGTGGGTGACGACCTGTTCGTGACCAACACCAAGATCTTCAAAGAAGGCATCGACAAGGGCATCGCCAATTCGATCCTGATCAAGATCAACCAGATCGGCACCTTGACCGAGACCTTTGAAGCCATCGAAATGGCCAAGCGTGCCGGTTACACAGCCGTCATCTCTCACCGTTCAGGCGAGACCGAAGACAGCACGATTGCCGACATCGCCGTGGGCCTGAATGCGGGTCAGATCAAGACCGGCTCGATGAGCCGCTCGGACCGCATGGCCAAGTACAACCAGCTGCTGCGCATCGAGGAAGACTTGGGCGACGTGGCCGTGTACCCTGGTCGCTCGGCCTTTTATAACCTGCGCTGATAAACCGCCATGGGAAACCGCCTGTTGCCCGCTGTATTGCTCGCCATTTTGGCGGTCTTTCAGGGGCAGCTGTGGCTCGGCCGAGGCGGCATTCCCACCGTGACTGAACTGGAACGCAAAGTCCAGGAGCAGAAACTGGCCAATGACAAGGCGCGCTTGGTCAATGAACAATTGAATGCCGAGATCAACGACCTCAAAGAAGGTCTGAACATGGTGGAAGAGCGTGCCCGCAATGAGCTGGGCATGGTTAAACCCAACGAAATTTACGTTCAGATCGCCAAATGACCACCCTGACCGAAGCCGCTGGTTTTGCACTGGCGGTGGCCATGGTGGTGTGCAGCATCCGTCAATGGCATTGGAGTTGGCCCCTAGGCATCGCCAGCTCGGTGTTGTATTTTTTTGTCTTCCAAAGCAACCAGTTGTACGGCGAAGCCAGTCTGCAAATCCTGTTTGCAGCCCTGTCCTTGTGGGGTTGGTGGCAATGGCTACGCGCTGCGCAACAACAAGCCCATGTGAAAAGACTGGACCGCCGTGGGTGGTTACTGTGTGCGCTGACCTGTGCGGTCTTGTGGCCGGCGGTGAGCTGGTACTTGCAGCAGTTCACCGACAGCGATGTGCCCCACTGGGATAGCTTGGTCACAGTCTTGAGCGTCTTGGGCCAATACCTGCTGGGCCGCAAATTCCTTGAAAACTGGTGGGTCTGGATGGTGGCCAACACCTTGAGCATGGGCTTGTTCGCATACAAGGCCTTATGGCTCACGGTGATGCTGTATGGCATGTTTGTGGCAATGAGCTGGGTCGGTTGGCGCACCTGGCAAGCCGAGACCCAAGCAGCATGATCCGCGTGTCCATCTTAGGTGCCGAAAGCACCGGCAAAACACAACTGGTGCAGGCTTTGGCACGGGCCCTGCGTTCCCAGGGCCAGACAGTGCATGTGGTGCCAGAGTATTTGCGTCAATGGTGCGATGAACATGCACGCACACCCCTGGCCCATGAACAAATGGCCATTGCACAGCATCAGGCTCAGGCGGTATTGCAGTTCACTGGCGGCATCGTGCTGGCCGACACCACACCTTTGATGACGGCGATCTACAGCCACTATATTTTTCAAGACTCTTCGCTCTATGCAATGGCTTTGGCACATCAGCAGCTGTACGACATGAACCTGCTGACTGGCCTGGACCTGCCCTGGGTGGCCGATGGTCTGCAGCGTGACGGTCCGCAGGCGCGAGAGGCTGTGGATACAATGTTGCGCCAAGCCTTGCAACAAGCGCCGTTGTCACACAAAGTGATTTATGGACAAGGGGATGAAAGGGTCCACAACGCCTTGCTGGCTTTAGGTTGGGCATCTGGTTGGGAAAGCGCAGACGCAGCAGAAGGCACCCTGCGAGTGCGCCAAGACAGCCAATATGGCCTGAACCGAGGCCGCACGGCTTGGGTCTGCGAGAACTGTTCGGACGCTGACTGCGAACATAAATTGTTCAGCCGCCTGGTGTCTGGCTGAAGGACTCAGTGCAGCGCGCTGCCGGGTGTGTCGGTCGCCAGCCTGGTGAAAATGCCGGCTGCATCGATCGGATCGAACCGGTATTGCTGCCCACAAAACTCGCAAGCGACTTCGATTTGACCTTGCTCGGCAATGATGCTGTCTGCCTCTTCCACACCCAAGCTGCGAATCATTTGACTGACCCGCTCGCGGCTGCATCGGCAAGCGAAATGCGGCGCCGTCTCTCCCGCCAAGGGTTCAAAGCGCACCAGGGGCTCCTCCCAAAACAGACGGCGCAAGATGGTGTCGACATCCAGAGTCAACAACTCTTCGCGCTTCAAGCTCTTGGTCAGAATGGCAATGCGGTTGTAGTCCTCACTGCGCCCGAGTTCGGCTTCGCGGGCCACTGAATCCTGGCCAGCCAAGTTGCCCTCGCCTTCCACAGGCAAACGCTGAATCAGCAAGCCAGCCGCGACTTGGTTGTCGGCAGCCAACACCAAGACCGTGTCCAGTTGCTCGGATTGCAGCATGTAGTGTTCAAGTACCTCAGCAATGTGCTCGATCGGTTTGTGGTGGTCGTCAAACAAAGGGACTACGCCTTGGTAAGGCTGTTGGCCTGGCAGACGATCCAACGGGTCGAGCGTGATGGCGCAGCGACCGAGCTTGTTCACATTGACCATGTGGCTGAGGGAAGCGTCATCGGCGATCTCGCCGGTCAAGGTGGCAGTGGCCCGCAAACTGAAATCCGGCTGAACCTCCACCACCGCCAGCTTCAAGGGGCCATCGCCCATGATCTGCAGAACCAATGCGCCATTGAACTTGATGTTGCCCTGCATCAACACACTGGCCGCGGCCATCTCACCCAGCAAATGCGAAACTGGCTCTGGATAAGGCCCTGACTGGGTGTTGGCCGCACGACGCGCCAGGATATCTTGCCAAGCGTCGGTCAAGCGAACAATCATGCCGCGCACCGGCAGGCCTTCAAATAAAAATTTATGCAGTTCAGACAAATTCAACGAAGCGGTCCAAGCCGCCTTCCGGTTTAAGCGATTTTTTTCAGCGTAGATTGAAACTTGTGCGCATTGGCCACGTAGTGCTTGGCACTTTGGCGCAAGCCTTCAATTTGTTCAGGGGTCAATTCGCGCACCACTTTGGCTGGCGAGCCCATGATCATCGAGCCATCGGGAAACTCTTTGCCTTCCGTGACCAGAGAGCCAGCACCCACCAAGCAGTTCTTGCCTATTTTCGCACCATTGAGGACCACCGCGCCAATGCCAATCAGGGATTCATCGCCAATGGTGCAGCCGTGCAGCATGACCATATGACCTACGGTCACGTGCTTGCCCACCACCAATGGCTTGCCGTGGTCAGCATGCATCACGCTGCCGTCCTGGATGTTGCTGCCTTCGCCAATGGTGATGGTCTCGGTATCGCCGCGCACCACGCTGCCAAACCACACGCTGGCGTCGGCATGGATGTGCACATTGCCCATCACCTGTGCACTGTCAGCTACCCACGCGGTCGGGGCCACTTGAGGTTGCTTGCCATCGAGTTCGTAGATTGCCATCGTTTGCTCCTGAATAATGTGTATGTCGGTCCACCTACAATTGTAGAGAAGCGACAGATTGCATCCTGTCGCGCCTGAAGCCCCATCCCCTGCCTTCCTCCTCCATGAACTCCTTGCGACCTGCCGCCCTTGGGCCTTTGTGCGAAACCGACGCGGTGCGCAAAGCCCAAGCCACCCTGGCGCTGGACCTCACAGCCCCAGTGCGCGCCCATGAAATATTGAAGCCTGAGTGGCACATCCCGGGACGGCCGGTCAAGCCCGAATTGATCGCCCACACCCTGCTCAAGCCTCAGCCCTTGAGTAGCGTGCAAGGCCGCGCCCTGCTGGTGCATTCAGTCGCGCACATTGAGCTGAACGCTATCGATTTGGCGCTCGATGCGGTCTGGCGCTTTCCCGACTTACCCGAGGCCTTCTACACCGACTGGATGCGTATCGCGCAAGAAGAAGCCAAACATTTTTTGTTACTGCGTGAACATTTGGTGAGCTTGGGTTTTGACTATGGGGACTTTCCCGCGCACAACGCCCTTTGGGAGATGGCAGAGCGCACACAGGATGATGTGTTGGCACGCATCGGGATCGTGCCGCGCACGCTGGAAGCACGGGGTCTGGACGCCTCACCCGCTGTCAAGAAAAAACTGATTGGCGCGGGCGACCACCGTGCGGGCGAAATTCTGGACATCATCCTGGAAGAAGAAATTGGCCATGTGGCCGCCGGTAACCGCTGGTACCGTTATCTGTGCGAAGCGCGTGGCCTGGATCCGATCGCCACCTATGCCGAATTGATCGCCCGCTACGACGCGCCCAAACTGCGTCCGCCCTTCAATATGCCAGCGCGGCGACGGGCCGGCTTTGACGATGCCGAACTGGCTGTCCTGGGTGCTTAACCCCGCGGGTGGTGCTGAGCGTGCAAACTTTTGAGCCGCTCGCGGGCAATGTGGGTGTAAATGGTGGTGGTCGAAATATCCGCATGGCCCAAAAGCATTTGCACCGAACGCAAGTCCGCACCGTGATTGAGCAAATGCGTGGCAAACGCATGACGCAATGTGTGCGGTGACAAGGGCGCAGTGATGCCCGCCTGCAAGGCGTAGCGCTTGACGATGTGCCAAAACATCACTCGAGACAGCGCCGTACCTGGCTTGGGCCCGCTGCTGCTGACAAACAGGTCTTCGGTTTGGCGACCGCCCAACAACGAAGGGCGGGCTGTTTGCAAGTAACGCTCCAGCCAATGACGGGCTTCCAATCCAAAGGGCACCAGCCGCTCTTTGCTGCCTTTGCCCATGATCCGCAGCACGTGGTCGTTCAAGGCGACATGCAGGGTTTTGAGTTGAACCAACTCACTCACCCGCAAGCCGCTGGCGTACATCAATTCCAGCATGGTGCGGTCGCGTAAGCCCAATGCGTCGTTGACTTCAGGGGCCTGCAACAGCATCTCGACCTGCGACTCACTCAGACTTTTAGGCACCCGCAGGGCCTGCTTGGCGGCCAGCATGCGCAAGGTGGGATCTGCCTGAACTGCATGCTCGCGCAGGGCCCAGCGAAAGTAACGCTTGAACACCGTCAACCTGCGGTTGGCCGAGGTCGCCTTGGTACGGCCATGCTGGACCGCAAAATACTGCTGCAAATGGGGTTCGGTGGTCTCATCCAGCGAGACGCCCTGCTCACGTAACCATTGCGCAAAGAGAGACAAATCACGGCGGTAAGCGGCCAGCGTGTTGGCAGACAAACCGTCTTCCAGCCAAAGGGCGTCAATGAAGCGATCGATCGCGCTTTGGCTGGCGGGCAACATCAATCGAGCTTGAGCTTTTGCTGGTCCACCACTTTTTTGTAAACCTCGAACTCAGCTTTGATCTGGGCGGCAAACTCTTCAGGGGTGTTGGCCACGACCAAGGAGCCCGTGTCTTGGATCCGCTTGACCACGGCAGGGTCTTGCAGGGCTTTTTTCACACCACCGTTGATCTTCTCGACGACTTCTTTGGGCAGGCCTTTGGGGCCATAGATGCCGTAGTAAGCCATGCGGTTGACGGGCTCCAGACCCACCTCTTTGAAGGTGGGCACATTCGGCAATTGCGGCAGGCGCTGCGGTGCGGCCACCACAATGGGGATCAATTTCCCGGTCTGAATGAAGGGCAAGGCTGAAGGCATGTTGTCAAAAATGATCGGCACCTGACCGGCTACGGTATCGTTCAAAGCCGGGCCAGCGCCGCGGTAAGGAATGTGCGTGATGAACACACCCGCCAAGCTCTTCCACAATTCGGTTTGCAAGTGACCAATGCCGCCCGTGCCCGAAGAGGAGTAAGAGTACTTACCAGGATTTTTCTTGAGTTCGGCCACAAAAGCTTTGTAGTCCTTGGCGGGAAAGCTCGGATGCACCGCGATAACATTGGGTGTAGCCGCGATGTTGATGATCGGCGTGAAGTCGGTCACCGGGTTGTAGGGGATCTTGGTGTTGATGGCCGGATTGGCCGCCGTGGTGGACACTGTGGCCACGCCCAAGTTGTACCCATCGGGCGCAGTTTTGGCCGTCTCATTGGCCCCGACCACACCACCGCCTCCGGCTTTGTTTTCCACCACCACCGATTGGCCAATCGCTTTGCCCAAAGGCTCCGCGATCACGCGGGCCACGATATCGGTAGTTCCACCGGGTGCAAAAGGCACTTGCAAGTGGATCACTTTGTTCGGGTAAGTTTGAGCCCAGGCCGAGCCCATCACCCCGGTGGCAATCAGTGCGGTCAAGAGGTGACGACGGTGCATGGTGTTTTCTCCAGTAACAGTTGTGCAATGTCGTCATCATAAGCACAAAATTCTGGGCGCCCCGAATAGGCTTATGCGCAAACCCGTTATGCTTTGAAGGGTGAATTACGCTCAACTGCTCTTCCCCGATTTTTCCCTGATTTTGTGTGGTTACGTGCTGTGTCGCTATACCGCCTTGAACCGCGATGTATGGCATCAGGTCGAAACCTTGGTTTATTTTTTCCTGTTCCCTGTGTTGCTGTTTCACTCGATCCTGAAAAGCCCTCTGGACTTGAACGCAGCCTCCAACCTGATCGCTGCTGGCGTTTGCATGGGCTTGATCGCCATTGCTCTTTCTTACAGCCTGCCTTACTGGCCAGTGTTGGGGCGTTTCATCGACCGGCGCGAACATGCAGGTGCAGCGCAAGTGGCATTCCGCTTCAACTCCTTCATTGCCTTGGCGCTGGCCGAACGACTGGCCGGACCGGAAGGCCTGCTCTTGATTTCGGTGCTGATCGGGGTGTGCGTGCCCATGTTCAACATCGCGGCGGTCTGGCCCATGGCCCGACATGCACAAAGTAATTTTTGGCGTGAATTGGTGCGCAACCCACTGATCTTGGCCACGGTCAGTGGGCTGACCTTGAACTACCTGGGCTTTCGCATCCCGCATTGGCTTGACCCGAGCTTGGGACGCATCGGAGCAGCTTCTTTGGCGCTGGGCCTGATGTCTGCGGGGGCAGGCATGCAACTGAGCAGTTTGCGTCAAGGCAAAGCTCTGGGTGTGAGCCTGCTGGCCTTGCGGCATGCAGTGGTGCCTGTGGTGGCAGTTTTACTGGCCCAGGGCTTTGCCTTGTCGGAGCACCAAACTTTGGTACTTTTGGCTTTTTCGGCATTGCCCACGGCTTCGACTTGCTATGTGCTGGCCGCGCGCATGGGCTACAACGGGGCCTATGTGGGCGCGCTGGTGACCCTGTCCACTTTGCTGGGTATGGTCAGCTTGCCTTTTGCCTTGGCCGTGCTTCACTGAGCAGACTTCAGGCTTGCGCCAAAGACCATGCCGCTTGTTCGGCCACCACTGCATCAGGATGTAGCAGCAGGGCTTGGAGTGATCCCTTCAGTTGCTCGGTTTGCGCCGCCGTCAGAGTTGGCCAAGCGTTGCCCGCAGCCAAGGCCACATTGCGCAACCAGCGCGCATGCCCGATGCGCCGGATGGCGCTGCCTTCGGTGCGGCGCAAAAATTCGACTTCGCTCCAAGCCAGCAGTCTGGCCAATGGCTCAGCCACCAAGCCCTCGCGCGCATCAAAGTCAGGCAGTGAACTTCGCTGCGCGTACTTGTTCCAGGGGCAAACCAGCTGGCATTCGTCACACCCATAAATGCGGTTACCTATCAAGGGCCGCAGTTCAATGGGAATCGGCCCGGCATGCTCGATGGTCAGGTAAGAAATACATCGCCGCGCATCCAGTTGGTGGGGCCCCACGATCGCCTGCGTCGGGCACAAGTCAATGCAGGCGGTGCACTGGCCGCAATGCGCCGTGACCGGCTCGGTAGTGGGCCAAGCCATGTCGGTGAACAACTCACCCAAGAAAAACATCGAGCCGGCTTCGCGTTGCAATACCAATGTATTTTTCCCGCGCCATCCCAATCCGCTGCGACTGGCCAGTTCTGCTTCCATCACCGGAGCCGAATCGGTAAATACGCGATGACCGAAAGGGCCAATGACCTGGGCTAAGCGGTTTTGCAGCTGCTGCAGGCGTTGACGCATCACCTTGTGGTAATCCCGCCCCCGCGCATAGACTGAGATCACGCCTTCGCCAGGGCGCTGGGCGCGAGCGGTCTCCTGTTGTAGCCAGTCAGGGGGCGTATCACGGGGCAGGTAATCCATGCGGGCAGTGATGATGCTCACAGTACCGGGCACCAACTCGTTGGGACGGGCCCGTTTGAAGCCATGCGCAGCCATATAGTCCATACTGCCGTGAAAGCCAGCGTCCAGCCAGGCGGCCAATCCCTCTTCTGCAGAGGATAAATCCACCCCGGCCACGCCAATTTGCGAAAATCCAAGTTCAAGCGCCCAGGTTTGCACCTGGGTCCACAACTCCAAAGGATTGATCTGAGTACGAACAGCAGTCACCCACCGATTGTAGGAACTGTCGCCCCACCCGTGGCGCTGGTCGTGCATGCCCTGTGGCACAGCGAGGACGACACCCAGGCCTTTGCCCAAGGTCTGGCTCGATGCTCGGCCATCCGTGATGTGTACATCGAGCTGCAAGGCCAATTGGGCACTGGCAAAACCACGCTGGTCCGCCACCTGCTGCGCGCTTTGGGTGTGCAAGGCCGCATCAAAAGTCCCACCTATGCTGTGGTCGAACCCCACGAAGCAGGCGACCTGTCGATCTGGCATTTCGACTTTTACCGCTTCAGCGATCCCCGCGAATGGGAAGACGCGGGCTTTCGTGACATTTTTGCAAGTCCGGGCCTGAAGCTGGCCGAATGGCCCAGCCAAGCGGCGGGCAGTCTGCCCATGCCCGACCTGACGGTAGCCATCAGCTTGCGCAGCGATGGCGCCCGCGAGGTGGTGTTCACCGCATCCAGCCCGGCGGGCAGGCGCTTGATCGAAGGTTTACCGCATGCACTTTAAAGGCCTACTCGCGCGACGCCGACTGTTGCAATCGGGCATGACGGTGCTCTTGTTGGGCCGCTCAGCTTTTTCACATGGAGCCAGCATGCTGGCCGTTCGTGTGTGGCCTTCGGCGGACTACACCCGCGTGACCTTGGAGTCAAACAGCGCCTTGCAGGCGAGCCCCAGTTTCATCCCGTCACCGCCTCGCTTGGCCATTGATATTCAGGGCCTCGAGTTGAACAATGCTCTGCGGGATTTGGTGGGCAAGGTACTGCCAGACGACCCGAACATTGCCGGGGTGCGCGTGGGGCAATTCAGCCCGGGGGTGGTCAGATTGGTGATCGATCTCAAACGCGAGATCACACCGCAGGTGTTTGCCCTGGCACCGGTGGCAGCCTACCAACACCGTTTGGTACTGGACCTATACCCCATGCGGCCCGCCGACCCGATGGAGGCTTTGATTGCCGAGCGCTTGCGTAGCGCGGTACCGGCCTTACCGTCTGCGCCCACCCATGACCCGCTGGGTGAACTGATGCGTCAACAAAGCGGCAAACCTCCCTTGAGTGTGGCGCCCGAGGTCATCACGCGCCGACCGCCCGCACCCGATGCGGGGGTGTACATGGACAGCCCCAACCACCCGCCACGTGTGGCAACGCCCAGCCGCACCGACCGCTTGATCATCATCGCGCTGGACCCAGGGCATGGCGGAGAAGACCCTGGCGCCATCGGCCCGGGCGGCACCCGCGAGAAAGACGTGGTCTTGCAAATCGCTCATCGGCTGCAAGAGCGCATCAACGCCACCACCTTGAACGGTAACCCCTTGCGAGCCTTCCTGACCCGGGATGCGGATTTTTTTGTACCCTTGCATGTGCGTGTCCAAAAAGCTCGCAGCGTGCAAGCTGATTTGATGGTGAGCATCCATGCCGATGCTTTTTTCACACCTAACGCACAAGGCGCCAGCGTGTTTGCCTTGAGTCAGGGCGCCGCGTCCAGCAGCGCTGCACGGTGGATGGCCAACCAAGAAAACAAGGCCGACTCGATCGGCGGGGTCAACATCACTGTGCAAGACGCACAGGTCAAGCGGGCTTTGCTGGACATGAGCACAACCGCACAAATCAATGACAGCTTGCAATTGGGCAGTGCCATGCTGCGTGAGATCGGCGGCGTGGCTCGACTGCACAAACCCAAGGTGGAGCAAGCGGGTTTTGCAGTGCTCAAAGCGCCCGACATTCCCAGCGTATTGGTGGAAACTGCCTTCATCAGCAACCCCGAAGAAGAAGAAAAATTACGCAGCGCCGCTCATCAGGACAGCTTGGCCGATGCCTTGATGAAGGGCATCAAGTCCTACTTTGCCCGCAACCCGCCTCTGGCACGCAACCGCAGTCTGTGAACACTATCAGCTGGTTTGACGCCGGGCTCGCCAGGCGCCCCACAAGGTAAGCAAGCCGGGCACCAGAATCAAAGCCCAAATGATTTTGCTCAGGTGGGTTTGTACAAACGGCAAATTGCCAAACCAAAACCCCGCCAAGGTCAGGCCCACCACCCAGATGAACCCGCCCAGTACGTTGTAGCGGGTGAACTTGCTGCGGGTCATGGCCGAGACACCCGCCACAAATGGCACAAAAGTTCGGATGAATGGCATGAAACGCGCAAGGATGATAGTAATGCCCCCGTACTTTTCGTAAAAATCATGGGCGTTGTCAAAGGCGGCGCGGTTGAACCAGCGTGAATCCTCCCACTGGAACACCTTGGGCCCGATGCGATGCCCGATGCTGTAATTGACCTGATCACCCATGATGGCCGCCACCAACAGCACCCCCATGGCCAGAGGCAAACTCAAAAGATCAGCACCACACAAGGCGCCCACAATGAATAGCAATGAATCCCCAGGCAAAAAAGGCATGATCACCAAGCCGGTTTCGACAAAAACAATTGCAAACAGCAGGGCATAGGTGAGTGCGCCGTATTGCGCGACAACTTCACGCAAATGCACATCCACGTGCACAATGAAATCGATGAGTTGCAGCAAGATATCCATGCGCCGATTATCCCCTGCCCAAGCGCCTACAATTTACGGGTGAATACTGCCCTGCCTTCTTTGCATGCGAGCCCCGCACCTCGCCGCCCGATCCGTGAATTGCCCGACGAACTGATCAGCCAAATTGCGGCCGGTGAAGTGGTCGAGCGGCCGGCCTCAGTGGTGCGTGAACTCGTGGACAACGCTCTGGATGCGGGGGCCAGCCAGATCACCTTGCGTTTGTTGGCGGGAGGCACCCGCCTGATTGCAGTCGAAGACGATGGCGCAGGGATCTCGCCGGACGAATTGCCTGTAGCTTTGAAGCGCCATGCCACCAGCAAAATTGGCAGCCTCGATGACCTGGAATCGGTGGCCACCATGGGTTTCAGGGGCGAGGCGCTGGCGGCTATTCACTCTGTGTCCGAAACCAGCCTGCTCTCGCGCACAGCAGGTCAAGAAACCGCCTTCTTGCTCGAAGGTCGAAGCGGCGAGTTGCGACCTGCCGCCAGGGCTGTGGGCACCACGGTGGAAGTCAAGGAGTTGTTTTTCTCCACCCCCGCGCGGCGCAAGTTTTTGAAATCCGACACCACCGAATTGGCCCATTGCATCGAGGCGGTGCGCCGCCATGCACTGGCCCGGCCCGATGTGGGATTTGCAATATGGCATGAAGGCAAACTGGTCGAGCAGTGGCGCGCAGCCAACAGTGAGGCTCCTCTGGTGCAACGCTTGTCGGATGTGCTGGGCGCAGATTTCGTAACGAACTCGGTCGCGGTCGATTACCGCGCCGGGCCCCTGCACATCACGGGCAGAGCAGGTATTCCCGATGCTGCGCGTTCGCGTGCTGACCACCAATTTGCTTATGTGAACGGTCGCTTTGTCCGAGACAAAGTGCTCACTCACGGCGCGCGCAGCGCCTACGAAGATGTACTGCACGGCCACCGTCAACCGGTCTATGTGCTGTATGTGCAACTGGACCCGACCCGGGTGGATGTGAACGTGCACCCAACCAAGATCGAAGTGCGCTTCAGGGACAGCCGCGAGATCCATCAAGCCGTGCGACATGCGATCGAAAATTCCCTAGCGGCCCCACGCGCCCAGGCCTTGACAGCGCAGGCCATGAGTCTGGACGCTCCTCAGGGCGGATTGGGCTCCAGCAGCGTTCAAGCCGCTGACACCCTGAATGGTCGGCCGGCATCGTCTGCCTGGCAGCAAACTCGAATGGGTTGGGACACAGCGCCGGGGGATACCCGTTACAGCCGCCATGTGGCCGATCTTCAAGCTTTGTGGGGCCAAGCGCCACTGCCTGCTGGACCTGCAGGCGCCCTCTCCGCATCGAACGTTGCACCTGACGCTGCATCGAATGGCTTGGCTTCTTGGGGCTCGGCTCCAGCGCAGAGCGCTCAAGTGAACGACAACGCTTTGCACAATGCCGACGCCCCATTCGCCGCTTTACCCGAAGGCGATTGGCCGCTGGGCCGGGCCATCGCGCAACTGCAAGGGGTGTATGTGCTGGCCGAAAACGCGCAGGGCCTGATCGTTGTGGACATGCACGCCGCGCATGAGCGGATCGTTTACGAACGGCTCAAGCAGCAATGGAGCGAACAGCGCATCAGCAGCCAACCCCTTTTGATTCCAGCCACCTTTGCAGCCACAGCGCATGAAGTGGCTACCACTGAACAATTCCAAGATGTCCTCTCGCAATTGGGTTTGGAGATCGCCCCTTTGTCAGCCAAAACCCTGGCCGTGCGGGCCGTACCCACCAGCCTGGCGCAAGGCGATGCAGTGGAATTGGCGCGCAGCGTATTGGCCGAGTTGGCACAGCACGATGCCTCCACCGTGGTGCAACGGGCCCACAACGAGATCCTGGGCACCATGGCTTGTCATGGTGCCGTGCGGGCCAACCGCCGCTTGACCTTGGACGAAATGAACGCTCTGCTTCGCCAAATGGAAGAGACGGAACGCTCGGACCAATGTAACCATGGTCGCCCCACTTGGCGGGCCATCACCGTGCGCGAGTTGGACAGCCTGTTCATGCGTGGGCGTTGATGACTTCGATGATGTCCAGCCGGTGGGTGGTGCTGATTCTGGCTTTGCTATTGGGCCTTCAAGCGGTGACCACCGATTTGTATTTGCCCGCCCTGCCTGCTTTGAAAGCAGAGCTGGGTGCGAGCATGCCGCAGGCGCAATTGACCTTGACGGCTCTACTGTTGGCCTTTGGCTTGTCGCAATTGCTGTGGGGGCCCTTATCCGACCGCTATGGCCGCAGGCCCGTATTGCTGGTAGGCATGGGCGCATATGTCATGGCATCGACGGCTTGTGCTTTTGCGCCTTCGATGGATTGGCTGATCGCTGGGCGCATTTTGCAAGGCATCGCCATGGGCGCAGCCGTCATGGCGGCGCGCGCTGTGGTGCGCGATCTGTATGGCCCGGTTGATGGCGCCCGTGTGATGTCCAAAGCCTTGACCGGTTTGGGCGTGATCGCTTGCTTGTGCGCTCCGTTGGGCGGCTTGCTGACGGACTTGGCAGGTTGGCGCAGCGCCTTACTGGCCTTGACCGTGTTTGGCAGCTTGACCTGGTGGCTGCTTTGGTTTCGGTTTCGTGAAACCCTGCGCGAAAAGAACACCCAGGCCTTTCATCCACCCAGCCTCCTGCGGGCATGGATAGAGATCTTGCGAAACCCCACCTTCAGGGCTTATTGCGCTTTGTCGGCCACCTCGTATTTAGGCTTGTTCACTTTTCTGGCCACGTCATCATTTGTGTTTGTCGGTCAAATGGGTTTGAGCAACACCCACTATGGCTTGCTGATGCTCTCCATGTCTCTGTCCTACATCGTGGGGACCTTCATTTGCCGCTGGCTTTTGCTGCGACTGCGCGTGCAGCAAGTGGTGGCCATGGCCGCTGTGTTCACTTTATGTGGTGGCCTGAGCATGGTCGTCCTGGCTTATGCAGGGCAAGGCCAGTCTTGGTACGGGCCTTGGTCGGTCATGGTGCCGGTGTATTTATTCATGATGGCGCATGGCGTGCATCAGCCCTGCGGCCAAAGTGGCGCAGTCAGTCCTTTTCCACACATGGCGGGCACGGCTTCCGCCTTGAACGGTTTCTTGATGATGCTGGGCGCTTTCTTCATGGGCGGCTGGCTGGGCAGGCACATGGACCAACCTGCACTGGCCCTGGCTCAAGGCATGGGCTTTTGGAGTGTGTGCATCAGCGCCCTGGCCTGGACCTGGGTGCGCCGCTTGAGCCAGGAGACGGTATGACCCGGCCCTTGGCTTTGGCCTTGACTGGACCCACGGCGAGTGGCAAAACCGGGGCGGCCCTGGCCTTGGCGCAAGCCTGGTCCTCACGCGGTGGGCTGGAGATCATCAGTGTCGACTCGGCACTCGTGTACCGGGACATGGACATTGGCACCGCCAAACCCACTTCCAGCGAGCTGTCCAGTGTCCCGCACCACTTGATCGATATCCGCGACCCGATGCAAGCCTACAGCGCAGCAGAATTTGTGCGCGACGCCGAATCCCTCATGCAGCAAATCCGGGCTCGCGGGCGACTGCCTTTATTGGTGGGCGGCACCATGCTGTATTTCAAAACTCTGCTGGAAGGCCTGAGCGACATGCCACAGGCCAACGCCGAGGTCCGCGCCCAACTGCAAGAAGATTTGAAGCAGCAAGGCTTGGATGCGCTTTACCATCGCCTGCAAACGATCGACCCGGTCACTGCTGCTCGCCTGGCCCCCGCCGACACGCAGCGCATTTTGCGCGCCTTGGAGGTGTGGCAACTCTCGGCGCGGCCCATCTCGTCTTTCCAAATCCGCGATACCCAAGCGCCTGTGCGCAAGGACATAGCGATGATCTCGCTCGAGCCTGTAGAGCGTTCTTGGCTGCACACTCGCATAGCGCAGCGTTTTGACCAGATGCTCGAACAAGGCCTGGTGGACGAAGTGCAAGACCTGCGCGCGCGGGGTGATCTGCATGCGGATTTGCCTTCGATGCGCTGCGTGGGCTACCGTCAGGTGTGGGAGGCTTTGGACCAGTCAACGCCCCTGAACGTGATGCGGGACAAAGGCATAGCAGCCACCCGTCAACTCGCCAAGCGGCAAATCACCTGGCTGCGCAGCATGCCTCACCGTCATGCGGTGGCGGCCGATGCCGATGACGCCTTGCCTCAGGTGCTGGCGCTGGCGCAAGCCTTGATGCAAGGCTAAGCAACACCACGGCTTTAGAGCCTCTCAGTTGATTTTTCTGCCACCCAGGACTTTCTTGTTCACACTGACGGCGTCCGCTTGGACGCCCGGTTCATCGAAAGTGACGCGCTGATTGACGCGGTGGTGAGGCCAGTAGTCGGCCACCGCATAGTGTTGGGTGGAGCGGTTGTCCCAGATGGCAATGCCATGCGCTTCCCATTGATGATGAACCATGAACTCGGGCTTTTTCATCCATTCCAGCAAGAAGTGCAAGATGCCCGCGGCTTCATGCCGGTCCACGCCTTGGATGTTACGGGTGAAATCGCTGTTGACGTAGATACATTTGCGTTGGGAGTCGGGATTGATGCGCACCACCGGATGCACCACAGGTTTAAAGGCCTTGATCGCAGCGATCAAGGCATCGTCTCCGAGTTTACCCAACGCCTCCCGAAAACCAGACACCTCCCAACTGTGAACTGCGGTGAGGCCTTCGAGGTATTTTTTCATGCCCGGTGACAACCAGTCGTAGGCCTTACTGGTGCTGATCCAACAGGTATTGCCACCCGCAGGCGGGGTCACGGTGATTTGAATCGCGGTGCCCAAGGGTGGACGGGATTTCCAGCTGATGTCGGTGTGCCAATTGTCGATCGAGGGTGGCCTCTCGGGGTTAGAGGTGATGACTTCCAAATTGGGCGAGGTCGGGTGCCGCTCAAAATAAGAACCCGAGGACAAGGGGCCAAACACATTGGCCAATGCAATGTGTTGATCGGGCGTGATGACTTGGGGTTTGAAAAAGATCACCTCAAAATCGAACAAGGCTTGGCGCAGTTCAGCTTGCACAGGTTGGCTCAGTGGTCGGGTCAAGTCCACACCTTCGATCCAGGCCGCAAAATTAGGCATGCGCGGTACAGGCTTGATGTGCTTGTAGCGCTTGGCGATGTTGATCAGTTTCATGGGGCGGGTATTGGCCATAAGGACTCGCTTTCAGTCTGTTTGCACCATTGGATATCGCAACGATTCAGCTAATGGTTACCCTTGTGACAAAGTAAGGGAAAGCCCCCGGAATCCAAGGCGACCGTTTGCAAAAAGCTCACGAACCGTGAGTAGCCCCTATAGCCAACCTCCCATCGCTCCCCTGCACTCACAGGATGGAAGAATTCAGCTGACTTGAGGTTGTGCCTCAAAAATGGCACAAGTTGTCGTTGCATGCGCGTAAAGCTTTCCATCGGGGCCCACAATTCGCGCTTCGGATGTTCCGATCTGACGACCGACATGAATTGCGTGGCCTACACAACGCAGCGGACCGGTTTTGGTGTTGGCGGCTCTGACGATGTTCAAATTGATTTGGCTGGTCGTATAGCCCAGTCCTGCTGGCAATTTGGTCTGCACAGCACACCCCAATGCGAAATCCAGCAAGGTCGCATACCAACCGCCGTGCACAGAACCTAATGGGTTGTAGTGCTTGAGCTGGGGCGTCGCCTGAAAAACAGCCAGACCCTCACCCACTTCAATCAATTCGCAGTCAAAAGTGTCCGCCATGTAAGGATGAGGCAGTTCACCCTCCAGCAAGGCCGTCATCACTTGCAGACCCGTTTTGCCGATGACCTGCTGCGGCTTGGCCAGACCTGCATGCCCCCCCCGCGCTCGACTCGGCGACGCCGAACATCTTCCAGTTGCGCTTGCCAGGCGTTCAAAGTGGCTTGGACCGTGCTTTCAGTTTGCATGATGGACTCGATGGGTTGGTATGAAAGTTGTGATGAAGACTGACAAGTCAGTGTGAGCAAAGAGAATTCATGAGTTCAGGTGACTCACAGTCATGACTGTGCGGTCCTGGGCTTGGTGTCAACCGGCCAGCAGAGCAGTCCTGTCAGCAATGCCAGCCCAGCATGCAACTGGTAGAAGGCATTGAAGTCAGTTCGTTGAAGCTCAGCATGGCCCAGCAGCGCCACTGTGAGCGCAACGCCAAGTACCGAGCCAATTTGGCGCGTCGCCTGGTTGACCGCGCTGCCCACAGCGTAGTGGGCAACAGGCAAGCGATTCACGGCCGCAGCAGACAAGGACGGCAGCACCAAACCCACGGCGATCCCGCTCATCAGCAGACCGGGGAGCCAGTGCTGAAGATAGTTCGGCTCGTCGCCAGGCACCAAAAAGAACCACAGGCTGCTGAGGGCATAAAGCATGGAGCCGCCCACCAGAAATCTTCGATGACCCAAGCGTGAGGCCAGTCGCCCAGTGACGATGGCTGTTGGCATGACCAACAAAGGACCAGGGGTCACGGCAAGGCCCGCCTGTGGCAGCGTGTAATGCCACACACCAGTCATGAAGAAAAAGAACCCCAGAAACATCATCGAGAAAGCCGTGCCGAACACCAGCGTGGCCCCGTTCACGTATCGGTAGGTACGATGCTCAAACAGCGACAAATCGATCAGCGCGTGGGCTCGGGTTCGAGCCCAAATCACAAACCCTGATCCGGCCAAAAGTCCACCAGCCCCAACCCAAGCAATCTGTTGAGCAGACCAGCGGGACTCATCGCTTTCAACAATCGCCAGGGCGATCGCGCCCACTGCAAGCATCAGCAATAACAGGCCCACGATGTCGACGCTTCGACGCTCCGTAGGTTTAACCGCTTCTTGGATGTGTGAGGCACTGCGCCAGAGGGCCCAAAGACCCACGGGCAGATTGATGTAAAAAGCCCAGGGCCAGCCTGCGCTGGCAGTGACCCAGCTGCCCAAACTCGGCCCTACTGCTGCGGCCAGTCCACCCACGGCGCCCCACAAACTCACGGCCACGGCGCGCTTTTCGGTTGGAAAGGCGGCCAGCACAATGGACATGGAAGCTGGCGTCAGCAATGCAGCCCCCACAGCTTGGAAGACCCTTGCGGCAATGAGCCAATTCACTGAAGGTGCCGCGCCGCAAGCCACCGATGCAACCAGAAAAAGTGTCAGTCCTATTCGGAATATGCGGCGACGACCGTAGGCATCTGCCAAACCACCTGCGGGGATCAACATGGCGGCATACACAACCGTGTAGCCATTGAGCACCCAAGACAGTTCGGCTGCAGAAGTACCCGCAAAGCTCTGGCGCAGCGCTTCAAAAGCGGCAAAGAGCATCGTGGTGTCCAGCGACACCAAGAAGGTAGCGCTGCACGCGATCCAAAACGCAGGCCACGGAGATTTGGCAGGAACCGATACCGATTTTATTGTCGGTGTTGAAGTCACTTTGTGAGTTTTCATTTCAGCGCGGTGCCAAATAAACGGCCTGCTCAGCCGACAAGCCAACCTTGACCTGTTGGGTGATTTCATCGGCCAGGACTTCCAGGGCACCCGCTTCGAGAGCTTGAAGGGCACGCTCAACGATGGCTTCGGGTGTGGATTTGGGCATCTCCAGACCTTTGGTGAGGTCTGTATCAACAAAACCCATGTGCAAAGTCAGCACTTGGGTGCCCTGACTACGCAAGTCGTTGCGCAAGCCATTGCTCAAACTCCACAATGCCGATTTGGAAACAGCATAACTGGCGAGCAGAGGACTGGTGATCCAACTGGCAATAGAGGCGACATTGATCAGTGCACCACCACCATTGAGGGCCAGCACTGGCGCAAAAGCACGGCTCACGCGAAGCGGCCCCAGCACATTGGTTTCAAGGTGGTTGCGCAGAGCAGCTTCCGCGTCTTCAGCCATGAAGCTGCCAAGATTGGCGATGCCCGCATTGTTCACCACGATCGTGACGTCTTTGGCCAACTGTGCGGCAGCTTGGACGTCAGAAACTGAATTGACGTCGAGCTGAATGGGTGTCACACCTGCCATGCTGATCTTGGAGGGGTCACGCGCGCCGGCGTAGACCTTGTGAGCCCCACGGGCGAGGAAGGCTTTGGCAAAGGCAAGCCCAATGCCCCGATTGGCGCCAGTGATGAGAACGGTGGAATTTTCAATTTGCATGACATGCTCCTTTTATGATGTTCGTCATATTTTTGGATGAGTAGAAATTTCTCATGGAATGAGACTGAAACTTCAATGATGCGTGCTGTGTTGGTGGCGCCCGATCAGCGCCCGACGTGTTTGAGCGAGCAACGCAATACCGGCTTTGCCGCCAAGTGTGCGCGCCAATTGCAAGGCGCCTACCATCGTTGCTGTGACGACAGCAGCTTCACTCTCTTCAGAACCGTCAGGCAAAGCAGAATGCACCAGAGCAACCATCGCGTCGACACGGCGACGCGCCTCTTCACGCACCACATCTTCTTGGCGAGTCATCTCAGAGGAGAGCGCTGCAATGACGCAGCCGTCCTCCATGCGCTCTATATGGGCCGCATTCAAGTACGTTTCCACCAGTGCTTGAAAACGAGTACCGCCTTGGGTCAGACGGCGTTCAGTCGCTTGCAGCAACGAAGCAATGTTTTCTTGCCCTGCTTTGGCCATGGCTTCGACGACCAAAGCGTCACGCGAGTCAAAGTGAGCGTAAAAACCACCATGCGTCAGTCCAGCTTCTTTCATGATGTCGGCTACGCCAATGCCACGGTAGCCCGCTCGACGAATCGCCTTGGATGCCACATCGACAATGCGAGCATGGCTAAGTTCTTTTCGTGATTGCCCCTTCAACATATGGTCATTATATGATGATCGTCATATTGATGTCTACTGCACCAATTCATTCTGCTTCGCTGGGTTGATTTGGTAATCCCTTATGCCGGATCCCAGTCCTTTATGGCGAATGCCTTGTGCGATGGAATGCCTCATCGATCTGCCGCTAAAGGACAGAAGTCAGTCCAAGTCTTTGCTGCCGCGTCTGGCCTTCAGGTCAGATCGCTGGGATTTGCTTTGCAAGCGTTTTTGCACCGCGCCGTAACTGGGCTTTGTGGGTTTACGTTTTTTGGGCGGCATGGCCACGCTGTGGATCAGCTCGTGCAAACGCGAGAACGCATCCATGCGGTTCATGTCCTGCGTGCGGTAGCGCTGGGCTTTGAGGATCAACTCACCCTCGGCGGTGATCCGATTGTCAGCCAGGGCCAAGAGCCGCTCTTTGACGCCTTCGGGCAAAGATGAGGCCGGGATGTCAAAGCGCAACTGGATGGCACTTGACACCTTATTCACGTTCTGTCCTCCCGGGCCTTGCGCTCGGATGGCCGTGACTTGCACTTCAGACTCATCGACGCATAAAGGCGTGGGCAGTGACAAATGATTTTCCTCAGCAGCTGGATGGGATCGGTTTGGACTTCGCTCGAGCGTACACTGCATCCCTACTCTAAGCAAAGGTGCTGCCATGGCCAAAGGTCAACAAAAGTCCAACAAAGAATCCAAGAAACCGAAAAAGGACACGTCAGCTCCTAAGCCAGCCAACACCGGTGAACCGGTGCGCCCCACCCAAACCACCGCTGTGATTCCGCGCGGCAAAAAACCCGTCTGAGGCTGACTCGGGGCCGCTGGATAGACCTGCTTTATTGCAAAGGGCCTTTGAGACCCTCAGGCAAGGGCAAAGGCATGACCTCGATGCCCTCTTCGATCAGTGATTGCGTCTCTTCCAGGCTGGCTTGTCCACGGATGTGACGCTCTTTGGCCTCGCCATAATGGATTTTGCGAGCTTCTTCGGCAAAGTCACTGCCCACGTCTTCGGTATGGGCCAACACATGTTTCACGGCTTGCCACATGGCCGATTGCAACTGCGCGGCTTGTGCAGAAGGCATGGACGCTGGCGCTGCGGGCGTTGCTGTGGATGGCGCGTCGTGTTCAGAGGGCTTGCTTTCTGGCGCTTTGCTGGCCTCATGGCTGCGTAAATTCAAGCGTGGCGCCGAAGGCAATTTACTGACCATGGCATCGCCGCACACGGGGCAAGTGACCAGCCCACGTTCACTTTGCGACAGGTAGTCTTCTTCAGAGCCGAACCAACCCTCAAAGCCGTGGGCCTGGCTGCATTGCAGGTTCAACACTTTCATGCGCTGACCTCCACGGTGTGCCATGTCAGTGGCCATGTGGCCGCATCGCCTTGCGTGTTTTGCAACCAGAGCACGCCGGCCAGGGTTTTGGCATCGGTGATGTGCCCGCTCATGCACCATTCCATGAGCTCGGAGGTGCTGGCGGTGATGACGTCCAAGAACTCTCCCTGATCCAGCCGGCGCTCGCCGCGTGTGAGGTCACGGGCGAACCAGATCTCAATGGATTCTGTGGAGTAAGCAATCACCGGATGCATGACACCCGCTCGCGCCCAGCTGGTGGCGGTGTATCCAGTTTCTTCTTGCAGCTCACGGCGGGCGCACAGCCAGGGGTCTTCACCCGGCTCAAGCTTGCCTGCAGGAAACTCGGTCATCACCCGCCCCACTGGGTAGCGGTACTGCCGCTCCAGTACCCAGCGGGTACTGCCATCGGGCGCTGTCAACAGCGGGATGATCATGACCGCGCCGGGGTGCACCACATACTCGCGTATGGCGGTGCCTTGATCAGGCAATCGCACCGTGTCACGGAATGCATGCAGAAAATGACCACGCAAGATTTCCTCCCCGGATTCCCGCACCTCCGCGAGGTGCTGATCGGACTCATCAATCCGGGGAACAATGTGAGAGTTGTCCTGTCTTGCCGTCATGAAGAGGCTACCAATACCTTCAAGCTTGGTGCTTGAGCAAATAGCGGTAAACGAAACCAGGAAACGCCAAGGTAATGAACATCGTGGCAGTCACGGCATAAAACTCCCAGGTTTGAGGCGCGATTTGCCCGAGAGCGTTTTCAAAAGACAAAGCCGACGCACCGACCAACAAGTAAGCTACCACCAACTCCACCAAACGCCCGCCCAGTCCCTTGTGGGCAGGCCGAGGGCCTATGAGGGCCCAGCGCTGGCTCAAAAACGGGGCATTGGCCGCCAAGACGGCCAGGATCAACACAGCGTAGGTATAAAACGCAGGGGTCATGGGTGGCTGCCCCAAAGCATGGTCAATTGGCCAGCATTTGCGCGATGGCTTTGGCGCACAGGGTCATCAAAGCACCGGGCACGATGCCCAACACCAACACCAACAAGCCATTGAGGGACAAGACCACACGCACATCTGCATCGGCCACCACGGTGCTGGCAGTGACAGGTTCGTCAAAGTACATGACCTTGACCACACGCAAGTAGTAGAACGCACCCACCAAGGACATGATCACAGCAAACACGGCCAGTGCAATGGCGTACCCTTGACCGGAAGCGATCAAGGCTTGCAACACCGACAGCTTGGCGTAAAAACCCACCAGGGGCGGAATGCCCGCCAGTGAGAACATGCAAATCGCCATGACGCCAGCATACAAAGGGCTGCGGTGATTCAGGCCGGCCAAGTCTGTGATGTCTTCGCTCTCAAAGCCTTGGCGGGCCAGCAGCAAAATGATGCCGAAGCTGGCCAGTGTGGTCAGCACGTAACCGATCACATAGAACATGGCCGAGCTGTAGGCGTTGGCCGCATGGTCTGCGTTGCCACTGACTACACCCGCGATCAAACCAATCAAGACAAAACCCATTTGCGCGATGGTCGAATACGCCAGCATGCGCTTGAGGTTGGTTTGCGCAATCGCCGCCAGGTTACCGACCAGCAAAGAAGCTACCGCCAGCAAGGCGAGCATCTGCTGCCAATCCACAGCCAGCGGCAACAAACCTTCAACCAACACGCGAATCACCAGGGCAAAAGCCGCCAACTTGGGGGCGCCGGCAATCATCAAGGTGGCCGCCGTGGGGGCACCTTGGTACACATCAGGGATCCACATGTGGAATGGCACCACGCCCAGCTTGAAAGCCAAGCCGGCCACGATGAACACCAAACCAAAAACCAGCACCTGTTGTTTGATTTGTCCAGTGGCAATGGCTTTGAAAATAGCACTCAAATCGAGGCTGCCCGTCGCGCCATACATCATCGAGATGCCATAGAGCAAAAAGCCTGAAGCCATGGCGCCCAACACAAAGTACTTCATGGCCGCCTCGGTAGCGTTACCGTTATCGCGGCGCAAAGCGACCAGTGCGTAACTTGAAAGGGTGAGTAATTCGAGGCCGAGGTAGAGCACCAAGAAGTTCTGACCCGAGATCATCACGCTCATGCCCAACAATGCGAACATGGACAGGGTGAACATTTCACCGCCGCGCATCATGTCACGGTCTGCAGCATAGGGCCGGGCATAGACCATGGTGATCAGGACCGCGATGGCTGAAAAACACTTGAGCCAGTGGCCCATAGGGTCGCTCACCACCAATCGACCGAAGCCATACAAGGTTTCGCCAGAATCGGCATACAGGGCGTGCATCAAAGCCACGCCCGCCAAAGTAGCCAAGGTCAAGACATAGGTGGTCGTGCGCTTGGGGTCGGTCACCAACAGGTCGACCAGCGCAATCACGCAGGCCATGACCAGCAGCACGATTTCGGGGTAGACCGCCATCCAGCTGGTTGCGTCAATCATGTGTCATCTCTCAATTCTTAGAAATCAGCGTGAACGTCCAGGACGGTCTCAAGGCAGTTTGGTCATGGCGATGTGCTTGAGCAAATCAGCCACCGAGGCGTCCATCACATCGGTGAAAGGACGGGGATACAAGCCCATGTACAAGACCGCCACAGCCAGCAAGGTCAGCATGAGGAACTCGCGGGCGTTGATGTCAGACAGATTCTGCACATCGTCATTGGTGACGGGGCCGAGGTAAACGCGTTTGAACATCCACAGGGTGTAGGCTGCACCGAAAATCAAGGCAGATGCGGCCAGCAAACCGACCACGAAGTTGAACTTAACCGCACCCAGAATCACCATCCACTCGCCCACAAAGCCTGCAGTTGCGGGCAAGCCACAATTGGCCATGGAGAACAACAAGGCAAAGGCTGCGAACTTGGGCATGGTGTTGATCACACCGCCGTAGCTTGCGATTTCGCGGGAATGCACACGGTCATACAACACACCGATGGACAAGAACATCGCAGCTGACACAAAGCCGTGCGCGATCATCTGCACCAAACCACCCGCAACGCCGAGCGGATTGAAGATGAAAAAACCCAATGTGACAAAACCCATGTGCGCCACCGATGAGTAGGCCACCAGCTTCTTCATGTCTTGCTGGACCATGGCCACCAAGCCTACATAGACCACAGCGATCAAAGAAAGAACGATGATGAACATGCCCCACTCACGCGCAGCGTCTGGCGCGATAGGCATTGAAAAACGCAAGAATCCATAGGCGCCCAACTTCAGCATGATGGCAGCCAGCACTGCCGAGCCACCGGTGGGCGCTTCCACGTGCACATCGGGCAGCCAAGTGTGCACAGGCCACATGGGCACTTTGACAGCGAAAGCCGCAAAGAAGGCAAAGAAAATCAAATTTTGCGCCGTCATCGACAGGGGCAATTGGTGCCAGGCGGCGATATCGAAGCTGCCGCTCGATTGGGTGTAAAGGTAAATCAAGGCCACCAAGGTGAGCAAAGACCCCAACAAGGTGTAGAGGAAGAATTTGAAAGCAGCGTAAATCTTGTTCGGCCCACCCCAGATGCCGATGATCAGGTACATCGGGATCAGTGTGGCTTCAAAGAACACATAGAACAGGAGGCCGTCCAGGGCGCTGAAGACACCAATCATGAGGCCCGACAAAATCAGGAAGGCCGCCATGTACTGGTTGACCTTGCGGGTGATGACTTCCCAACCAGCGATCACCACGATCACGTTGATGAAGGCCGTCAGCAGCACGAACCACAGAGAAATACCGTCCACACCCAAGTGATAGTTGACATTGAAACGCTCGATCCAGGGCGCTTTTTCAACAAACTGCATAACTGAAGTACCCAACTCAAAGCCGGTGTACAAAGGTAAGGTGATCAAAAAGCTGATCAAGGCCCCCACAAGGGCCAGCCAACGCACCGCGCCGGCTTGCTCGTCGCGGCCCAAGGCCAGCAACACGACGCCAAACGCGATGGGCGTCCAGATGGCAAGGCTCAACAATCCCATTTTTATTCTTCCTTACTTGTTGAGCCAGACGAAGTACGTCATCAGCACGAACACACCCAAGATCATGACCAAGGCATAGTGGTACAGATAGCCGGACTGGAACTTGCGAACCTGACCCGACACCCAACCCACCAGCTTCCAAGAACCATTGACCAGCAAGCCATCGATCAATGCACGGTCGCCCACCTTCCACAGTCCGTTGCCCAAAGCACGGGCTCCACGGGCGAGGATGTTTTCGTTGATCCAGTCGAGGTAATACTTGTTTTCGAGCAAGACCACCAAGGGGCGCAAAGCACGGGCGAAAGCGGCAGGTACGGCCGGATTGACCATGTACATGTACCAAGCAGTGACCACACCAGACAAGGCCAACCACAAAGGCGCCGAGCTCAAGGCATGCATGGCCATGGCGGTGGGGCCATGGAAGGCTTCCGACAGCTCGTGCATCACGTGGTGTTTATCGGCGTTCACAAAGATCGCGTCCTTGAAGAATTCGCCAAACAGCATGGGTTCGATCGTCATGAAGCCGATCACCACCGAAGGAATCGCCAGCAAAACCAAGGGTACCGTGACCACCCAAGGTGACTCGTGCGGATCGTGGTGCTCGCCATGGTGGTCATCGTGATGATCGTCGTGACCGTGATGGGCATCCGGATTCTGGTCATAGCGCTCTTGACCATGGAACACCAGGAAATACATGCGGAACGAATAAAAAGCAGTGACAAACACACCGGCCAAGACGGCAAAGTATGCAAAACCGCTGCCGGGCAAATGACTTTCAGCCACAGCCTCAATGATGCTGTCCTTGGAGTAAAAGCCCGAGAAGAACGGCGTGCCAATCAAGGCCAGTGAACCGAGCAGTGATGTGATCCAGGTGATAGGCATGTACTTGCGCACGCCACCCATCCAGCGGATGTCTTGGTTGTGGTGCATGCCCATGATGACCGAGCCTGCACCCAAGAACAACAAGGCTTTGAAGAAAGCATGCGTCATCAAGTGAAACACCGCCACCGAATAAGCCGATGCACCCAAGGCCACAGTCATGTAACCGAGCTGCGACAAAGTGGAGTAAGCCACCACGCGCTTGATGTCGTTTTGGATGATGCCCAAAAAGCCCATGAACAAAGCTGTGATGGCACCGATCACCATGATGAAGTTCAACGATGTTTCCGACAACTCGAACAAGGGCGACATGCGCGCCACCATGAAGATACCCGCCGTGACCATGGTCGCAGCATGGATCAGTGCCGAGATGGGCGTGGGGCCCTCCATGGAGTCAGGCAGCCACACGTGCAAGGGGAACTGCGCTGACTTGCCCATCGCACCAATGAACAAGCAAATACAGATCACCGTGACCAGCATCCAGTCGGTGCCAGGTAAGGTCAGGGCACTCAGCTCTGCTGCTTTGGCAAAGGCTTCAGCATAGTTCAAAGTACCACCGTAGGCCGCAATCAGACCGATGCCCAAAATGAAGCCGAAGTCACCGACACGGTTGACCAAAAAGGCTTTCATGTTGGCAAAAATGGCCGAAGGTTTGTTGAACCAGAAACCGATCAACAGGTAGGACACCAGGCCCACGGCTTCCCAACCAAAGAACAACTGGAGCATGTTGTTGCTCATCACCAGCATCAGCATGGAGAAAGTGAACAGCGAGATGTAAGCAAAGAAACGGTTGTAGCCTTCGTCTTCTTCCATGTAGCCGATGGTGTAGATGTGCACCATCAAGGACACAAAGGTCACCACGCACATCATCATGGCTGTCAGGCCGTCGACGAGGAAGCCGACTTCCATCTTGAGATCGCCCACCACCATCCAGGTGTAGAGGGTTTCACTGAAACGGGCACCGTCAAGAGCCACGCTCTTGAGCGTCAGGGCCGATAGCACAAAGGCAACCAACACGCCCAAAATGGTCAGGGTGTGCGAGAGACGACGACCGATCCAGTTGCCACCCAATTGGGTGCCGAAAATACCGGCCAACACCGAGCCCACCAGCGGCGCGAGAGGCACAGCCAGCAGCGTGCTGGCGTTGAGGGTTTGACTCATCTTTTTAACCCTTGAGCGAATGGAGTTCGTCCACGTTGATGCTGTTCTTGTTGCGGAAGAGCAAAACGAGGATGGCCAGGCCGATCGCCGATTCGGCGGCGGCCACGGTGAGGATGAAGAACACGAACACCTGTCCGCGCATGTCACCCAGAAAATGGGAGAAGGCGACGAAGTTCATGTTCACGGCCAGCAACATCAGTTCGATGGCCATCAAGAGCACGATCAGGTTTTTGCGGTTCAAAAAGATGCCGATCACCGCCAGAGCGAACAGCATCGCACCCAGGCTGAGGTAATGTCCAAGCGTCAAAGTCATCACTTGTTCTCCGTTGGCGCCGTTTCGGCTGGCGGTTGAGGTGCGGGGCCGGCTTGGGTTACCGCCACTTGGACCACCGACAGTCGGTCGGCCGCGCGCACGCGCACCTGCAGGCCGGGGTTAATCGCCTTGCTGTCCTTACGCTCACGCAGGGTCAAAGCGATGGCGGTGATCATGGCCACCAGCAAAATCACGGCACCGATCTGGATCGGCATCAGGTAATCGGTGTAGAGCAAGATGCCCAAGGCCTTGGCATTGGAGACCGGCAAAGCCTGGCCTGCAGCCAATGCCGCTTGTGGCGGCTCTGTGAGGCGAAAGCCGCCCATCAGGACCGCGGCCATCTCCAGCGCCACCAAGGCGCCCAAAGTGGCGGCGAGGGGAAAATGCTTCCAGAAGCCTTCGCGCAAAGTGTCCATGTTGATGTCTAACATCATGACCACGAACAAAAACAACACCATCACCGCGCCCAGGTAAACCAACACCAAGGTGATAGCCAAGAACTCGGCCTGCAATAAGAACCACACACCAGAGGCCTGAGAAAAGGCCAGCATGAGATACAAAACGGCGTGCACAGGGTTGCGCGCAGTCACCACCCGGAAGGATGCAAACAGCAAGACCACCGAGAAAAGATAGAAAAAACCCGTTTGGATGTCCATGATTCTGTTCCTTCAACGGTACTTGGCATCGGCAGAGCGGGCGGCTGCGATGTTTTTCTCGTAGCGGTCGCCCACAGCGAGCAACATGTCTTTGGTGAAGTACAGGTCGCCACGTTTTTCACCGTGGTATTCGAAGATGTGGGTTTCGACAATGGAGTCGACCGGGCAGCTCTCTTCGCAGAAGCCGCAGAAAATGCACTTGGTCAGGTCAATGTCGTAGCGCGTGGTGCGCCGTGAACCGTCATCGCGAACACCGGCTTCGATGGTGATGGCCATGGCCGGGCAGACGGCTTCACACAATTTACAGGCGATGCAACGCTCTTCACCATTGTCGTAACGGCGCAGGGCATGCAGGCCACGAAAGCGTGGGGAAAGCGGCGTTTTTTCTTCAGGAAACTGCACCGTCACTTTGCGCGCAAACGCATAGCGACCCGTCAGGGCCATGCCCTTGAACAACTCCACCAGCATGAAGCTTTTGAAGAAGTCCTTGATTGAGAAAGATGTCATGGTCGTCATGGCTCAGCGTTCACTTCCAGATGTTCCAGGGCGAGAACAACCATGCGCCCACCACCAAGAGCCACACCAAGGTGACAGGAATGAAGATCTTCCAGCCCAGACGCATGATCTGGTCATAGCGGAAGCGCGGGAAGGTGGCACGGATCCAGATGAACATGGACACCACCACAAAGGTCTTGACACCCAGCCAGATCCAGCCGGGAATCATGTTGAACAGCGCATGGTCGATGGGCGAGATCCAACCGCCCAGGAACATGATCACTGCCAAGATGGAGACAAGCCACATGCTGGCGTATTCGGCCAGGAAAAAGATCGCAAAGCCCATGCCCGAATACTCGACCATGTGACCGGCCACGATTTCGGCTTCGCCTTCAACCACGTCAAAGGGGTGGCGGTTGGTCTCGGCCACGCCAGAGATCAGGTAAACCAAGAAGATCGGCAGCAAAGGCAACCAGTTCCAGGACAAGAAGTTCAGGCCCATGTCAGCAGCCATGCCCTTGCCTTGACCCAGCACGATGTCGGTCAGGTTCATGCTGCCCGAGACCATCAGAACCACCAAGAAACAAAAGCCCATGGCGATTTCGTAGCTGACCATTTGCGCGGAAGCGCGCAAGGCACCGAGGAAAGCGTATTTGGAGTTGGAGGCCCAACCCGCGATGATCACGCCATAAACCTCGATCGAGGTGATGGCCATCACCAGCATCAAGCCAGTATTGATGTTGGTCAGAGCCACTTCAGGACCGAAGGGCACAGCCACCCAAGCCGCCAAGGCGGGCATGATGGCCATAATCGGGCCCAAACGGAACAAGCCCAAGCTGGCTGCGGTCGGGTTGATCAGTTCTTTGGTGAGCAGCTTGACCGCGTCAGCAATCGGCTGCAGCAAGCCCATGGGACCCACTCGGTTAGGGCCGTGGCGCACTTGCATGAAGCCCAAGAGCTTGCGCTCCCACAAAGTCAAGTAAGCCACCGCACCCATCAAAGGCGCCAAGATGGCCACGATCTTGATCAAAATCCACAACACAGGCCAGGCCATGGTAGACCACCATGTGGCAGCCATCAAGTTCAAGCCACCGTTGTACAAAGCATCGATCATGCTGATACCTCCTGACCCGCACGGGCGTCTGCCGTCAATTGCAGAGAAGGTGATCGACGCACGAGACCGTCCAATTGGTAGATGTGGGCCACATGGGGCGCAGACACGGCACCAGTCAATTGCACAGCCGCTTGACTGGCGTTACTCAAGTTAGGCGCCGTGGCGGTGGCTTTGGCCAACACGTCTTGCGAGGATTCGAAATCAAATCCAGGAATACCCAACAGGTTGGCCAACACACGAATCACTTTCCATGCGGGGCGGGTCTCACCCAAAGGCTTGACCACCGCGTGGAAACTTTGCAAACGCGCTTCGGCATTGACGAAGCTGCCAGAGGTCTCGGTGAAAGGTGCGATGGGCAAAATCACATCTGAGAAAGCCATGTTGGCTTTGAACGGGCTGAGTGTGACGACCATCTCGGCTTGAGCCAAGTTGTGTGCGGCTTGAGCACCGACAGCACTGTCGAACTCGGGTTCGGTGTTGAGCAAAACCAAGGCTTTGAGGCCACCGGCCAGCATCTGGCCGGCATGGGCGCCACCGGTTTGCGGTTGGGCTTTGACCCACTGAGCCCCAACGGTGTTGGCGGCTTCGGTCAGATAACCCACGCTGGCACCTGTCTGCTCGGCGATCCAGTTGGCCAAAGTCAGCAAGCTGGCAGCGTGCGCGTGGTGGGCTGCTGCATTGCCCAACAACACCGCTTTGCGTTCACCCCCGAGCAAAGACTGGGCAATCGCCGTAGCGGCTGCAGTGGCTTGACCGGCCGCAGGTGCGGGCACGCCTTTTTGGGAAGCGATGACCGTGGCGATATCGGCCAGGCACTGAGCCCAGCTGGACGCATCAGCGATGCAAGTTTGCGCCAAAGGCATGGCCCAGGCTTGGGCGCCAGCCAGCAAATCGGCCGACGTGAGGGCATGCACTTGCGCGCCTTGGCGCACTGCTTGGCGAATGCGCTGGGCAAACAAGGGATGGTCTTTGCGCAAATTGCTGCCAATGACCAAGGCTCGCTGCAATTGAGACAGCGAAGCAATGGAGGTGCCCAGATAGCGCACACCGGGAGCGTCGCTGAATTCAGCATGGCGCAAACGGTGGTCGATGTTGTCAGAGCCCAGGCCTCGCATGAGTTGACCAGCGAGGTACAACTCTTCAATTGTGCTGTGTGGGCTGACCAGAGCGCCGATGCTGCGGGCACCATGGTCCTTGCTGATGTTTTTAAGGCCGTTGGCAACGTACTCGAGCGCGGTCTGCCAGTCGACCTGCTTCCATTCGCCGCCTTGCTTGAGCATGGGAGCGGTCAAACGATCTGGACCGTTCAAAGACTCATACGAGTAGCGATCGCGGTCTGCGATCCAGCACTCGTTGACCTCTTCGTTTTCCAATGGCACCACGCGCATGACGTGGTTGTTTTTAACCTGCACCACCAAGTTGGCACCCGACGAATCGTGGGCGGCAATCGACTTGCGGCGAGACAACTCCCATGTGCGGGCACTGTAGCGGAAAGGCTTGCTGGTCAAAGCGCCCACAGGGCAAATATCGATCATGTTGCCGGACAACTCGGAGTCCACCGACTGACCCACAAAGGTTTCGATCTCGGCGTGCTCGCCACGGTGTGACATTCCCAGTTCCATGACGCCTGCCACTTCTTGGCCAAAGCGCACACAGCGGGTGCAATGAATGCAGCGGCTCATCTCTTGCATGCTGATGAGTGGGCCCACATCCTTGACTGCGACCACGCGTTTTTCTTCTTCATAACGCGAAGATGAACCGCCGTAGCCCACAGCCAAATCCTGCAACTGGCATTCACCGCCTTGGTCGCAGATCGGGCAATCCAATGGGTGGTTGATCAGTAAAAACTCCATCACTGACTTTTGCGCCTGCACCGCGCGGTCGGTGGTCGTGCGCACCACCATGCCCTGCGTCACGGGGGTGGCGCAAGCGGGCATGGGTTTGGGCGCTTTTTCAACGTCCACCAAGCACATGCGGCAATTGGCCGCGATACTCAATTTCTTGTGATAACAAAAGTGCGGAATATAGGTGCCGGCTTTTTCGGCTGCATGCATGACCATGCTGCCTTCGACAACTTCGACCTTGCGACCGTCCAGTTCAATTTCAACCATGAGAGGCACCCATCAAACGTATGCACCGACCATGCAGGTCTTGTGCTCTACGTGGTATTCGAATTCGTGGCGGAAATGCTTGAGCATGCCGCGCACCGGCATGGCCGCGGCATCGCCCAAAGCGCAAATGGTGCGGCCCATGATGTTGCCGGCCACGCTGTCGAGCATGTCCATGTCACTGGCGCGGCCGTGACCATTTTCAATCCGGTCCACCATGCGCCACAGCCAGCCCGTGCCTTCGCGACAAGGCGTGCACTGACCGCAGGATTCGTGCGAATAGAAATACGACAGACGCTGCAGCGACTTGACCATGCAACGGCTGTCGTCCATGACGATCACCGCACCGGAACCCAACATCGAACCTGCTTTGGCGATCGAGTCGTAATCCATGGTGATGTCCATCATGATGTTGGCGGGCAGCACCGGAGCCGAAGAGCCACCAGGGATCACCGCTTTGAGTTGGCGACCGCTGCGCACGCCACCAGCCAACTCGAGCAAAGTGGAAAAGGGCGTGCCCATCGGGATTTCGTAGTTACCGGGGCGCTCGACATCACCACTGACCGAAAAGATCTTGGTGCCGCCGTTGTTCGGCTTGCCGCATTCCAAATAGGCTTGGCCGCCGTTACGGATGATCCATGGCACCGCCGCAAAGGTTTCGGTGTTATTGATCGTGGTTGGCTTGCCATACAAACCAAAACTGGCAGGGAATGGTGGCTTGAAGCGTGGCTGGCCTTTTTTGCCTTCGAGGGACTCGAGCAAGGCTGTTTCCTCGCCACAGATATAGGCGCCAAAACCGTGTGAAGCGTGCAACTGAAAGTTGAAATTGCTGCCCATGATGCGGTCACCCAGATAGCCAGCAGCGCGGGCTTGCTCCAGCGCGGCTTCGAAGCGTTCGTAGGTGTGGAAGATCTCGCCGTGGATGTAGTTGTAACCCACGCTGATGCCCATGGCATAGGCTGCGATGATCATGCCTTCGATCACTGCATGCGGGTTGAACTCCATGATGTCACGGTCTTTGCAAGTGCCTGGCTCGCCCTCGTCTGAGTTGCACACCAGGTACTTTTGGCCTGGGAACTGGCGGGGCATGAAGCTCCACTTCAAGCCCGTAGGGAAACCCGCACCGCCGCGACCGCGAAGACCCGACTCTTTGACGGTGGCGATCACCTGGTCCTGCGTCATGCCGGCCACACCGGTTTCAGGGTTAGGCGCAGCACCGTCCTGGCCGAGGATCTTGCGCAAAGCCTGATAGCCGCCACGCGTTTCATAGTCTTTCAGACCCCAGTTGCTGCCATTCAGATCCGCCAAAATTTGCGGATGGATATGACGCTGGTGGAAAGAGGTCTCCAGACCCGAGGCCTTGAAGGGGCTTAACAATTGTTCGAGGTTCATCAGGCGGCCCCTGCTTTGTGGAGCCCGTCGATCAATTGATCGAGTTTGTCGTGGCTCATGAAACTGCACATGTGGCGATCGTTGACCAGCAAAACCGGCGCGTCGGCGCAAGCGCCTTGGCACTCACTGGGTTGCAGGGTGATCAAACCATCGGGTGTGGTCTCGCCGGCATGGATACCCAACTTGTGCTCCAGGTGGGCCAGGGCTTGCGCCCCACCCCGCAATTGGCAAGGCAGGTTGGTGCAAACGTTCAACTTGAACTTGCCCACCGGCTTTTGGTTGTACATGTTGTAGAAGGTGGTCACTTCATGCACGGCCATCGGAGCCATACCCAAATGGTCGGCAACGATCTTCTCGCTCTCGGGACTGACCCAGCCCAGCTCTTGCTGGACGATGGCCAAACAGGCCATCACGGCCGACTGCTTTTGGTCGGCTGGGAACTTGGCCACTTCGCGGTCGAAGCGGGCTTTGGTGGACTCAGAGATCATCGGTCAATCTCTCCAAACACAATGTCCATGGTGCCGATGATGGCGACAGCGTCGGCCAGCATGTGGCCACGGGCCATTTCATCAAGGGTTGCCAGATGGGCAAAGCCCGGGGCACGGATTTTCAGGCGGTAAGGCTTGTTGGCCCCGTCGCTGACGAGGTAAATGCCAAATTCGCCTTTGGGATGCTCTACGGCAGCATAAGCTTGGCCTTCGGGCACATGGAAGCCTTCGGTGAACAGTTTGAAGTGGTGAATCAAGTCTTCCATGCTGGACTTCATGCCAGCACGTGAAGGAGGGGCCACTTTGTGGTTGTCGGTGATCACCGGACCGGGGTTGGCGCGGAGCCAGGCCACGCACTGCTGGATGATGCGGTTGGACTCGCGCATCTCTTGAACGCGAACCAGATAACGATCGTAGCTGTCACCGGTCTTGCCCACGGGGATGTCGAATTCAACCTTGTCGTAGGCGTCATAAGGTTGCTTTTTGCGCAAGTCCCAGGCCACACCCGAGCCCCGCAACATGGGGCCGGTCATCCCGAGATTCAAGGCCCGTTCTTTAGGCACCACACCGATACCCACGGTGCGCTGCTTCCAGATGCGGTTATCGGTCAGCAGGGTTTCGTACTCGTCAACGCATTGAGGGAAACGCTGCGTGAAATCGTCAATGAAATCGAGCAAGGAACCGCTGCGGTTTTTATTCAACTGCTCGATGGCCTTGGCGTTTTTGATCTTGCTGACCTGGTACTGCGGCATGCTATCGGGCAGGTCGCGGTAGACGCCGCCGGGGCGGAAATAGGCCGCGTGCATGCGAGCACCGGATACGGCTTCATACATGTCAAATAGGTCTTCACGTTCGCGGAAGGTGTAGATCAGGATGGTGGAGCTGCCGCAATCGTTGCCATGCGAGCCTAGCCACATCAGGTGGTTGAGCAAGCGGGTGATTTCAGAAAACATCACACGGATGTACTGGGCCCGGAGCGGCACTTCGATGCCCAAGAGTTTTTCAATGGCCAGGCAGTACGCGTGCTCGTTGCACATCATCGACACGTAGTCGAGACGATCCATGTAAGGCAGCGACTGAATGAAGGTTTTGCTTTCGGCCAGCTTTTCGGTGGCGCGGTGCAGCAAGCCAATGTGCGGGTCAGCACGCTGGACCACTTCGCCATCGAGCTCAAGGACCAGGCGCAGCACACCGTGCGCAGCCGGGTGCTGAGGTCCGAAGTTGAGGGTATAGTTTTTAATTTCAGCCATGGGTTCTCACACGAAGCGACGCTTCAATGCAGGCCTCCGTAATGTTCTTCGCGGATGATGCGTGGCGTGATTTCGCGAGGCTCGATGGAGACGGGCTCGTAAATCACCCTGGCGCGCTCGGCGTCGTAACGCATCTCGACATGGCCCGACAAAGGGAAGTCTTTGCGGAAGGGGTGACCGATGAAACCGTAGTCGGTCAAGATGCGGCGCAAATCATTGTGGCCTTCAAACACAATGCCGTAGAGGTCAAACGCTTCGCGCTCATACCAGTTGGCCGAGTTCCACAACTCGTTGACCGAAGCCACCAAAGGAAAGTCGTCTTCAGGGCACATGACCACCACACGAACGCGTTGGTTCAAGCTCACAGACAAGAGGTGGGAGACCACGCCAAAGCGAGGGCCATCCCGGCCCACTTCGCGATAAGCGGAATAGTCCATACCGCACAGATCGATCAACTGCTCGAACTGACAGGTGGGCGCATCGCGCAGGATCTGCATGGCAGACAAATAATCCACAGCGCGGGTGGTGACGGTCACCTCTCCCAAGGCGACAGAGATGTCTTGGGCCTTGTCGCCCAAGGCCGCAGCCAGGTTGAGCTTGATTTGCTCAGGATGGAGTGCAAAGTCGGTCATAGCTCAGACCCTTGCAATCGTATGGGTGCGGCGGATCTTTTGCTGCAACTGGATGATGCCGTAGATCAGCGCTTCTGCGGTCGGTGGGCAGCCTGGCACATACACGTCCACAGGCACGATGCGGTCACAACCGCGCACCACCGAGTAGCTGTAGTGGTAGTAACCACCACCATTGGCACATGAACCCATGGAGATCACCCAACGCGGCTCGGACATTTGGTCGTACACCTTTCGCAAGGCGGGCGCCATTTTGTTGCACAGGGTACCGGCCACGATCATCAAGTCAGATTGACGGGGGCTGGCACGGAAGACTTCAGCGCCAAAGCGGCCCAGGTCATAGCGAGCTGCCGCCGCATGCATCATCTCGACCGCGCAACAGGCCAGACCAAAGGTCATGGGCCACAGTGAACCGGTTTTGGCCCAGTTCACCACAGAGTCGTAACTCGTGGTGATGAAGCCTTCTTTCATCACGCCTTCAATCATTGCATTTATCCTTGAGGAAGCTCGCTGTCATTCCCAGTCGAGGGCGCCTTTTTTCCACTCGTAGACAAAGCCCACGACCAGAATGGCCAAGAAAATCAGGACCGCCACAAAACCGGCCATGCCCACTTCCTTGAGCGCAACAGCCCAAGGGAACAGGAAAGCGATTTCGAGGTCAAACAAAATGAAGAGGATGGCCACCAAGTAGTAGCGCACATCGAACTTCATGCGGGCGTCTTCAAAGGCTTCGAAGCCGCACTCATAGGGGGAGTTTTTTTCGCTGTCGGGTCGATTCGGGCCCAAGAGATAGCCAAGAACCTGCGGGATGATGCCAATGGCAACGCCGACCAGGATGAACAACAGGATAGGGAGGTACTGGTCTAGGTTCATCATGAGAATCGCAAATCACCGATGAAGCGCCACGATCCAAAAATCAGGCGCTTCCACATTGTTGGTGCCGTCGGCGAGACTCGAACTCGCACAGCTTTCGCCACTACCCCCTCAAGATAGCGTGTCTACCAATTTCACCACGACGGCGGTATTGCTTGCCCTTGTTCGCATGAGGAGCATCGGCCACTGAATGACAGCTGCTTTAGGCTTGCAAGAACAACTAGTAGTTTACCCCGAAAACCCGTGCATTCCCTTACGCAAAACGGAATATTTGGGGAGCACAGCCCCCCTGGCGCCCGGCTTATTTGGCCGGTGAAGCAGGCGCTGCAGGTGATCCTGTGGCGGCTGGCGCATTGCCCGGAATTTGTGCAGCGGTGCTGTTGTCCACTGGTGCGGGTGTGACCACCGCAGCACCTTCCAGTACGCTGCCGGAACTGGCCGGGCGGACGCTGCCAAAATAGGCCAACATCAAAGTGCAAACAAAGAACACCGCTGCGAGCACCGCAGTGGTGCGTGACAAGAAATTGGCACCACCGGTTGCGCCAAACAAACTGCCAGAGCCCCCGCTACCGAATGCAGCGCCCATGTCAGCGCCCTTGCCGTGCTGGATAAGGATCAGGCCGATCATGGCCAAGGCGGACAACATTTGTGCAGCCAAAATGAGGTTGATCATGAGGTTCATGCGGGACTCCTAAACGAAAACAATCAAG
Source organism: Comamonadaceae bacterium (assembly GCA_947454355.1). Taxonomy (GTDB): domain Bacteria; phylum Pseudomonadota; class Gammaproteobacteria; order Burkholderiales; family Burkholderiaceae_C; genus Limnohabitans_A. The sequence continues at coordinate 45,032 of CANGKR010000002.1, forward strand.
ACGCTTGCGCACATTGCGAAGCGGCGGCCATGATGGCCAGAAAATCAGACCCTTTGAGGGCAGCGCCACCGATCAAACCTCCGTCGATGTCAGGCTGCTGCAGCAAAGCGGCGGCGTTGGCAGCGTTCATGCTACCGCCGTAAACGATCGACACTCGATCGGCTTGAGTGGTA
>CANGKR010000003.1 GCA_947454355.1 Comamonadaceae bacterium
CACGCACTTCGCGCAGATAGTCAGCACGCATCGGGTTGATGCCGCCTTCACCCTGGATGGTTTCAAAGAACACGGCCACCACATCGGGGTCGTTGAGGGTGGCTTTTTTCAGCGCTTCGATGTCGTTGAGCGGTACGCGCACGAAACCTTCGAGCATGGGGCCAAAGCCCTGCTGCAGTTTCACATTGGCGGTAGCGCTCAATGTGGCAATGCTTCGGCCGTGGAAGGCTTTTTCATAAACCACGATTTTGGGGTTGGTGATGCCCTTGTCGTGACCGAACTTGCGCGCCAGTTTGATGGCCGCTTCGTTGGCTTCCAGACCCGAGTTGCAAAAGAAAACATTCGTCATGCCCGACAACTCGACCAATTTGGCAGCGAGTTTTTCGGCATCGGGCACATGGAAGTAATTGCAGGTGTGGATGATCTTGCTGATCTGGTCTTGCAAGGCGGGCGCGAATTCGGGGTGGTTATGACCCAATGTGTTCACGGCGATGCCGGCCAGCGCGTCCAGGTATTCTTTGCCATTGATGTCCCAGACTCGGCAGCCTTGACCACGACTCAAAGCGATGGGCAAACGCCCATAGGTGTTCATGGTGTGTGGAGAGGCGGCTTCAATGAAAGCGGACATGCGGATGGACTCCTCAAAAAAAACAGGCCCCAACGGGGCCGCTGAAAAGAGATTTTAGAGGTAAATCGTCTGGGGTTCGACACCGAATTGCAACACAACGCAGACCCGCCAGCAGCGCCTCAGGGCTGTCCGAAGGCAGGGAAAATCGCCCTTCAAGTCTTCTATAAGATACAATTATGGTGCGATGCAGCAACAGGCGATCCTTGCTTCTGCGTCTTGAATTGAAAGCCCCTCTACCCGATGGTCCCCACCTCCTCCCAAGAAGTCTTTATCCAGGGCGTTACCCTAGAAGGTAAGACCTTCCGTCCCAGCGATTGGGCCGAGCGATTGGCCGGAGTGATGAGCCCCTTTCGCCCGGGAGGGGCACAACCGGGGAGCCATTTGAGTTATTCCCCTTGGTGCATTCCCACCACCATGGCGGGCGTCAAATGTGTGGTGGTACACCGTGATCTGCGCGACCACGAACCCATGGCCTGGGACTTTGTGATGAACTTTGCCAAAGACAACCGCTTGCAAGTGGCCGAAGTCTGTTTACTGCCCGATCCTCCCAGAGCGGCTTGAGACCAGCAGCGATCAACTTCATTTAAATCTTAGCGCTCCACCCATTGCACAATGGGCTGATCATTGCCGGTGCGGATGGCACAGGCTTGCATTTCAGTCCACTTTGGCGCCTGAGGCTTCGATCAATTTGCTCCACATCGGTGCTTCACGCTGGTTTTGCTGGCGGAACTCGTTGGGGGAATTATTGGGCAGCGGGTCCATGCCCTGCGTTGCCAATTTCTCTCGGATGTCGGGGCGTTTGAGCACTTTGACGGCTGCCTCGAAAATCTTTTTCACATCATCTGGTGGTGTCTTCATCGGCGCATATAAACCGAAGGAAAAACTGATGTTGTAGTCTGGCAAGCCCGCTTCTTTCATGCCCATGATGTTGGGGATCGCAGCAGAGCGCTCTTGTGTCGTGATGGCCAAGGGTCGGATGCGCCCACCTCGCACCTGTGGCAGGACCACGGGCGAGGTACCAAAGATGACTTGAGTGTCACCAGCAATCAAGGACTGCACCGCGGGTGCACCGCCTTTGAAGGGGATGTGCAGCATGTCGGTTTCAGCCACGCTATTGAACAAAATGCCCGCCAGGTGCGGGGCCGAGCCATTGCCACTCGAGCCGAAGTTGAGCTTATCGGGGTTCTTTTTGGCGTAGGCAATCAATTCCTTGATGTTGTTGACCGGCAAGCTGCTGTTGACCGCAATCACCATCGGGCCGTTGCCCAGTAAAGTGATGGGCTGGAAGTCCTTTTCAATGTCGTAAGGCAATTTTTTATACAGAGCCTTGTTGATGTAAGGGTTGCTGCCCACCAACAGGGTGTAGCCGTCGGCAGGGGACTTGTTGACCACTTCGCTGGCCAGATTACCCGCTGCACCGGGCCGGTTGTCAATGACAGCAGTCTGCCCCAGTTCGGCCGCAATGGCTTCACCGATGGTGCGTGTGACAAAGTCCCCTGAACCCCCTGGGGGGTAGCCCACCACGAACTTGATGGGTTTGTTCGGATAGGGTTGGGCTGTAGCCGAGCCCATGACCAAACTGAGTGCGATGAGCCAGCCAGAACGAGTGCGCATGGGAAGTCTCCTACAGCCTATTGGCCTTTGAATTGTGGGGTGCGTTTTTCAGTGAAAGCCTTGCGGCCTTCTTTGTAGTCTTCGCTGGTAAAGCAGGCGTCGACCATGGCTTTGACGGTGGCCAGGTCGCGATCGTCGGGGTTCTTGCGCAGTTCCAGTAAAGACCGTTTGGCCGCCGCCAAGGTCAGAGGTGCGTTTTCGCAAACCATTTGCACATAGGCGCTGACCACTTCTTCAAAGGTCTCCACAGGGGCTACCTGTTTGAGCAGGCCGATGCGCAAGGCCTCATCGGCACCAAAGATACGGGCGCTGAAAAACAAGTCAGCGGTGTTGGCCGTGCCCACCACTTCGGTGAAGCGCTTGACGCCATCGTAGGCATAGCCCAAGCCAAGCCGGCCGGCCGGCATGCGGAACTTGCCATCACTGCTGGCCATGCGCACATCGCAGTTCAAAGCCAGGCCCAGACCACCACCAATGCAAATGCCACGGATCTTGGCCAAGGTGGGCTTGGGGCAGTCAAGTACCGAGGCGTAGCCCGCTTGCGTAGCCTCGTTGTAATGGGTGCTGGCATCGCCGTTGCGGTGAGTGTTGAATTGCGAAATGTCGGCACCCGATACAAAGGCCTTCTCGCCGGCGCCCTGCAGCACAATCAAACGCACCTGCGGGTTGTCCACCAGCGCCTGCATGGCCAGGGGAAGGGCGCACCACATGTCGTAGTTCACCGCATTGAATTTGCTGGGGTTATTGAAAGTCACATAGCCCACATGGCCTTCGACATGGTGGTCCAGTCGGCCAATGGTTCCAGGGGTTTCGCTCATGGTCAGATCACTTTCTTTAATTTGAATTGCGCAATGGCTTCGGGCGTGTAGCCCAACTCGGTCAGGATGTCGTCGTTGTCTTCGCCCAGATCACGCTGAGTGAAACTCACCGCACTGGGTGTGCGAGACAAGGTAAAGGGTTGTGCCACCACGCGGATGTCGCCGCGTCGAGGGTGCTTCAAGGGTGCGGCGGCTTTCAAGTGCTGGACCTGTGGGTCTTCAAACACCTGCTGCATGTTGTAGATGGGACCGCACGGCACGCCAGCTTGGTTGAGCGCTTCCACCCAGTGCGCGGTGGGCTGCTGGGCAAACGCGGCATTGAGTTCGGCATTCAAAAATTCGCGGTCTTTCAATCGTCCGGGGTTTTGTTGGTAGCGCGGTTCATCGCGCAGGTCCAGGCGCTGAATCACTTCGCACAGGGCGCGGTACTGGTTGGTGCCCGAGGCCCCGATGTTGAAATACCCGTCGCTCGATCGGAAGGTGCCCATGGGCGTCGCAAACGGGTGGTCGTTACCGCTTTGCTCGGGGACCTCGCCATCGATCAAATAGCGGGCTGCTTGAAAATCGCACAAGCTGATCATCGATTGCAAAAGGTTCGACTGCACCCACTGTCCCCGACCCGAGCTTTCCCGCTCGAGCAGCGCGATCAAAATACCCGTGGCGGCAAACACGCCCGCGCCGGAATCGGCGATCGCAATGCCTGCACGCACTGGGCCTTGCCCGGGCATGCCTGTGACCGACATCATGCCGCCCATGCCTTGGGCAATCTGGTCAAAGCCAGGGCGTTTGCGATAGGGTCCGTCTTCGCCAAAGCCGGAGATGCTGGCCAACACAACGCGAGGGTTGATGGCGGCCAGTGTGTCGTAGTCAATGCCTAAACGGAACTTCACATCCGGGCGGTAGTTCTCCACCACCACATCGGCTTCTTTCACCAGCTTGTAAAAAATCTCGCGTGCTTCAGGTTCTTTGAGGTTCAGGGTGATGCCGCGTTTGTTGCGGTGCAAATTGAGCATGTCATAGGTTTCGCGGCCCCCTAAGGCACCTTCGTTGGGGTCCAGTCCTGCCGGGGATTCGATGCGAATGACTTCGGCACCAAAGTCCGCCAAAGTTCGGACACAGGTCGGGCCGGAGCGGATGCGGGTGAGGTCCAGCACTTTGAAACGTTTCAAGGCGAGTGAGTCGGAACTTCTGGGTTGCATGGGCATTGTCCTGGCGGTGAAATGGCGTTAAGCTGGCATTGAATATGTACGGACAATAAAGCCCGCCGTCATCAAAGTCAATCGACTTGCACTCACATCAGGGTAAGTCATCACCGTCAAGGACCTGGTCACCATGCCATCGCATCTGTACATCATCACCGGAGCTTCCAAAGGCCTGGGTCTTGAAATGGCGCTAGCGCTTCTGTCGCCTCGTAACCAACTGCTGTGCATCTCCCGAACGGCATCACCTGCCTTGACCGAAGCGGCTCAAAAGGCCGGTGCGTCGCTTGAGCAGTGGTGCGAGAATCTGGCCGATCCCGCGCCTGTGGCGGACCGTTTGGCGAGCTGGTTACCAATGCAAACGGAGCAGACTTGGGCCAGTGCCACTTTGATCAACAACGCCGGAACGCTGGGGGCGATGGCGCCATTGCAGACCATCTCGCAGGCGGTGATCACCCAGGCCATCACGGTGGACTTGATCGCACCGCTGCAATTGATGAGGACTTTTTTAGGCGCCACTCGCGAGGGTTGGGGTCAGGTGCGGATCCTGAACATTTCATCCGGCATGAGCCAGAGGGCCATGGCCGGTGCGGCCCTTTATGGTGCGTCCAAAGCGGGACTGGACCATCTGAGCCGATGTGTGGCGCTGGACGAAGCGCGTCGCAGCTCGGGTGCGCAGATTGTGTCACTGGCACCGGGTGTGATCGACACTGACATGCAGCAAGAACTGCGCAATGGCGATGCATTGTTTCCCGATCGCGAGCGCTACATCCAGATGCAAGCCACCGGTGCTTTGACGCCTGCCCCAGACACCGCTCGGCAAGTGCTGGCCTATTTGCATCACCCTTTGTATGGCAGCGAGCCGGTGGTCAACCTGGTTCAGTTGCGCAAAGATCTGGACCTGTCAACGCCGGGCGCTGCGGCTTGATGTTGTAGCCGTTTTTGAAGCCAATTGCCACGAGGTGTTGAGGCGGAACCGGCTGGCTGCATACAGGTTGGAGGACACGGCCAAGAGCCGACCGCTGGCGTCCAGGTAGGCGCGTCGCATGTGCAGAGCGGGACTGTTTTTCGGCACGTCCAGCAGTTTTGCGGCTTTGAGTGGCATCAGCGTGGCTTCGATGTCTTGCTTGACCTGGCCTATCGGTTGGCGGTGGTCTTCTTCCAGCATTTTGAAAATGCTCTTGTGTTGACCGTGCAATTGGCTCGCGATCGCTGCAAATTCGGGCCGCAAGTAAATCTGCGTGTATGAAATGGCGGTTGCGTCAGTCAGTGTCAAGCGCAGAGTGGTCAGTACGGTCCAAGCGGCATCCCGCTGGCCATCCAGGCTTTGTGCCAAGGCCAGGTCGGCCAAGACTTCGCGCTGCTCCAGCACCTGCAAACGGGTGGATTCGGTGTATTTGAACAATTCGTCCACCGTGCCCAGGGCGGCAATGTAGGGCGCCGATGCCGTTTTGGCGCAGACCACCGTACCAAAACCAGCACGCTTGGCGATCAGTCCGCGCTCGGCCAGGGTGCGTGTGGCTTCACGCACTGTGTGGCGACTGACTTGGTAAGTCTGGCCCAATTGTTCTTCGGTCGGAAACACGCTGCCCACCGGGTAAATCCCTTTGGCAATGTCCTGCTCCAGACGTTCACGCAACTGCAAGTAACGAGGTTTGGCGTCATGAGTTTTCGGCATGAGCGCAGTTTACGGGCATTGGTTGACATTGTCATCCGCTGAGATCAGAATGTCCGTACATTTCAATTGCTGTGTTTGGCCATGCCCTCAACTTCTTCCCCGCGCGATGTTCGACCTTTTGAAGGCTTGGTGGTTGTCGAGCTCGGGCACAGCGTGGCCGCACCTTTTGCCGCTCACATTCTGAGCGAGTTGGGCGCCCGGGTCATCAAGATCGAAAAGCAGGATGGCGACGATGCCCGCAAATGGGGACCACCTTTTTGGGAAGGGGCCTCAGCCTTTTTTCAAGCGCTCAACCGTAACAAGTCGTCGGTGGTCTGCAATTTCCATGACCCTGCCCATGTCGAAGCGGTGCAAACCCTGATTCAGAACGAAGCCGATGTGGTGCTGCAAAACCTCAGGCCCGGACAAGTCGAGAAAATCGGCATCGACGGCCCCAGTCTGTGCGCACGTAAGCCCAGTTTGATTTACTGCAACCTCGGCGCCTTTGGCAGCGAAGGCCCGCTCAAGGACCGCCCGGGGTACGACCCCTTGATGCAAGCTTTCGGCGGCATCATGAGCACGACAGGCGAAGAGGGCCGCCCCTCAGTGCGCGTGGGCGCCTCCATCGTGGACATGGGCACGGGCATGTGGTCCATCATCGGCATCCTCACTGCCTTGTATGAGCGGCAGCAAACCGGTCGGGGTCGGGTGCTGGATGTTTCTTTGTTCGAGACCGCGACCTCTTGGGTCTCGCTGCTGGCCGCGCAATACCTGGCCAGCGGCCAACTGGCCGGCAAGCAGGGTTCGGGCGCCCCGGGGATCGTGCCCTACAAGGCTTATGCCACCCGCGATGGCGAAATCGTGGTGGCCGCGGGCAGTGATGGTTTGTTCAAACGCCTGGCCCCAGCGGTAGGTCACCCCGAATGGCTGGACGATCCGCGCTACGCCGATAACCCCAGTCGTGTGGCGCACCAGGCCGAGCTTTACGGCCAGCTCGATGCCATCATGTACACGCAAGACACTGCCACCTGGGTGAGTCGTCTGGAGGCCGCCGGCATCCCCTGTTCAGCCGTGCAAAACATGGCCCAGATGGTGGCGCATCCCCAGACACAAGCCCTGGGCTTGATCCAGGACGTGCCCGGAACCGGTATGCGCTTTTTTGGATTGCCCTTGCGCTTTGATGGCGAGCGCCCACGCTCGCACCTGCCGCCGCCCAAATTGGGCGAGCATCAACACCTGATTTTCAAAGACGGAGACACCCTGCCATGAACTGGCCCGCTTACGAGACTTTATTGACCGAGATGGTGGATGCGCATGTGCTGTTGATCACCATCAACCGCCCTCAAGTGGGCAATGCCTTGAACACCCAAATGGGCAGGGATTTTTTGGACCTGTGGACCCGCCTGACTGAAGACCCAGGCGATGTGCGCTGCATCGTGTTGACCGGCGCTGGCGAGAAAATATTTTGTGCAGGCGGCGACCTCAAAGAGCGCAATGGCATGACCAAAGACCAGTGGATCAAACAGCACCAGTTGTTTGAACGCATGTACTGGGCACTGACCGATTTGCCGATCCCGGTAATTGCAGCGGTCAATGGCCATGCCTATGCCGGTGGCTTTGAGACTGTGTTGTCATGTGATTTTGCCTACGCCTCCACCGCCGCACGTTTTGCGCTGACCGAAGTGACCTTGGGCATCATGCCTGGCGCTGGTGGCACTCAAAACCTGCCGCGTGCCATTGGCGAACGCAAAGCCAAAGAAATGCTCATGACGGGTCAGCCCATCAATGCGCAAAAGGCGCTGGAGTGGGGCATCTTCAATGCCATCGCCGAGCCCTCTGAGGTGCTGCCCATGGCGCTGCAAACAGCGAAAACCATTGCTGGCAATGCACCCTTGTCGGTGCGGCAGATCAAAAAGTCGGTGCGCTATGGCCACCAAATGGAATTGCGCACAGCCTTTCGTTTTGAGGTCGAGGCCTACAACCATTTGGTCGAAACCGAAGACCGCTACGAAGGCGTTTTGGCCTTTAATGAAAAACGAAAAGCTGTTTTCAAAGGCCGTTGATTGCGGCCCCTTTCTATCAGGAGAATTCCATGCAAGATGTGTACGTTCGAGAAGTGGGTTTGCGCGATGGTCTGCAAATTCATCCGGTCTTCATGCCCACGGACACCAAGTTGGCCTGGATCCGGGCTGAGGCTCAGGCCGGTGTGTCCGAGATCGAGGTGACTTCATACGTGCCGGCCAAAGTGGTGCCGCAATTTGTGGACGCTGAAACCGTGACAGTCGAGGCCTTGAAGATCCCCAAGTTGACCGTGTCGGCGCTGATTCCCAATTACCGGGGCGCCGAGCGCGGCATCGAGCTAGGTGCGCACAAACTCAATTTCGTGATGTCGGTCAGCAAAACCCACAATTTGAAAAACGTGCGGCGAGAACGCGAAGAATCGCTGGCCGATTTTGTCCGCATTGTCGAGTTGGTGCGTGCACAACCTGCGGACCGCAGGCCTACCATCGTGGGCGGTTTGGCCACATCGTTTGGTTGTTCTTATGAAGGACGTGTGCCGGTGGCCGATGTCGTGAAATACGCGGTCGCATTCGCTGAAGCCGGCGCCCAGGAAATTGTGGTGCCCGACACTGTAGGCTATGCCGACCCACAACAAGTGCGTACGGTCTTTAAGGCCGTGATGGATGCGGTGGGCCCCATTCCAGTGGCGGCGCATTTTCACGATACGCGCGGCATTGGCCTGGCCAATGTGACGGCTGCGCTCGAATGCGGTGTGCGCCGTTTTGATGCGTCTCTGGCCGGAATGGGTGGCTGTCCCTTCGCGCCCGGCGCTACCGGCAACATCGTCATGGATGACCTGTGCTTCATGCTCGAATCCATGGGGATGAAAACAGGGGTGGACTTGGCGCAGTTGCTGGCGATTCGCGAGATGGTTCGCGAAGCCTTGCCTGACATCGAGATGCACGGCGCTTTGGCCCGTGCTGGCTTGCCTAAACACTTTGACAAACCCGGTCGCCGTCAGGTCGAGGCCGAGTTGGTTTGACATCCGAAAGATCACCATGCATTCCACTGAAGACGTCCATATCACCTTGGGGCAGGACTTCCTCGAAATCCGCGAGAGCATTCGCAAAATTTGCGCGGGCTTTCCGGGCGCCTATTGGCGCGACCTGGAGGAGCGCGTGGCCTACCCGACCGAGTTCGTCAACGCGCTGACTGAAGCGGGCTATTTGGCCGCCTTGATCCCTGAGGAATATGGCGGCGCAGGTTTGCCCTTGCGTGCAGCGGCGGTCATCCTCGAAGAAATTCACGCAGCCGGCTGTAATGCCGGTGCATGCCATGCTCAGATGTACATCATGGGCACCCTGCTGCGACACGGTTCGCCCGCGCAAAAAGCGCAGTACCTCCCGCAAATCGCTTCGGGTGCCTTGCGCTTGCAGGCCTTTGGCGTGACCGAGCCCACCTCGGGCACCGACACCACCAAACTCAAGACCCGTGCGGTCCGTCAAGGTGATCACTACGTCGTGCACGGTCAAAAAGTCTGGACCTCACGCGCCTTGCACTCCGACATGATGCTTTTGCTGGCGCGCACCACGCCGCTGGATCAGGTCAGTAAAAAAACCGAAGGCCTGTCGGTGTTTTTGGTCGATATCCGCGAAGCCTTAGGCCATGGCCTGACGATCAAGCCCATCAAGGCCATGATCAACCACCATGCGACGGAAGTCTTTTTCGATGGCATGAAAGTGCCCGCTGCCAACCTCATTGGTGAAGAGGGTAAAGGCTTCAAATACATCCTGGACGGCATGAATGCCGAGCGCATTTTGGTGTCTTCAGAGTCGATTGGCGATGCCCGCTGGTTCGTCAAAACCGCAGTCAACTACGCCAAGGAGCGTGTGGTGTTCGACCGGCCGATCGGACAGAACCAGGCGATTGCATTTCCGATTGCCCGTGCACACGCCGAGACCGAAGCCGCCGATTTGCTGTTGCGCAAAGCCAGCGCTTTGTTTGCAGCAGGACAAGCCTGCGCCCCAGAGGTCAACATGGCCAAGCTGTTGGCCTCCGAAGCTGCTTGGCACGCCGCCGAAGCCTGCTTGCAAACCCACGGTGGATTTGGTTATGCCCGCGAATACGACGTAGAGCGTAAATGGCGCGAAACCCGCTTGATGCAGATCGCCCCCATCTCCACCAACCTGGTGCTGTCTTACGTGGCCGAGCATGTGCTGGGCCTGCCCCGTTCATTCTGAAAGGTACAGGCCATGACCGGTTTGACCGCTGCGCTGGCTCAATTTGCGAGCCAGCCGAATTTTGCCCCCTTGCCCGCACGCGCGGTCGAGATCGTGCAGTCGGGATTCATCGACACCATCGGCACCATGCTGGCGGGTCGTGAAGAGCCCGTTGTGCGCATCGCGCTGTCGATGGTCGCTGACAAGCAATCCACCGTGCGTGAAGCCTCCCTGCTCTTGGGCCCAGCGCTAGCCAGTGCCAGCGATGCGGCTTTGGTCAATGCCACAGCAGGACATGCCCTGGATTTTGACGACGTGGCCTTGGGTGGTCACCCCAGCACGGTGTTGGTGCCGGCAGTGCTGGCGGCCGGTCAGCATGTGGGAGCCACGGGTGATCAGGTCTTGCGAGCATATTTGATCGGTTACGAAGTCTGGGCTGAGTTGTTTGTGCGTGAAAAAGACGCGTATCACCTCAAAGGCTGGCACCCCACCGCCGTCTTGGGCACCGTGGGCGCCAGCGCAGCTGTGGCCCATCTTTATGGCATGTCAGCAGCGCAGTGTCAGCATGTGATCGCCTTGGCCGCCAGCATGTCCAGTGGCTTGGTGGCCAATTTCGGCACCATGACCAAACCCCTGCATGCCGGGCGCGCTGCCGCCTGCGCCATCGAAGCTGTGCGTTGGGTGCACAAAGGTCTGACCGCCGCCCCCGATGCCTTAGAGCATGCGGCCGGTTACCTCTCGGCCTTGTCACCACATGGTGAGGTGGACCGCACATCAGCGGTGGGTGATTTGGGTCAGCGTTTTCGGATTCTGGATTCGGGCTTATCGATCAAAAAATACCCAACCTGTTACGCCACCCACCGTGTGATCGATGGCGTGTTGGACCTGTGTGCCCAGCACCGCGTTCGTTTGCAGGACGTAGCCGAGGTGCATACCCACATTGGTTTTGCGCAAGCCTCGATGCTGCGCAACCACCAGCCGCAAACTGGCTTGGAAGCTAAGTTCAGCATGGAGTTTGCCGTGGCGGCTTCTCTGGTGCGCGGCAAGGTGGGCTTGACCGAATTGAACGACGACTTTGTGCAGGAAGCTGCGGTCAAAGACACCATGAGCAAAGTCAAAATCAGCACAGTGGATACACAGTGCAGCATCGAGCCGGTGTTTGCCATGCACGATCGCGTGCAGCTGCAATTGCACAACGGCACGCTGCTCGATTCGGGCGACATCCGCTTTGCTCGAGGCAATGCCATGCTGCCCTTGCGTGATGCCGACTTGCAAGCCAAGTTCATGGACTGTGTGCAAGGCGCCCCCTTGGATGGCGCGTTACTGTTCAGTCAACTCTCACACCTGTCGGCTCAAGCCGATGTGCGTTTTGCCCCCAACCATTGAAACAGGAGAAATTATGAAAAAAATCCTTACGGCTTTATTGCTCGGCTGTGTGACTTGGGTCAGTCTGGCGCAAAGTGCCTATCCCACCAAGCCGGTCAAGGTCATCGTGCCTTTTCCGGTGGGACAAGCCACCGATGTGATCGCCCGAATCTTGTCTCAGGAATTCACAGAGACGCTGGGGCAAAGTTTTTATATAGACAACAAAGGGGGCGCTGCAGCCATTGTGGGCATGGAGGCAGCGAAAGCCTCTGCTCCTGATGGGTATTCGCTGCTCATGGCCTCCAGTGGCCCCTTGACCATCAACCCGGCTTTATATTCAAAATTGACCTACGACACCTTGCGCGACTTCCAGCCCATCGGCACCGCGGTGATCGTGCCGCAGTTCTTGGTCGTCAACAAAGACTTCCCGGCCAACAACCTCAAGGAGTTGATTGCCTACGTCAAGCAAAACCCCGGCAAGACCAATTACGGCTCAGGTGGCAGCGGCTTGACCAACCACTTGACCATGGAAATGCTCAAAAGCCAGACCGGCATGCAAATCACCCATGTGCCCTACAAAGGTGCCGCCGCGGCATTGACAGGTTTGATTGGGGGCGAGATCAACATGATGTTCGAGTCCGGTCCGCCCGTCATCCCGCACATCAAAAGCGGCAAACTGAAAGTCATTGCCGTGGGCAGCAAAAAACGCTCAGTGTCCATGCCTGACGTGCTGACTGTGGCTGAAGCCGGCGTGCCCGGTTTTGCCGCGCAGACCTGGGCAGCCTTGTTGGCACCTGCGCAAACCCCTAAGGCCATCATCACCAAGATGAATGCGGAGTTGAATCTGGCTTTGCAAAAGCCCGCCATCAAAGAACGCTTGATGACCTTGGGTGCCGAAACCTTTGAGGGCACGCCCGAGCAGGCAGTGGAGCACATTAAGTTTGAATTGGCCAATTGGGCAGCCGCTGTCAAAGCTTCTGGCGCCAAAGCCGATTGAGCGAATCCATGACCACGGTCGCTTGGTCAGACCAATTGCAGGTCTTAGCGGCCCGCATGGGTCAGCACGTAGCCGTCAGTGATGGGCAAGGCCAGCAGCTGAGCTATCGACAACTGAATCAGCTAGCACATCAGCTGGCCCATGCTCTGTTAAAGCGCAGGCTGACATCGGGTCAAGCGATTGGTGTGTGGTTGCCTAATTCTCTGGATGCTGTGTGTTGTGCTTATGGCATTCGTTTGATGGGCGCAGCGGAGACGCCTTTGTCCTGGTCCCTTACCGATGACGAGCTCTCCTGGTGTAGCGGTCTGGCGCAAGTGCAGTGTGTGATTACCCGCGCCGACCGAGCAGATCGGGTACGAGCTTGCGGTCGGGTACCGGTCCTGGTGGATGAGTTGCTGGGGCTGGAGATGTCATGGGGCCCGTCAGCGACTGCGAGTGAATTCCGGGTTCCCGCTTTACCACCGGTGAACAGCGCCCATACGGGTCGCATCCTCTTCACCTCAGGCACCACCGGTAAACCCAAGGGTGTCATTTACACCCACGGTGCGCGTTGGATCGGCGAGCAAATGCTCAAAGCAGCAATGCCCATGGTGCCCAGCGTGGACGATACTTTGTTGCTCATGACCCCCTTTGTGCATGGCGCTTCGCTCTTGACCTTTGCATGGTGTGATCTCGGCGGTCAGGTGTTGTTGCATGACGGTGTGGACATGGCACGGATCGAGCCGCTCTTGCAGCAGGGTGATGTGCAAGCTGTATTTGCACCGCCCACAGTGTTGGCCAAAATCACTCAAGCCATGGCGGGCCAGCGGGTGGAGGGCGTGCGCTGCGTGTTCACGGGCACGCAGGCCATGACCGCGAATCTCTACCAGGCGACCAGTGCGTTGTTCGGCCCGGTGGTTCGCATCACTTACGGTAAATCAGAATGCGTCAACCCCATCACTGTGTTGAGTCCATCGCAAACCCATGAGTACTTCACCCAAGCCTATCAGGCACCGGGCGCTTGTGTGGGTTGGCCCGTGCCCGGGGTGGAACTGCGCATCCAAGCGCCACAGGACAACGCTGAGGACGATCAAGGCGAGGTGTATTTGCGTGCACCTCAGTTGTGTGCAGGGTTGATCTACCCCGATGGGATGGTGGGTCATGAAGACGGTTGGCATGCCACCGGAGACCTGGGTTATTTTGATGAAGCTGGCCGCTTGGTCCTGACAGGCCGCGTGGCCGATGTGATCAAGACCGGTGGCTACCGCGTCAATCCCGACGAAATCGAAGCCTTGCAGTCAGGCGGTAGTTTGTACAGTGCCTTGTGCGTGACCTCTGTACCGTCTGATTATTGGGGAGAGGTGATCATTGCCGTGGCGCAAGATGTGCAGCCCGGATGGGCAGACGAGGCACGCGAACGCGTGGCCGCCTTGTCCAAATACAAACAACCCCGTGTGTATGTGAGTTTGCCCAGCTTACCCCGCACTGCCCAAGGTAAAGTGAGTCGTCGCCAAGTGGCTCAAGCTGTCTTACAAAGCCACCAATGGGTGGACGGACCTTACCCGACGATGTTGCCCTAAGCCAGTGTCATTGAACCGGCGCGCAAGGTTCAGGTCAAGGCCGCATCGGCATAGTTGCCTGGAAGCGGCCGAGAGGATGAGTTCTGCGGAAATCCTTGTGCAATGACTTGACTCAAACGCTGCAGCACCGAAACGCCCCCAGTGGCGGCTACTTTTTCTGGTGTCAGGATCGAGGCATCCGAACTTGCAATGTGGACGGCCAAGTTCAATTCGCCTGAGCCAGCATGCAATTGCTGGAGTTGTTGGTCCACTTCAGCATTGCGTTGCTTCAACGCGAGCAGACGTTCATGCAGACTGACTGTGTTGTCATTGCTCTGGGAGCCTGGCAACCGGTTTTGGAGCCGGTTCTTTTGCATGGCACGTTCACGGAAAGAAATCTCACCACGCGCCATGGTGGTCAGCCCACCTTTGCCGGCCATCTCATTGAGGTTCATGTCTGAATTGGCGCCGCTTTGGAATTCCGACTCCAGACCCATACGTTCACTCTGAGCCGCAAGCTCTTGAGGATTGTGTCCAATACCCCATTCCCTGGAGGCGCTGGCGAGCTCGCTGTGATCTGAATCGTTCAAACGTTGAATGTTGGTATTCAAGTTCAATGAACTGTCAACATACTGAATATTCTGATCCAGGTGCTGTTGACCATCCACAAATTGGATGTTTTCTGACTGATGCTTTTGGCTGTTCACAAATTGGATGTTGTCTTCCACTGCAGCCGAGCCGGCACTGACTTTTTGGATGTTTTGACGGTTGTTGGCGTTGTCCGTCATGGTGTGGACATTGTCTTGGCCCCCCGCGTTCTGTGTGACACTGGTGATGTTGTCTTCCAAAGTCCTGTGGATGACGCTGCCGATTTGCTCACCTTCGCCGGCATGCGCGGCATTGAATGCCGCTTGACTGGCCTGGTATTGGGAAGAACGAAAGACATGGGCTGCCGAACTGTCTGCAAAGTCGGCCAAGTTGAAAGACTTCACATTTTTGATGTGCAGAGTCTCATAGTAGCTGCGGAATGTTTTTTCGCTGTAGCCCAAAGCCGTCAGCATACCTGAGAACAGTTTTTTCTCGGCTGCATCAACGACACCATCAGACAGCAGGGTGTCGCACACATTGGTGAGAATCATCAATTTGACATCGGCATTCAGCGTGGGTGCAATGTCTTTCAAGAATTGTCCGCTTTTGACCTTAACCACATATTTCAGCGCCACCGACTGCAGACCATCGAATTCACCGATGGCCGCTTGCAAGCGGCCAATTTCTTCGGTGCCGATGTTGCCGTCTGCAGCCATCATGTACACAATGCAAGCGGCCATTGCCAGATGGTTGCTGAAAGGTCCTTTGCCTTGAGGATGCATCGCAGCGGCGAGGTTGTAGCGACCCAGTACCGACTTGTTGTTCTTGATTTGAATTGTTTTCAAGTGGGAATCGAAAGTGGCTTCGTCAAAGCCGAAGGCCTCGCAGAATCTCGAAAACAAAATCAGTTCGGCGTCATCAGCCTGGCCATCTGCCAAAAAGCTGTCGCAGACGTTGGTCAAAATACACAATTTGTCCAAACTGCTCAGGCTGTCTGCGGCCTCTTTCAAAAATGTGTCCAGTGGCACTGACTGCACGTAACTGGCGGCGCAAGCGAGTAACTCATCGTTGCCACCCAACACCGATTGCAGTTGACTGCTCTCAGAGTCTTTGATGACGCCGTCAGATGTCATCATGTACATCAGGGCTGCAGCCAAAACCAAAGAAGGCGTCAAATCCATGTGTTCAAAATGGATCTGAGTCGACAAGTCCTTGTCGCCTTTGAATTGATTCAGAATTTGAAGGTGTGTGGTGTTGGAGGTCATGTCCTCAAGGTAACCAAACACAGCCCGTTAGAGAGTGACGTTCATGTCATGTGAGCTCATTTTAGAAAAATGTCATTCTCCTACGGAGCTTTTCAAAAATGAGATTCTGCCCATCCATCTGTTAAAGCCGTCATCCTTGATTTTTGGATGACGAACTCGTCATGTGACTGACGGATCGTTTATACAAGGGGGCTTGCAGCTTGACGATGACGGTCTGTTGCGGGGTGGGTTCAATGGTCAAGCTGCCATGGTGCAGCGAGGCGATTTCTTTGCAAATACTCAGACCCAAGCCCATGCCATCGATGGCCCGGTTATGCGAAGAGTCACCTCGGTAAAAACGGTCGAAGGCTTTTTCTTTCAAGTCATCCGGGATGTTGGATGCTGAGTTCTCTATCTCCAATGTCATCACATCGCCTGAACGGTGCAAATGGAATTTGATCCATCCTTGCGGCTTGTTGTATTTGATGGCATTGGCGTACAAGTTATGAACCAATTGTTCCACGAGTGAACGGTCACACCGCCACACCACGTAAGGCTCAATTTCGGATTCCACCTGAATTTCCGGGTGATAGTGAGTGGATTCTTCTGTCAGGTTTTGCACAAATGCACTGAATTCAAAGTCACTCAGGTCATGCCCCAGCATATTGGCATCGGCTTTGGACAGCAGCAATAATTTTTCACTGATGCCAATCACACGTTCAATTTCGTCAGCCATGCTTCGCAATCGCACTTGAATGCGAGAACCCGTTGGCGCATCCGCAATCAATTCTTCTGCATGCCCACGCAAAATGGCCAGGGGGGTGCGCAATTCATGGGCTGCATCAGAAGAAAATCGTTTGGCCTTGGTGAAGCTCTCATTGAGACGCTTCAGCAGTTGGTTGTAGACCTCGACAAAATCATCGAACTCCCGATAGGGTGAACTGATGTTTTCTGATTCAGATAAATTTTCGGGTTTCAAATTTTGCAGAGAACGCTTCAAGTTGTTCAAAGGCACTACCGTGTTGTTGGCCAGCAAGTGCGCCATCAACAACACACACAAAACAAGCACGGGCACCATGATCGGTAATTGATTGTCTCTGACCGCATACAGCTTGCCCAAGACCCTTTGAAGCGACTGCTCGCTCATCATGATGTTGATCGCCGGATTGGTCTTGAGTTGGGCCACATGCCATAGCTGACCTTGCAGCGGGTGGATGACCATTTGCACTCGCGAGCTCTGGCTGATATTGGGGCTTAACCACAGCTGTGGGTCAGATTTCAGCAAAGCGCAGTAACTGTTTTGAGAGCCTATCCCCGTCGCATGCCCATTCAGGCAAAGCGAGATCTCGCCTGAAAAGCGATTGAAGAGGTAGTTTTTAAAAATGGGGGTGTTGCATGCCATGAAGGCATCGGTGTCATAAGCGAGATGCTCGCAACGCAACAGGCTGTACTCCATGTCAGCATGCAGCTCGGTAATCATCTGTTGCCCTGAGCGGTATTGCGCGAAGGATCGGCTCAAAAACACCACCACGCACGTCATCACCAAAATGGTGACGAAGTGTTTGAACTTGAGGGATCTACCCATGCGAGGCCTTAAGCTCTGACGCGGTAGCCAACGCCCCGCACCGACTCCACGGGCCCATAGTGCTCGTTGTCCGCATTATTGAGTTTGCGTTTGATACGTTGCACGCAAACATCCACCACATTGGTCTCGGGATCAAAATGGATGTCCCAGACATTCTTGAGAATTTGCTGGCGCGAATAAATATGCCCAGGCGTTTGCATCAAGTACTGCAGCAAGCTGAATTCACGCTGGCTGAGCACCGCATCCCGGTCGTACCACTTGGCTTTGCGGGTGACCAAGTCCAACTCCAGTTGCCCGGTTTTCAAGTGTTGAACTGGGGCGTCTTTCTGCATGCGCCCCAAAATGACCTTCATTTTCGCCACCAGTTCTTCGACAAAGAAGGGCTTGGGCATGTAGTCGTCCGCACCGGTTTCAAACCCCAGCAATCGGTCACCCAAGTCGGCCTTGGCACTCAAAATGATCACTGGCGTGGTGTTGCTGTCTTGACGCAGTTGCTGCAGCAACTCCAGGCCATTGAGTTTGGGCAACATGATGTCCAGCAGGACCAGGTCGTAATCGTTTTTGAAAATGCTTTTCAAGCCGCTCACGCCGTCGAGCATGTGCTCGACTTGGTAGCCTGCTTTTTTCAGACCGCGGATGACAAAATCGGCGATTTTCTCTTCATCTTCCACCAACAAAATTTTGGGTCCAACGGCTGAGGCTGAAGTGAGCATGGCGCTTGTCCTGAAGGGTGATCTTTCCGTCATTTAGATTCTAAGTTTGAACGCCGTCTGAGTGGGTGCTTATCCCATTACATTTCCGTCATCAGGGCCGTATTCCGGCCTGCAGCACTTATCCCTGGCGATGGGCTGTCGATACCCCAGTATCAAAGTCAATTGCTGGATTTACCATGTCATCGATTTCACTTATACATTCAACTTACAAGCTGTCGGACGGGGGTAATTACCCCCTGGAGCTTCGCCCGCCTGCGCCAGAGTCCAAAGCCCCCGAGCCGCCAACGGCATCTGGCAGATCCACGCCACAAGAGATGCCACGGACTGCTCTGGCTGCGGCACCCGCAACTGTGGACATGCGTTATGAGTTCAATGCCGTGAGCCAGACTTGGATGCTGGCCATGACGGACGTCCGTTCGGGTGATGTAGTGCGGCAGATTTCGCTCAAGAATTTTTCAAGAGGCTTGCCCAGCAGCGGGCAAACTGCGGGCCATTGGATCGACAAGGCCGTATGACACAGCGCCTTGGTCAGCTCATGCTTGGTGTGAAGGCGGTTTGCGCATCCACCGGATGGGTTGCTCGCGCACGGGTCTGGCCAAAGCGCCTTGGGCGCGCAGTTGACTGTCTAGCGCCTGACCTGCATCGTCTTGCAATGCGGCTTGCCGCCACAAGGACACACTGCTCGCGCTTTGAGGCACCGTAGTGTTCAGGGCTTGAGCCAGGATGTGCAGCAAATTGTGTTTGCCTCGCTCATTGGTACTGCCATACCCCTTGATCAATTGTCCGCAACGCGCCAACTCCAGCCCCAACTCAGCGCTGTGCTGCAGACCTTGAATCACTTCATCCAACCATTGAGTGATCAGTGATTGCTCCAGTGCATAGCGCGAACCCCAGGGCCTCAAGACGCGGCAAGCGGCCAAGGTGCGCAGGGCCAACATGCCAAATACGGAGTGCGTGCCGATCTTCAAAGGCAAGGCCCAAGGGGCCAGGCCACGCGCAATGCGCGACTGTTCCCAGCGCATTAATGCCTGCGCCCAGCGCGTGGGCACCAGGGCGGCAAATTCCGGTACGCCGGGTTTGAAATGGTCAAACACTTTGAGCAGATCACCCTCTTGGGTTTTGACCTCGCCCTGCACGCGCTGCCAACGGCTTTGCCGGCTTTTCAGATCGGCCACGCGCACGATGTCGTCAAACGCCATCCACAGAGCCAACCAGCGGGCCGTTTCGTGGGTGCATGCTGCGGCTTGTAAGCCTGCAGGGTCGGCTTGTTGTTCGGCTTGCCACACAGTACGCAGTCTCGCTAGGTACAGTTGTCCGTATGCAGCATCCTGATACGACACGCAACGCGCATGACCCAACAACACCCGCTCTCGGATCGCGGGGGGGAACATGTGTATGTCTGAGGCCGGTAAGTTGGAAGCAGGCGTTTGCAATTCGTCATCGGCCAACCATTGCGCGACTTGGCGAGCCATGAGCTCCTGATCGGCCATGTGCTCAAAGCCCAGAGCAAAGCCGCGCAAGCTGGCGGCTGCGCTGGCACCGCCGCTGTGCTGGATGACTTGTTCAAAAATCTCTCGGCCCCACGGCAGCACGCCGCTGGCGGCAATCGCGCCCAGCATCACTGCACTGACCACGGTGCCGGCCTGTCGCGTCAAAGCGGCCATGTCCATCACATGGTGGCGCAGGCTGTGTTGACGCACCAGTTGGAGCAGGGCTTCGGTGTCGCTTCGGCCATCGCCCATTTGCATTTTTTCTTGGGTCGTCAAAATCCGCGCCGAAGACGTGATGATGCGCGTGACGGCCGGGCTGCTCATGCCGTTGCCAATTTGACGAGCTGTTTCTAAGAGTTCGCTGGAGACCAGCAAATCCAGGCGACCGGGCAGGGGGGTCAGGCCCAGCACTGGCTGGCGGCCTTGCAGCTGTGCCAAGGGCGTCGGGAAAAATTCAAGGTAATAGGTGGTCGCGCCTGTGCGCTGCGCCACACCCGGAATTGAAGTGGCTTGCGCCGGGAAGCCGGCAGCACGTGCGGCGTCGATCAGCCATTCAGACAGGACGCCGCCACCTTCGCCACCCAGGGCGCACAGCAAGACGGTCAGGGGTTGGGTCGTGTTCATGGTCATCATGCGGGTGAAAGTGCACGCACCAACACAGAGCGCAAGCTGTGCACCAGTCGTTCGTGCCAGCGTGGGTTTTGCACGACTTCTGCGCGGTAAAAAGAGGGGCACAGCGTGGCCGCATGCGCGTTGGCTCCGCACAGGCCGCAACCGACACAACCGTCGATCACCGTGGCTACCGGGTCCACCTTTAAGGGGTCGGGGTTGTCTTTGAGCGTCAAGGTCGGACAGCCTGACAGGCGGATGCAGGCATGGTCGCCGTTGCATACATCTTCGTCCACGCCGTATTTCACGCGCACCACGCGTTCGCCTTTTTTCAGCAAACCGGCCAGCCAGGGCTTGATGCGACGTTGCCGCTCGAGTTGGCATTCGCCTTCCGCGATGATGACTTTCAAACCATTGAAGGGCGAGGTCAAGGCCTCTTCCAATGTGCTGCGCATGCGGGCTACGTCGTAACTCTCTACCGTGCGAAGCCATTGCAGGCCCAGGCCGCGCAAGGCGTTTTCAATGGTCTGATTGGTGTGCACCAGGCTGTCGGTTTTGTTGCGTGCGCCTTGTTTGGCGCCATCGGACGGGGTGGACAAAATGTCCTGCGTGCCGGTGGCCGATGTGTAGCCGTTTTTGAAAATCAAGAGTACCGCATCGTCGCCATTGAACAAGGCCGACTGAACGCCCGTGAGCAGGCCGTTGTGCCAAAAGCCGCCATCACCCATGATGGAGAGCACACGCCGGTTCATGTGCGGCGACACGCCCGCACGGCTGGCCAAGCTCATGCCATAGCCCAGAATGGTGTGGCCGGTCGAAAACGGCTCGAAGGTACCTAAAGCGTGGCAGCCGATGTCGGCCGACACGTGCACTGGCCCCACAGTGCTTTGCGCCAGTTGCAGGGCGGAAAACACTGGACGTTCAGGGCAACCGATGCAAAAACCTGGCGGCCGCAGCGGTAGAGGCTGTTCCAATGTTTTGGCTACCGCTTGTCGACGTGCTTGGTTGCCTTGCAGCCATTGGCCGACAGCCTGAATGTCCAGTTGCGGCAACACCTGAGCCAGCCACAAGGACAAGCCGGTGGTGATGGCTTCGGCAGTGTATTCACCGCCCATGGGCAGCATGTCTTTGCCATTCAATTCTGTGTTGATGTGGCGACGGCGCAGCAAGGTGGCGATTTCTTGCTCGATGTATTCAGGCTGACCTTCCTCGACCACCATCACTGCGCGTTTGCCCGCACAAAATTCGGCAATCTGCTCCGGCACCAAGGGGCAGGTGACGTTCAGGATCAAGGTCGGGATGGCCAACTCGCCAAACGCATCGGCCAGGCCAAAGGCTTGCAATGAGCGCACCAGTGTGTTGAACAGACCGCCTTGTACGATCAGCCCCAGGTCTTGGTGAGTTCCGACTCGCAATTCGTTCAAGCCATGCGCCACGATGTAGTCTCGCGCGGCAGGCAAGCGCTCTTCGTGCTTGAGTTTTTCGTGCCGGAAAGTGACCGGCGGGTGCGCCAGTTTGGCGTAGTTGAAGACCGCTGGCTCGGACATCAGATGGCGTGTGGAAATCGCAGGCGGCCGATTGTCCTTGGCGACAAAACTGCCACGCACATGGCAAGCCCGGATGCGCAACTCCATCAGCGCAGGCATGTTGCTGGCTTCACTCAATGCGAAGCCGTGTTCCACCATGTCCACCATGCGGCTCAAATCGGGGCGAGGGTCGAGCAAGATCATGCCGGATTTCAGGGCATAGGCATGGGTTCGCTCCTGGATGACGCTGGCGCCCTCTCCATAGTCTTCACCGACCACCACCAGCACACCGCCCAGCACGCCAGGCGACGAAAGGTTAGACAGCGCATCGGCCGCCACGTTAGTGCCGACAATCGACTTCCAGGTCACCGCACCGCGCAGCGGGTAGTGAATCGAGGCCCCCAGCATGGCCGCGGCCGAGGCTTCGTTGGAGCAGGCTTCCACATGCACGCCCAACTCGTCCATATAGCCCTTGGCTTGCACCAGCACGTCCATCAAATGCGAGACGGGAGCGCCCTGGTAGCCGCCCACATAGGCCACACCCGATTGGAGTAAGGCCTTGGTGATGGCCAGGATGCCCTCGCCGTGAAAGACCTCGCCTTGGCCCATGCGCAGGGACTCGATTTCCTGACTGAATGAAACTTCCATGAGGGGTGCCTTCAGCGGACCTGGCCGCGAGAAAAGTCCATGATCAATCGACTGGCTAAATACAAGCGCGGCTCGATGGAGTCAATGAGGATGTATTCATCGTCATTGGAATGCGCCCCGAAGCTGAGCAAGCCAAAACGTTCGAGTACCGGGTTGCGGGTTTTCAGGGCGGCAAAGGCCGCGTCAGTGCCGCCTCCTGCCACGCTGTCCAGCACTTGCAGCTTGCGATCGATTTCGCTGTAGATTTTTTGCGCATGCTGACCGACCACCATTTGAGCCGGATTGAGTTCCAGCGGTGGGCGCCGTTGCTCGAAATTCATGGCCACTTGGGTGCCTGGGATCAGCTGGTTTTGTAGGGTTTGGCGGATGCGCGTCTCAAGCCCAGCATAGTCTTCCAGACGCTCGACCCGTACATCGGCCGCAGCCTGAGCCTGGGCTGGAATCACATTGCGGTTGGTGCCGCCCGAGATCATGGTCCAGTTCATCTTGACCCCTTTGGACGGGTCTGAGAAATTGCGGGTTTGCAAGAGCTGATGAGACAGCTCGTAAATTGCGTTCAGTCCCCGCTCGGGGGCACTGCCCGCGTGCGAGGCTTTGCCCGTGACCTTGAGTGTGACTGCGGCAATACCGGCTGTGGCCAGCGACAGATGGTCTTGGCTGACCGGCGAGCCTTCGTGCGACATCGTCAAATCATGTTCCGCACCCAATTGGGTCAGCGTGCCCCGAGAGGCGGGTGAGCTGATTTCTTCGTCGCCGTTGATCAATACGGTCAACTGTCCGTAGTCCTTGAACTGCATGTTTTGCAAGATGGCCAAGGTGTGCAAGATCACCGCAATGCCGGCCTTGTCATCTCCGATGCCCAGACCATAAGCCTTGTTGCCATCAATGCGAAAGGGTTGCTTGGCGCCCATGCCTTTGAGGTAGACCGTGTCCATGTGGGCGATGAGCAAAATCTTTTTCGTGCCTGTGCCCCTGAACGTGGCTTTGACCATGCGCCCGACCTTCACAGGGGTGTCGTGCATGCGGTAGGTCTCGGCGGGGGGCTCGATGAACTCCGCCGTGCCGCCCAAGGCTTGCAGCCTGTCGTGAATCAGTTGCGAAATCTGGTCCAGCCCAGCGCGGTCACCGCTGCCCGACTCGATGGCCACCAGATCGCGCAGCGTGTTCAAAAGGGGCTGCTTTTGGCTTTGAACTTGGGCCCACACGGTCGCATCGGGCGCTGCGGAGGCGGGGATGCCAAAGCCCATCAGGGCTGCAAAAGCCCAAGCTGAGCAGGTACGCAAGAGCGGGAATGAGCGGGTGGGCAGGGTCATGGCAGTGGGATGTGAAGTCACAATGTGTCTGAGTTTGTCACAGATGGGCGCGGGCAGGAGTTGCCTGTGAGACCCGTTCACTGGGCGGCGGCATGTGTTCCAGGCTGCCGCGCAGGCTTGCCATTCCACAGAAAGCCCAAAATCCAGTTCCAAATTAAGTTCAAAATTAAGTTCCAATAGAGGCATGCAGACAGAATCCCCCATTGAAGAACGCCTGATGGCGCTGGAAATCAAGTCCAGTTACGCCGAAGATTTGCTGGAACAGCTCAATCAACTGGTTTACCAGCAGCAATTGAGTATCGATGCGCTCTTGGCCGAGGTGAGCCAATTGCGCCGCCAGATGCCCGAAGGTGGCCCCTCCACCGAGCGCAATTTGCGTGATGAATTGCCACCGCACTACTGAGCCCGTTGTGCACGGGTCTTTGACTCCTTTGACCTTGTCCAGCCTGCAAGCGCGTTTGCAGTCACTGGGCGCCAGGCCCCAGCACATGGCACGCATCCAGCGGCTTTGGGCGCAGGCCCTGCCGCAAGACAGTGGCAGGCGCCAGCTTGACAGTTTCATGCCGGCCGCGGTGCGTCAAGCTTTGCCCGCACTTGCGCACGAGCTGGCGCAATTGACCCGACTGGTTTCAGAACACCCGGGGCAGGACGGGTCTTCGCGGTTGCTGGTCGCTTTGCAAGACGGTCAAACCATTGAAAGCGTGCTGCTGCCTCGCGGCGGGCTGTGTGTGTCCAGCCAAGTAGGCTGTGCGGTAGGTTGTGTGTTTTGCATGACCGGGAAAACCGGCTTGATCCGTCAGCTGACCGATGCCGAGATCGTAGCCCAGGTGGCCCTGGCGCGCCAATTTCGTCCTGTGAACAAAGTGGTGTTCATGGGCATGGGCGAGCCCGCCCACAACCTGGACGCGGTGATGCAGGCCATCGAGCTCTTGGGCATCCAGGGCAACATCGGCCACAAACAACTGGTGTTCTCGACCGTGGGCGACGAGCGGGTCTTTGCCCGCTTGGGCACAGGCCGGGTGAAACCGGCGCTGGCACTGTCTTTGCACAGCACCCGAGCCGAACTGCGTGCGCAACTCTTGCCCAAGGCGCCGCGTATTTCGCCCGAAGATTTAGTGGACATGGGCGAAGCCTATGCCCGCGCTACAGGCTACCCCATTCAATACCAATGGACTTTGATGGATGGCATTAACGACAGCGAAGAAGAGATAGAAGGCATCGTGCGATTGCTCAAGGGCAAATACGCTTTGATGAACATGATCCCCTACAACGCGGTCGATGGTTTGCCTTACCAACGGCCATCATGGGAGCGAGCGGCGCAGATCGCCCGCACTTTGCACCAGCGCGGCATCTTGACCAAACTTCGCCAATCCGCCGGGCAGGATGTGCAGGGCGGTTGCGGCCAGTTGCGTGCACGTGCCCTGCAAGGTACAGCGGTGAACGTGGCGCCCTTGATTTATCAGCCTCAGCCGGCGAAGAAAGTGACCCATGCGTGATTTTTATCACCCCGAGCATGTCTTGCGTATCGGTTGCGGTGCCGGCTTTTCAGGTGACCGCACCGACGCGGGTGCCCCGGTGGTGCAGGACTTGATTCAAGGCTTACAGACCTTGGGCGGCTCGGCTGTGTTGATTTTCGAGACCCTGGCCGAACGCACCCTGGCCTTGGCGCAACTGGCGCGGGTGGCCAACCCTCAAGCGGGTTACGAGCCCTTGCTTTGCGAGTATTTGCGTCCAGTATTGGCCGATTGTTTGCAGCATGGCATTCGCATCGTCAGCAATTTCGGTGCAGCACATCCGCAAGCCGCTGCGGCCGCCATCATGGCTTTGGCCGAGCAGTTGCAGTTGCGTGTGCCGCGTATTGCTGTGGTCTTGGGAGACGATGTGCGCCACCACCCAACTGTGATGGAGCTGGCCTTGCCTCATGCCGTTGTCAGCGCGAATGCCTATTTGGGCGCCAAGTCGATTGCTCAGGCCTTGAACCAGGGTGCCGAGATCGTGGTCTGTGGCCGCGTGGCTGATCCAGCCCTGACGCTGGGGCCAGCGTGGGCCCACTATGGTTGGGCTGACGACAACTGGGACGCGCTGGCGGGCGCCACCATGGCGGGCCACTTGCTGGAATGCGGTGCGCAAGTCACCGGTGGCTATTACGCTGACCCCGGTTACAAGGATGTGCCCGATCTGGCGCATGCGGGCTTTCCCATCGCTCGCATCGAGGCCGATGGACGCTGCACTTTGAGCAAGCCAGCAGGCACGGGCGGCTGCATCGACGAGCACACCGTCAAAGAACAGCTGCTTTATGAAATCGACAATCCAGCGGCCTACATCACACCCGATGTGGTGGCCGACATCACCTCTGCGCAGGTCACTCGCCTATCGCCTGATGTGGTCCAGTTGTCGGGTGTGAAAGGCCATCCCCGGCCCCCTCATCTCAAGGTCAATGTGTTCCATGAGCATGGCTGGCTAGCCGAGGCCGAAATTTCCTACGCCGGACCGCGTGCCGAGGCTCGGGCCCGTTTGGCGGCCGAGATCGTTCAAGCCCGATTGCCGCAACTGAACTTGCGAGTTGATTGGATTGGTGTTTGCAGCGTGTGGGCTGATGACGCGGGCCGCACCTTGGCTACTTTGCCCGACCAAGGACACAACGATGTGCGCTTGCGCCTGTCCACTTCGCATACCGATAAAGGGCAGGCCGAATTGCTGCTGCGCGAAGTCAATGCCCTTTATACCTGCGGCCCGGCAGGCGGTGGTGGCGTGCGCACTGCCTTGCGAGCGCGTCTGGGCTTGGTGTCATGCCTGGTGTCACAGACAAGCGTGCAGAGCCGCGTACAGATGTGGCCAAGCGACAGGAGCTCCGAATGAAAGACACAATCACCGTGACTCTGGACCGACTGGCGCATGGTCGCACGGGAGACAAAGGCAATCGCTCGAACATCAGCGTGATCGCTTGGCGTGAAGAATTCTGGCCTGTGCTGGTGTCGCAAGTGACCGAGGCTCGGGTGGCTGAACTCTTCCAAGCACGGCAGCCTACTCAAGTTCAGCGCTACCTGCTGCCCCAGTTGCAGGCCATGAATTGGGTCATTGACGGCGTGCTGGACGGCGGCGTCAACAGCGCTTTGAATCTGGACAGCCATGGCAAGTCGCTCAGCTTCATGCTGATGGCCTTGCCCGTCGAGATTCCCCAGATCTGGGTGCCCAGCTTGGCTGGGCCGCCTCTCAGGCCTTGAGCGCGAAGCCGGCGATCTGCTTGTAGTTCTCGGAGATCTGGCGCAGTTCTTCTTGGCTGATCAGGTCGTCGATGTGCTTGAAGGGTTGGCCATGGCTCAATTCGTCGGCCTTCATGATGATGAAGTCCGGCGGCATCGTGCGATTGGTTTGCACCACCTTGGCGGTGGTGGGCAGGCGCATCGATTCGTATTGCTGCAGCGCTTGCAGGGGCGATTCGTTTTGCACCAAGCAGTCCGCCAGAGTGCGGGCATCGATCAGTGCTTGCGCTGAACCGTTTGAACCGCGGGGGTACATGGGGTGAGCGGCGTCCCCCATCAAGGTCACGCGGCCTTGGGTCCAGAAGGGCAGGGCGTCCTTGTCGACCATCGGGTACTCGAGGACTTTTTCAGAATTCAAGATCATGGCCGGCACATCGAGGAAGGGAAATTTCCAGTCTTTGTAGATGTCGGCGCACACCTGCACATCACCGGGCTTGTTCCAGTCGTTCATTGCGGCATCGGGGCGCTGCAATTCGGCCACCCAATTGACCAGCTGGTTGCCCTGGCCGTCCACATTGTCTTGAATCGGGTAGATGACCATCTTGCCGTGCTCCACGGTGCCGATGCGCAAGTACGATTTGCCGGTCAGGATGGGCTTATGGATGCTCACGCCGCGCCAGGTATTGATGCCGCCAAAACACACTTTGTCGTGGGGGTGCATCTGCTTGCGGACAGTCGAATTGACGCCATCACAGGCCACCACCAGTTCACTGCGCACTTGGCGACGGCTGCCGTCGGCCAGATCGAAGTTCAAGGTCACGCCAGTGTCGTCTTGTGTGAAGCCAGTGCAGCGGTGCCCGGTGTGCACGCGATCAGCGCCCAAACGGCGCACCGCCTCATCGAACAAAATGCGGTGCAGCTTGCCGCGGTGGATGCCTATTTCGGGTAAGGCATAACCGGCATGGCGGCCACGTGCTTCGCGGTACACGTACTGACCGTGACGGGTGTAGAACACGCTCTCCAGATTTTCAATACCCAGTGCTTCGATCTGCGCCTGCACGCCCACAGCGGCCAGCTCTTTCATGGCATGCGGCAAGAGCGTGATGCCCACACCGATTTCCTTGACCTCGGGTACGCCTTCAAAGACCTCGCAATCGATGCCTTTTTGTTGTAAACCCAGCGCGAAACTCAGGCCGGCAATGCCGCCGCCAATGATGGAAATACGCATCTTCATTCTGCCTTGATGTTTTGTGTTTTGATCAACTGCGCCCAGCGGATCGCGTCTTTCTCGACGACCCGGGCAAACTCCTCAGGGGTGCTGCCACTGGGGTCCATGCCTTGACCTTGAAAGGCTTTTTGAACGTCTTCGGTTTTCAGGAGTTGGTTCACCTCGCGGTTGAAAAGTGCCACGATGTCGGCCGGCGTGCCTTTGGGCGCGAAGATACCAAACCACATGTCGACGTTGACTTTGCCTGCTTTGGACTCCGCCAGCGTGGGCACGTCGGGCAACAAGGGATGGCGTTTTTCACTGCCAATGCCCAAGGCCAGCAACCGGCCTGAGCGGATGTGCGGCAAGGCCACGTGGATAGGCAAGAACATGGCATCGACTTGACCGCCCAGCAGGTCGGTCACCGCAGGGCCATTGCCCCGATAGGGTATGTGCGTCAAGAAGACATGGGCGGTGTTTTTCAACAGCTCCATGGACAAATGGTGTGGTGTGCCCACACCGGGCGAAGCGTAGTTGATACGCCCCGGCTGGCGCTTGGCGGCATCCACCAGATCGAGTGCGGTTTTGTAGCCCGACTTGGGGTGGGTGACCAAGAGCAACTGTCCCCAGCTGGTCAGGGTCACTGGGCTCAGGTCTTTGACCGGATCAAAGCTCAGGCCGGGGTATAGGCTGGGGTTCATGACCAGGGTGTTCACACTCACCAGCAAGGTGTTGCCATCGGGGGCTGCGCGAACGACTGCTTCGGTGCCGATGTTGCCCGACGCGCCCACGCGGTTGTCCACCACCACAGGGCGGTTTAAGCGCAGGGCCAGCTTGGGGCCTACGGTGCGTGCGATCAAGTCGATGCCCGTGCCGGGTGAAAACGGCACGATCAGTTTGATCGGTGTCCCCTGCGGGGTGGGTGTTTGCGCCACGGCCAAGCCAGCCAAACAAAACAGGCTGACCAAACAGCTGCGCCCTAAATTCGAAAAAGAAATCATGACCATTGCCTTTGCATTGCTGAACACGGATTATTCCATCGAGACCCGATCGTCGTCGCCCAAAGTCCCATAACCGGCCTCTCACTCCGCTTCAAGGCTGGTGGGCCACCCAGATCAAACGATCAAAAGGCAGGCTCCAACCAAGGGCTTTGTCACGCAACTGGGTTTTGACCGCCGGGTCCAAGTGGGGAGTACGCGACAATATCCAGAGGTAATCCCGGTCGGGGCCGACCACCATGGACCAACGGTACTCGGGGTCTAAGGCGACCACATGATAGCCGCCATAAAACGGGCCAAAAAAAGATACCTTGAGTGAGGCCTGCTGAGGCTCACCGATGAAGACAGCTTTGCCGATGGCTTGGCGCCAATCGTTTTTTTTCATGTCAAAGCCGCGGTTGAGCACTTGCACGCTGCCGTCGGCTTGCAAGGTGTAGTGCGCGGTGACGTCCCGCATGTCGCGCTCAAAGGCATGGTCAAGCCGGGCGACTTCAAACCAAGTGCCTTGGTAGCGCAGTACATCAAAAGGTGCGATCGGCTGGAGCCCTGCCGGGGGTGCTGTGGCACAGCCCGCCAGCAACCATGTCCCAACGCAAAACAAAGCCCAACGAAGACAGCGTTGAAAAAGTTGCAGATTCATGCGTGGGCTTTCCGTGTAGGCAAATGCAGCAGGCCGCTGGCCAGTCCCGTGCCGATGACGATGACCAAGCCGCAGCCTAACATCCATGGGGTGATGTGCTCTGACAGGAGCAGCACGCCGTAAGCGATGGCAAAGACGGGCACTAAAAAAGTCACCGTCAAAGCGCGAGCCGGTCCGGTGCGTTCAATCAGCCTGAAATACAAAATATAGGCCACGCCTGTACATACCACTCCCACCACGGCCAACGAAACCCAGGCTTGCAGGCTGGGCACATGGTCAGGCCAGGACCACAACGCTGGCAAGAACAGCGCCAGGCTTGCACCGATCTGGCTGCCAGTGGCGGTGGCCAAAGGCGGCACATGGGGAATGAAGCGTTTCGCAAAATTGGCCGACAATCCGTAACTCAACGTGGCCAGCAAGCAAGCCGCGACGGACCACAAGGGCGAAATTCCAGAGGATTCGGGTTTGAAACTGGCCTCGCCTCCCGCGAGCAAAAGTACGCCCACAAAGCCGACCGCCAAACCCGCTGCACGGGACAGGGTGGGTTTGTCACCCAACCAGATCCAAGCCACCATGGCGCCAAACAAAGGGACGGTCGCGTTCAAGATAGAAGACAGTCCGGTGGTGATGTGCTGCACCGCAAAGCAATACAGCGCAAAGGGCAGTGCCGAATTGAACACTCCCACCAGTAACACCGGCTTCCAGTGGACGCGCAACACCGGCACTTGGCCTTTGAGCCACAACAAGGGCAGCAAAAACACAGCGGCTATGGCTACGCGAAGACCGGCAGTGAGTAAGGCACCAAACTCCACGGCTGCGGTGCGCATGAACAAGAAAGACGACCCCCAGATCATGGCCAGGATCAGGAATTCCAACTTCCAGCGTTGATCTGTGGATGCACTCACTTGGGTTTCAGGCCGCCAGGGGTAAACAAGGCAGGGCGTTCTCCAGCGCGAGCAACTCGGCCTTACGCCATAAGCCACCTGCATAGCCGGTCAATTGACCGCTGGCACCCACCACCCGATGGCAGGGCACGATCAAGCTGATCGGGTTGCGCCCCACCGCCGCACCTAAAGCGCGCACCGCAGCAGGCTTACCCAGGGCTTGGGCCACTTGGCCATAACTTTGGGTCTGCCCGGCCGGTATGTGCAGCAAGGCACGCCACACCGATTGCTGGAAGTCTGTGCCACTGCTCAGGTCCAGCGGGACGGCAAAGGGCGCATCCAAGGCATGTGCATCGCCTGCCCAATAGGCTTGAAGTCTGTCAATGCTGTTTTGAATAAATGCATTGTGGGCATCGGGTCTCCACAACTGCATGTCCGGCAGGTGGCTTTGCCCTTCAAAGAACACGCCCGACAAGCCGGACGGACTGGCCGAGAGGGTGATCAGGCCCAATGGGCTGGCCCAGGTGTGGCAGACGGTTTGAGGATGAAAGTGCATGGGCGGCTTTCCGTGCGACAGGTTCAAGGGTTGGGCCGACTCTGAGTGGTAGGCGTGCGTTGACTCCAGAATAACAAAAGTCCACTCACGCTGGCCACCACCATCAAGCTCGTGAAGCCTGCGCGGTAAGTGCCAAAACCTGTCGACAGGGCGCCAAAAATCGGCGGGCCGATCACCACTCCCAAAAAGGTGAAGGCCAATGTCCCGCCCGTGGCCAGGCTGGCCATGCCGGGCGGGGCGCGGCGAGCCACCTCTGCCAGGTACACGCCATTCCAGCCGATGGCCGAAGCGCCAAAGGTCACCAAAATCACCATCACCAGCCACTGCGAAGTGTCTTGGGTCAAGGTGGTGGTGGCCAAGGCGCCGAGGGCCATCAGGCCCGCCAGCAGCAAGAGCATGCGGCGTGCGCCCAGCCAGCGGTCTGCCACATAGCCCCAGGCGATTCGCCCAGCCATCCCGCCCAGTTGCGTGGCTGACAAGGCCAAACCCGCCGCGATCAGGGCGTAGCTCAGGTCGTCATGCAAAAAGGTCACCAAATAGGTCGTGAGCGAGAGTTGCACCATCGAAAACATGAAGGAACAAGCCGCCATGGTGTACAAACTGCGGTGCGAGAGCACCAAGCGCAGGGGCTGTATCCAGCTACCCCAGCGCATGGGCAGATCCGATTGCCGGTCGTTGTCGAGCTCGGCGCGCAGGCTTTGCGCCATCGCTGCGCAAGCCACACAGACCGCCGCCACTACGGCCAAACTGGCGTGCCAGTTGAGCACCAACAACAGCGGCGGCACCAAAGCGCCGGCCAGCAAACTGCCCAAAGGTACACCTGTTTGTTTGAGCGAGAACACCAAAGACATTTGGTGCTTGGGAGTGGTTCGGGCCAGCAGGTGGGAACTCGCTGGGGTGATCGGCCCGTAGCCCAACCCGATCAAGACCGCGCCCAGACCCATGGCCGGAAACCAAGGTACAGCGCACAAGAGCAAACCCGCCGCACACGACATCAAACCCCATTGGCTCACGCGGATGGCACCCCATCGGTTGACAGTGGCGCCACCCATCAGGCTGGCCACCATGGCGCCGGCATAGGTCATGGACACATAAATGCCCACCAAGGCGGGCGAAACTTGCAGGTCTTGCGCAACCACCGGAGCCATCACGGGCAAGGTCAGCAGGGCCATTGAGACCATGGCTTGGATCACCAGGGTCAACAGCAGCGGGAGCCAGTTGTTCAATTCGCTTTGACCCCTGCTTTGGTCAACAGGCTGCCCAGGGTGTCGATCTCGTATTTCAGGTGCGCGCGCAAGGCTTCAGGCCGGGCTTGATCGGGATTCACGGCTGAGATGCCCATGCTGTCCAGTCGCTGACGGACATCGGGATCGGCGACGGATTTTTGCAAGGCTAAGGTCAATTGGTCCATCACCGGTTTGGGCACGCCCTTGGGGGCATACAGACCGAAAGAAATGTTGATGTCTAAACCCTGCACGCCAGCTTCAGTGATGGCGGGCACATCGGGCAGACCACTCAAACGCGATTTACCTGCGGCCGCATAGGCCTTGATTTTGCCGGCCTTCACGGGCGGCACTGTGCCCGAGGTCTGGTCACACAAGACATCCACCTGTCCGCCCATCAGGTCGGTCAGGGCTGGACCTGTGCCCTTGTAGGGGATTTCGTTCAACTTCACATTCAGGGCGCTCATCATCATCAAGCCGCACAGATGCGAGGCTGAGCCCACACCCGCATGGGCCAGGCTGATTTTGGGGCCGTTGGCTTTGAGGTAGCTCACAAACTCGTTCAGGTCCTTGGCGGGAAAGTCATTGCGGGTGACGATCACCATCGGGCCGTTGGTGGCCCGGCCGATGGGATCGAAATCATCCACTGGGTGGTAGCTCAGATTTTTGTACATCGCCGTGTTGGTCGCGTGGCTGACGTGGATCATCAGCAAGGTGTAGCCATCCGGTTTGGCGCGGGCCACCTTGGCGGTGCCGATCGAGCCGGAGGCCCCCGCGGTGTTGTCCACCACGATCTGTTGGCCCAGCTGTTTTTGCATGGCACCTGCAAATACGCGGGTGATGGTGTCGCCCGGGCCGCCTGGGGCGTAGGGCATCATCATGGTGATGGGTCTGTCGGGGTAGGTTTGGGCTGTTGCTGTCACAGCGCTGAAACACAACATTGCAGCGGCCAGAGCGCGAAAACGGTTTGTCTGAAATTTCACAGTTGTCTCCTGTAAGTCAAGCCAACAAGCGTTGGCGGATTTCTGTCGGGTCCATGACCACCAGCGGTTCGGCACCACCTTGCGGGATGCCGACCTGGGTGGCGTTCAGCAGCATCGAGACCATCACATAAGTGCCCGACAGCACAGTCAGGTCGATCATCGCTTGCTCGCCCATCTGGGTCACTGCTTCGTGCCACAAGGCATCGGGCACCCGGTGGTTCAGTGACAACTGCACGCAATAGTCGTAGACCAGTCGTTCGTCGGCTTGCATGTGTTGCGGCCGCTGGCAGTTTTGCAGGTCGCGCATCACCGCGTCAGACAGACCGGCTTTGCGGGCAATGGGTTCATGCGCCCACCATTCGAACTGGGCGTTGGAGATACGCGCCTGGATCAGGATGGCGAACTCGTTCAATCGCTTGTTGACGGAGGTTTTGAAGCGCAAATAGTCCAGATGATCAAAGCAGCGCCGAGCCATTTCAGGGCTGCGCAGCAAGGCGTTATAGGGACCGCCCAAAGCGGCGCTGGAGATTTTGAGGATGTCATCGGCCAGCGGTCGTACCGTTTCAGGCAAATCCGCATAGGCGAGCTGGGTCAGTCGTTCGGTCATCGTCAGTCCTTAGGGGGGGCTTATACAATCCAAGCTTCCATTGTCCCTCAGCCAGCGCGGCGGCGCTGGCCTGTTGGCGACGGCATCTTTTTGAGGTCTGCATGCAAGTCACCCCCAGTATTTTCAAAGCCTACGATATCCGTGGGATTGTGCCCTCCACCATCCACGAAGCCATGGCTGAAGGCCTGGGTAAAGCCTTTGGCACCCAAGCCCGTGCAGAAGGGCAAACCGTTGTGGCCGTGGGGCGTGACGGCCGTTTGAGTGGTCCGGCTTTGTCGGCTGCTTTGGTTCGCGGTTTGGCGGCGGCTGGTGTCGAAGTCATCGATCTGGGCATGTGCACCACGCCCATGCTGTACTTTGCAGCGCACACAGTGTGCGCCAGCGGCATCATGGTCACGGGCAGCCACAACCCCAAGGACTACAACGGCTTCAAGATGGTTATGGCGGGCCGAGCCATTTATGGTGACGAAATCCAGGCCCTGCGCCAGATGATGCAAGACGAGAGTTGGTTGCTGCAAGCAGGTGGTCAGGTCCGCAGCTTGGATGTGCTGCCGGCTTACCAAGAACGCATTGTGGGTGGCATCCATCTGGCACGGCCAATGAAGATCGTGGTCGACTCAGGCAACGGTGTGGCCGGAGCCTCTGCGCCGGGCATCTTTCGGGCGCTGGGTTGTGAAGTCATTGAATTGTTCAGCGAGGTCGATGGCCATTTTCCGAATCATCACCCCGACCCAAGCAAACCCGAAAACCTGAACGACCTGATCCAGGCGCTGCAAACTACGGGTGCTGAAATGGGCTTGGCCTTTGATGGCGACGGAGATCGCCTGGGCATCGTCACCCGTGATGGGCAGAACATTTACCCTGATCGCCAGATGCAGTTGTTTGCCCAGGACGTGCTGCGTCGTGTGCCGGGCGGCACGATCTTGTTTGACGTGAAATGCTCGCAGCGCTTGGCGCCCGCCATCACGCAATCGGGTGGCCAGCCTTTGATGTACAAAACCGGCCATTCGCTGATCAAAGCCAAAATGAAAGCCATCGAAGCCGCAGGCGGCCAAGCTCCGCTGGGCGGTGAGATGAGTGGGCACATTTTCTTCAAGGAGCGTTGGTACGGTTTCGATGACGGCACCTATGCCGGCTGCCGGATGCTGGAAATTTTGAGTCAGTCGCCCGATGGCAATGCCGTCTTGCACGCCTTGCCCACCAGCTTCAGCACGCCCGAGTTGAACGTTCCTTGTGCGGAGGGCGAGCCCCATACCGTGACCCAACAGTTGTTGGACGTGGCAGCGGCCAGCTTCAGCGCACCCGCGCAGGTCTCCAGCATCGACGGGTTGCGGGTCGACTGGCCTGACGGTTTCGGTTTGATCCGTGCCTCCAACACCACCCCCGTGTTGGTCTTGCGTTTTGAAGGGCACACGCCTGAGGCTTTGCACCGCATCGAAAGCGCCATGTTGGCCTTGCTGCGCACCGTCAAGCCCGATGCGCAATTGGCTGCATCCGCGCACTGAGATCACATGGACTGGCTCCAGCAGGTTTACAACGCGGCCCTTTGGGCTGCACAGCCTCTGCTGCGAAGCAAACTCGCACGCCGAGCGGTGGCCGAACCCCTGTATGGGCAAGCCATTCCTGAACGTTTTGGGCATTACATCCAGCCCGCCGAGGCTGAGCGCGAATTGGTGTGGGTGCATGCGGTCTCTTTGGGCGAAACCCGAGCCGCCCAGGTGCTGATTGACGCCTTGCGGAAAGCCTTGCCCGGCATGCGTCTATTGATCACCAGCGGCACTGCGACGGGCCGTACCCAAGCCGCTGCGTACTTGCAAGCGGGCGATGTGCAGGTGTGGCAACCGTGGGACACGCCCGACGCGGTGGGCCGATTTTTAAAGCACTTCCAGCCGCGAGTGGGGGTACTGATAGAAACCGAAGTCTGGCCCAACTTGGTCTTGCAATGCCAAGCACAGGGTGTGCCGTTGGCATTGGCCAATGCCCGTATGAGTGAAAAGTCCACTCGCCAAGCCTTGCGCTGGCAAGCCTTGATGCAGCCTGTGTTTGCGGCCCTGTCCGCGGTGTGGCCGCAGACCGAGCATGATGCATCGCGCTTGCTGCAACTCGGTGTACGGTCCAGCATGGTCTTAGGCAACCTCAAATTCGACGCTCAACCGGATGCGCAGCAATGCGCCCAAGGCCAGGCCTGGCGACAAATCCAGAGCCGTCCGGTGGCCATGTTGGCCAGTTCGCGCGAGGGCGAAGAAGCGGCTTGGTTGGCGGCATGGCAGGCAGTCTCAAGGTCAGACCCTGACGTGCAGTGGCTTATCGTGCCTCGTCATCCGCAGCGGGTTAACGAGGTCGAGGCCTTGCTGCAAGCCCAAGGGCTGCATGTCTCTCGGCGCAGTCAATGGTCGGATGCGCCAGAGCCCTCCGATGTATGGCTTGGTGATTCGTTGGGTGAAATGGCGCTGTACTACAGCCTGTCCGACGTGGCCTTGCTGGGCGGCAGCTTTGGGCCGTGGGGTGGTCAGAACCTGATCGAAGCCGCCGCCTGTGCTTGTCCAGTCATCATGGGGCCGCACACCTATAACTTCACCCAGGCAGCGGAGATGGCTGAGCAAGCCGGTGCAGCGCTGCGTGTCCATGACATGGGTGAGGCCTTGAAGCTGGGGCGGCACCTGCTGCAAGACCGGGCTGGGCAAACAGTGGCCTCAAAAGCCGCCCATCAGTTTGCTCAAGCACATCAAGGCGCAGCGCAGCGCACCGCCCAAGCGGTGCGCGATTTGATCGTGTGAGGTTCAGGGCGCGAGCAGGGCGTTGACGGCTTGCAAGTCGTCGGCCTTCAAGCTGCCGTTGGCTTGCCGCAGTTTGAGCTGACCGACCAACACGTCGTAACGCGCTTTGGCCAGATCGCGTTTGGTTTGGTACAGCTGGCTTTGGCTGTTGAGCACGTCGATGTTGATGCGCACACCCACCTTGTAGCCCAACATGTTGGCGTCCAAGGCGCTCTGGCTGGAAGCTTCCGCTGCAGCCAAGGCATTGACCTGACCCAGACCAGATTGGAGACCCAAGTAGGCGGTACGCGTGGCTTGCGCAACAGTGCGCTCGGCGGTGTCCACATCGGCGCGGGCTTTGTCTTCCAGCGCGACAGTTTCTTTGATCCGGTTTTGCGTGGCGAAACCCGCGAACAAAGGCACGTTCAAGCTCAAATTCATACTGGTGGCATTGGTGTCCACCTGGGTGGAGGTGTAGCCATCTTTGTAACGCGTGGGTGCGTAACCGATGCTCAGGTCCAGCGTGGGTTTGTGTCCGGCCTGCGCCTTTTCAATTTCAAACTTGGCGATGTCCAAGGCCACACGAGCTTGAGCAATAGTGGGGTGCAATTCGGCCGACTGCATCACCCAGGTGTTGATGTCAGCAGGTTGCGGGGCTTGAAGTTGAACGGGCAAGAGCAAGCTCTTGGGTTCAGTATTGCTATTGCCTACCAGCAAATCGAGGGCCATTTTTTTGACGCGCAAATCGTTGTCAGCTGCAATTTCCTGGGCGAGCACCAAGTCGTAGCGGGCTTGCGCTTCGCGCGTGTCAGTGATGGTTGAAGTACCCACTTCAAAATTGCGCTTGGCAGCGGCCAATTGTTCGGCTACCGCTGTTTTTTGGGCTTGCACAAAAGCCAGGCTGTCACGCGAAGCCAGCACATCGAAGTAAGCCTGGCTGACGCGGACAATCAGGTCTTGTTCAGCGGCTTTCAGTTGTGCCGAGGCCAGCTCCGCTTGTTTGAGGCCTTGGCGGTAAGTGGCCAAGTTGGCGGGGCGGTACAAGGGCTGCACTGCGCTCAAGTTGGCACTCAGGCTGCTGAAGGACTTGCTTTGACCAGCCAGGGCACCCGACAAAAGGTCTACTGTGGTTTTGTTGGCCGTGGTGGACAAGCCAGCGGTGGGCAAAAGGGCTGCGATAGCCTGGTCCGCTTTGGCCAGGTTGGCGGTGTACTGCGATTGCGCCGATTTGTAGGCGGCGTCGTAGCCTTTGGCAGCATCGAACAGTGTGACCAGGTTTTGAGCAGGCGTCGACACGCTGAATAGCGCGGTCAGCAGTCCGGCCAAGCTCATGGAAACAGGAGATAAACGCAAATTCATATAGGTCTTTCGAGAGAAATAGGCGTATGGCTGAAGAGCCATCAATACACCGGAATACTGGGATCTACCTGGGTGGCCCAGGCGTGAATGCCTCCGGCCACGTTGATGACCTCGTAGCCGTGTTGAGCCAAGAAAGCAGCCACTTGCATGCTGCGGCCACCGTGATGGCACAAACAGGCAATGGGTCGAGCGGTGTCCAGCTCATCCAGCCGCGCGGGAATCGACTGCATGGGCATGTGCACCAATTCTAGGTTGGCGAGCGAGACGCTGGCAGTCTGGCATTCCCAGCCTTCGCGGACATCGAGCAGAACGGGTTGACGCGCCGCGTGGACGTTAGCCCATTCGCTCAATTGTGCAGGCGTGATGTTTTGCATGGTCGGTCAGAAGCTGAAAGCGGAATGCTCCGCGAAGTGCACCAGACGCGGCGCGACGGTGTCCCAAGGCTGGGCCGTGGTCCAAGCAGTTTCGCTGTTGCGGGTAATCAAGGTGGCGCGCATGACCGGCTCGTCACCCACGATGGCGGCCAGGCGGCCGCCGATTTTCATTTGGGCGAGCAGGGCTTGAGGCACTTCGGCCACCGAGCCGCTGAGCACGATCACATCAAAGGGGCCGTCTGCGGCTGCACCCGAGGTGCCATCGGTCGTGCGTACCTCCACGTTGTGCACACCCGCAGCTGCCAAGTTTTGCCGAGCTTGTGCGGCCAAGGTGGGTTCAATTTCGAGGCTCAAAACGTGGGCGGCGCAATGGGCCAACAAGGCGGTCATGTAGCCAGAGCCGGTGCCGATTTCCAGCACTTTTTCGTGTTTGAGCACCGTCAGATCCTGCAAGAGGCGCGCTTCCAAGCGAGGGGCGAGCATGGATTGGCCACGTGCGCCGCCTTCGCGCAAAGGCAGTTCCATGTCCACAAAGGCCAAGGCTTGCAGGCCTTGAGGCACAAACTGTTCGCGTTTGACAACCGACAACAGATTCAACACCTCACCGTCCAGGACTTCCCAGGGGCGGATTTGCTGTTCGATCATGTTGAAACGGGCTTGTTCGAGGTCCATCGTGACTCCAGAGGGTAATTTCAGTGAATATTCGGATTTTAAAGGTCTGGGCCTTGTGAAGACTGACGGGCAGGGGCGAACCCCGCTTTTTGGCGCAACCATTGCGCCAAGTCATCCATGTAGCCATACATGACGGGCACCACGACCAGTGTCAACAGCGAGGAAGTGATCACTCCGCCGATCACGGCCTGGCCCATGGGTGCGCGTTGTTCAGAGCCTTCAGTGAGGGCAAAGGCCAGCGGGATCATGCCGAATACCATCGCCAAAGTGGTCATCAAGATGGGACGCAAGCGCACTTTGGCCGCCATCAACAGGGCTTGGTTGCGCTCCATGCCTTCTTCGCGGGCGCGGATCGCAAAGTCCACCAACAAAATGGCGTTTTTGGTGACCAGGCCCATGAGCATCACCACGCCGATGACCGAGAACATCGACAGCGACGAGCGAAAGGCCATCAAAGCCAATACCACGCCGATCAGGGTCAAGGGCAATGAGGTCATCAGCGCCACCGGTTGGAAAAAGCTCTTGAACTGGCTGGCCAAGATCATGTAGATGAAGATGATGGCCATCACCAAGGCCGACAAGGCATAGGCAAAAGATTCGTTCATGCTCTTGGTGGAACCACCAAACTGGAAGCGGTAGCCGGCGGGCAGGGGCAGAGCTTCCATGATTTTTTTGATCTCAGCCGAGACCTCGCCTGCAGTGCGGCCATAGGCGTTGGCGTTGATGGACACTTCACGCATCAAGTCGCGCCGGTTGATTTGGTTGGAGCCAGTGGTCTCGGTGACCTTGGCCACCTGCCCCAAACGCACTTGGCGCTGGCTGCCGTCGGCGGGGTTGACCACGGAGAAGGGCAAACGCTCCAAATCTTGCGGGGTGTTGCGTGCCGAGGGGTCTAGGCGCACATTGACGTCGTAGGTCTGGTCGTCGGGTGCACGCCAATTGCCCACGATTTGTCCCGCCACCAGGGTGCGCAAGGGGCCTGCCAATTGCTGCACGCCCAAGCCCACATCAGCCGCCGCATCGCGCAGCACCTCAATGCCGATCGTGGGCTTGTTGGCCTTGACGCTCGAGTCCAGGTCCACCAGGCCGGGGACGGTGCGCAGTTTCTCCAAGGCCATCAGGGTCAAGCGCTCGAGTTCATGCTGGTCTGCGCCGAGGATGGAAAACTCAATTTGCTTGTTGCCGCCGACCGAGTCGGTTGTGCCAATGTGGGTGACGGTGATGCCCGAGACCTGTAGTAATCGCTCTCGCAGCTTGGCAGAAATCTGGTCCACGCTGCGTTGGCGGTCTTTGCGGTCCTTGAACCGGATGCCCATGTTCACATTGTTTTTACCCAAGGCATTGCCGGTGTTGATGGTCACCACCGTGTAGCGGACTTCGGGAAATTCGCGCACGATGGTTTCCACTTGCCGTGCTTTGGCGGTGGTCGACTGCAAGGAAGAACCGACGGGTGTTTGGAAGGTGATGCTCGCTTCAGAAAAATCGGCCTTGGGTACAAATTCGGTGCCCAAAAGGGGCACCAGCACCACGCTCAAAATGAAAACACCCAGCGCCGAAACCACCGTGGCGCGGGGGTGATGCAAGGCCCAAGCCAAGATGTTTTGATAAGACTGCGACAAGCGCTCGGTGAGCACATCAAACGCATGCGTGACCCGGCCGATGGTTTTGTCATAGACACTGACCGCTACAAACTTGCCGTGGGTGTGGATGCTCGGGTCGTGCCACAGGCTTGAGAGCATGGGGTCAAGGGTAAAGCTCACGAACATCGAAATGCTGACCGCCGCCACGATGGTGATGCCGAATTCGTGAAAAAACTGGCCGATGATGCCTTGCATGAAACCGATGGGTAAAAACACCGCCACGATGGACAAGGTGGTGGCCAGCACCGCCAAACCAATTTCCTGGGTACCGTCCATCGCCGATTGAAAGGCCGATTTGCCCATTTGCAGATGGCGCACGATGTTCTCGCGCACCACGATGGCGTCGTCGATCAGCAAGCCCACGCACAAAGACAGGGCCATCAAAGTGATCATGTTGATGGTGAAGCCGAACAAGTCCATGAACAAGAAGGTGCCAATGATCGAGATGGGCAAGGTCAAGCCGGTGATGACCGTGGAGCGCCAGGAGTTGAGGAACAAAAACACGATCAGCACAGTGAGCAAAGCGCCTTCGATCAAGGTGCGGCGAACGTTCTCCACGCCCACTCGAATCGAGCGCGAGTTGTCGGTCACCTGCTCGAGACGGATGCCGGGCGGCAATTGGGTTTGCATGTCCTTGATCGCGCGAACCAAGCCATCGACAACTTCGATGGTGTTTTCATCCTGAGACTTTTGGACAGTCAACAGCAAGGTGCGCTCGCCATTGAACATGGCCATGTTTTCGAGTTCTTGCGCGCCGTCTTTGACCGTCGCCACTTGCGACAAGCGCACCGAGGTGTTGCCTTTGCGGGCCACGATGATGTTGCCGAAATCTTCGGGCCGCACCATGCGCGACTGCACCTGCACCACGCGCTCTTGCGCAGCAGATTTGAGCGTGCCTACCGGTGCGTCCTGGTTTTCGTTGCGCACTGCATTGACCACTTGGTCGGCGCTCACGCCCAAGGCCTCCATGGCCTCGGGGCGCAGGTAGAGGTTCAACTCGCGGCGGCTGCCGCCCACCACGGTGACCGAGCCAACGCCGTTCACGTTTTCGAGTTTCTTTTTGAGCACTTGCTCCGACCAATTGGTCAACTCGACGAGGCTGGGTGCTTGACCGTGGGTTGCGGCTTGCGGAATCACCGCAACCGACCACACCGCCCGGCTGGACGGGTCAAAGCGCAGAACGCGAGGCTCCTTGACTTCGGTGCGCAGCAGAGGCTTGACCGATGCGACTTTCTCGCGCACATCCTCGGCGGCTTTGCGGCTGTTGGTGTTCAGATCAAACTCCATCACCACCACCGATTGGCCTTCGTAAGTGCGCGAGGTCAGGGCGCTGATGCCGGCGATCGAGTTGACGCCTTCTTCAATTTTTTTGGTGACCTCGCTCTCGACAATCTCAGGGCTGGCGCCGGGGTACTCGGTCAAGACCACCACCACCGGAAAGTCGATGTTCGGGAACTGGTCGACCTTCAGGCGCTGCAAGGAAAACAAACCCAGCACCACGATGGCGAGCATCATCATGGTCGCAAAGACCGGATTTTTCAGACTGACGCGGGTGAACCACATGACTCAAGGCTTCACGGCGGTGAACTTGACCAAGGTGCCTTCGCGCACCGCGCCAGCATTGGAGGTGAGCAAAACCACGCCTTCGGGCAAGGGCGTGCCCATGCCGATCACGGCGACCATCTCCTGCCCATCGACCTGGCCGCGTGCGCCCAAGGTCACGGCCAAATGCCGCACCTGACCCTTGTCGATCCATTGCACATAGGGCTGGGGTTTGTCGGTGCGCACACTGGTCACAGGCGCAGCCAAGGCTTGCACCTGGGTGGTGGCCAATTGACCTTGTACAAACAAACCTTGGCGTAAGCTGGGGTGCGCTTGCAGACCCAAATAGACCAGCACGCTGCGGCTGCCCGCCTGCGTGCTCGGGTTGATACGCAGCACACGGGCTGTCACGGCTTGCGTGCTGCCTTCCAGGTTCAAGCGGGCGGTTTGACCCAACTGCACTTGCACCGCGTCCTGCGGTGGGATGGCGGCTTCAACTTCGAGTTGGCTCAGGTCCACAATTTCCAGAATGCGGGCATCGGGCGCCACGCGCTCGCCGGGCTGGGCCAAGCGCTGCGAGACTTTGCCCGTCAGGGGAGCCTTCAACACAGAGTCGTCCATCGCCTTGCGGGCCACGTCCAGACCCGCCACCGCTGCCAAGTGGCTGGCTTTGGCGCCATTCAGATTCGACAAAGACGTGTCCAGCGCGGTTTTGGAAATAAAACCCTGTTCCACCAGTGCCTGGTTGTTGTCGAATTGTTTTTGCGCGACTTCCACTTGAGCCATGGCGGCATCGACCTGCCGCTGGGCTTGACGTTGGCGGGCTGCATATTCGGTAGGGTCGACGCGGGCCACGACTTGACCTTGCTGGACGCTGTCGCCTTCACGCAGGCGCAAGTCCATCAGTTCCCCGGCCACACGGGCTTTGACCACCGCAGAGTTCACGGCTCGCAAACTGCCCGAGACGGGCAGGTTTTGCTCCAGCATCAGGGTGCGCAGGGTGTAGACATCGGTGGGTGCCAACTCCAGGGTTTGCGCCACCGTTTTGGCGGCCTCGGCGGTGGCCGCCGCGGCTTGTGCCGTGGCTTTTCGCTGGCCCACCCATTTGTACCCACCGAAACCGGCACCCGCCAGGACCAGCAGAATCACCGCATAACGTAAAGACTTTTTCATAGGGATTTGTCGGGGGTCAGGCCACGCACCAACAGGCTGGCGTGGTGGCGAATGAAAGTTTCAGCGTCCATGGCTTGCAAGGCCGAGCTGCATGCACCGGTCGCGTGCTTTTCCATGACCAA
Source organism: Comamonadaceae bacterium (assembly GCA_947454355.1). Lineage (GTDB taxonomy): Bacteria > Pseudomonadota > Gammaproteobacteria > Burkholderiales > Burkholderiaceae_C > Limnohabitans_A. The sequence continues at coordinate 43,692 of CANGKR010000003.1, forward strand.
AAAAATCAGGGGCGCCATGACAGAGTAAATGGTGTTGGGCAGGTCGGTGTGGCGGAATTCGCCGCGGTCGATGCCCCGTTGAAGCACATAGCGCACCAAGGCCTGTGCCGGCAGGATCACATTGGCGCGAAAGAATTCGGCCAAGGCCGGAAAGTTACCGGCCTCGCTCATCATCAGCTTGGAGATGCCCGAGGCTTTGGTGGCGCCGTAACGTCGCCACCATTCGAGCATCATCCATTCGAGTAACTCGGCGCTGGTGCCTTGGAAATGTTCAGCCTCGGTGATGCCCTCGGCTACAGGTCGGGCCACGTTTTCCATGACCACAGCTTTGAACAATTCTTCTTTGCTCGGGAAATACAAAAACAAGGTGCCTTTGGACACGCCTGCGCGGGCGGCGACTTCTTCAGAGCGGGTCGCGGCGAAGCCTTTTTCGACAAACAGATCCAGCGCCGCTTCCAGCAGTTCGCCGGGGCG
>CANGKR010000004.1 GCA_947454355.1 Comamonadaceae bacterium
AAGTAACCGATCCCTGTTCCACCCACCAGCATTTCTGCCGCCACAATCACCAGCCAAGCGATGCCCATGCTGATGCGCATGCCCGTCACGATGGTGGGCGCTGCGGCGGGCAAGATCACCAAAAAGGCCTTGCGCAATGGCCGCACTTCGAGTGTGCTGGCCACATTGAGCCAATCGCGCTTGACCGCAGCCACACCAAAGGCGGTGTTGATCAGCATCGGCCAGACCGAGCAGATGAAGATCACAAAGATGCCGCTGACTTCAGAATCCTTGAGGGTGTACAGGGCCAAAGGCATCCAGGCCAGCGGGCTGATGGGTTTGAGCACCTGAATGAAGGGGTCAAACGCCTTGCGCATGAGGGGCGACATGCCAATCATGAAGCCCACGGGCAGCGCCACCAGTACCGCCAACAAAAACCCCAAGCCGACACGGCCCAAAGAATGCGCCAACTGGATGCCAATGCCCTTGTCGTTGGGGCCTTTGTCATAGAACGGATCGGCCAATTGCTGAACGATGGCCTTGCCCACCTCCAGGGGAGGTGGAAAGCCGGTGCTTTTGACGGCACCGGGATCCTTGCCCATCATTTTTTGGTACTCGATCTCATCGGCTGTCATGCCCGCTTTGGCAGCCCCAGCCACAGATGGCGCAGTGGCCGATAACTGCCATGCCCCTAGAAAAATCAGGAACATGAGCAACGAGACCATGGCCGCTCGCAAATGGAGGTGCGTGGTTTGCATGACCGATCAACCCACCTTGCTGATGGCAAAGCTCTTGAGGTATTCCTCTGGCTTGGCGGCATCAAAGGCTTTGCCCATGATGGTGTGCTTGGTGTAAGCGGGTCCAGCCGTGAAGGGCTGCCCCAACTCTTTCATGTATTTGCGTGCATCTGTGATCAGGTAAACCTTCTCGGCAATTTGCTTGTAATTCACATCGCCCTTGATGTACCCCCAGCGCTTCATCTGTGTGAGCATCCACACCGCCATGCTCTGCCAAGGCATAGGGTCAAAGTCCGCACGGTCAGGCACGTTCATTACCTTGCCCAAACCATCGGCAAACTTGCCCGTCAGCACTTGGCTGAGGACCGCTTCAGGTTGGTTCAGGTATTGCGCGGGCGCAATCACTTTGGCAATCAACTCCCGGTTACCGGGTTGACGCGCCATGGCCGCCGCCGTGAGCACAGCGCGGTAGAGCGCCGCAAAGGTGTTGGGGTTCTTCTGGATGAATTCGGTGCTGGTGCCAAAGGCGCAGCAAGGGTGACCGTTCCACAAATCTTTGGTCAGCATGTGGATGAAGCCCACCTCGTCAAACACCGCACGCTGGTTGAACGGATCGGGACCCAGGAAGCCATCGATGTTGCCTGCACGCAAGTTGGCCACCATTTCGGCAGGCGGGATCACGCGGATCTGCACATCGGTGTCGGGGTTGATGCCGTTTTCGGCCAGGTAGTAGCGCAACAAGAAGTTGTGCATCGAATAGTCAAACGGCACGCCGAACTTGAAGCCCTTCCAGTTTTTGGGGTCGCGGTTGTCTTTGTGCTTCATGGCCAAGGTGATGGCCTGGCCGTTGACGTTTTGTACCGTGGCCACGTTCATGGGCGTGGCGTTCGAGCCCAGTCCCATGCTGATAGCCAAGGGCATCGGTGACAAAAAATGCGAGGCGTCGTATTCCTTGTTGATCATCTTGTCGCGCACCAAGGCCCATCCCGCAGTCTTGGTCACTTCCACGTTCAAGCCTTGCTTGCTGTAAAAGCCCAGCGGGTGCGCCATGATGAGTGGCGTGGCACAGGTGATCGGGATGAACCCGATCTTGAGGTTGGTTTTTTCGAGCGGCCCTTTGTCTTGCGCCATGGCCTGCAGGCTGGCCAGGGGCATGACGCTGGCAATCGCGGCCATGGCTGTCTTTTTGCCCACAGCACGCAAGAACATGCGGCGTTCTTCGTCATGCGGGAACAGCGACTTGACCAAGGTGGCTTCGATGAATTCCTGGCTGTAGGCCTCAAACTCAGCCGTTTCTGAACGGGCACGTAATTGCGCGGCTGCGGCATCGGCCACCACCTCGGCGTGGTGGTCTGCAGGCGAATGGTCGCGGCCGCAGCTGCACTTGAGCATCAAGGGGCGGTCGGCGTTGTACGGATGAAAGAATTCAGACATGGCAACCTCATTTTGAAAAGATGAGGTGTCATTGCAAGCTACGGGCCAGCTTTTGAACTCGCCCGATCAATTGATGACCGCCCGGTATGGTGCGAAGTTGCACACACAGCAGGCACGGGGTTCTTTTGAGGCTTTAATTTGGTGCACACCCGCGATGAATGCACCAATTCAGTTCAAGCGTTTATACGGCCTGAGTCGCTACACGCTCAAGCTGCTTCTTTGTAGAAAAAGCCGCTGTGCACGTTGCGTGGGGCCAGCGGGCCGACGGCCTTGCTGATCGCGCCGATGTGCTCGGGCGTGGTGCCGCAGCAACCGCCCACGATGTTGACCAGGCCTTCGGCGGCAAACTCGTGCAGCAGGCGGCTGGTCACGTCGGGCGTTTCGTCAAAGCCGGTGTCGCTCATGGGGTTGGGCAGGCCGGCGTTGGGGTAGCAGCTGATGAAGGTATCGCCTGCGACCTTGTTCAATTCTTGAATGTAGGGGCGCATCAGCGTCGCGCCCAAAGCGCAGTTCAGGCCAATGGCCAGCGGTTGCGCGTGGCGCACGCTGTGCCAAAAGGCGGTGACGGTCTGTCCGCTCAAAATGCGGCCCGAAGCGTCGGTCACCGTGCCGCTGATGATCAGGGGCAGGCGCTGGCCGCTGGCTTCAAAGAATTCTTCGATGGCAAACAAGGCGGCCTTGGCGTTGAGCGTGTCAAAAATCGTCTCCACCAGCAGCACGTCCGAGCCGCCCTCCACCAGCGCTTCGACCTGCTCGTAATAAGCCGCACGCAGCTCTTCAAAAGTCACGTTGCGGGCACCCGCATCGTTCACGTCGGGGCTGATGCTGGCGGTCTTGGGCGTGGGGCCTAAAGCGCCGACCACATAGCGCGGCTTATCGGGGGTGGAAAACTTGTCGCAAGCGGCGCGAGCCAACTGGGCGGACTGCAAGTTCATCTCGCGGGCCAGGTGCTGCATGTCGTAGTCGGCTTGGGCGATGGTCGTGGCGCCAAAGGTGTTGGTCTCGATCATGTCGGCACCAGCGGCCAGATAGCCTTCGTGGATGTCACGGATCACGTCGGGGCGGGTCAGGCTGAGCAACTCGTTGTTGCCCTTGACGTCTTTGGGGAAGTCTTTGAAACGCTCACCCCGGTAGTCGGCCTCAGACAGCTTGAAGCGCTGGATCATGGTGCCCATGGCGCCGTCGAGGATGGCGATGCGGGTGCTCAGGATCTCGGGTAGCGCTTGGGCGCGGGTGTAAACAGGGGCTTTCATCACCCGCATTGTAAAAGCTCCGCCCCGAGGGGCGGAGCTTGACTTCATTTCGCGTCCATCAAGGCCTTGACGTTCAACAAGGTGATCTCGTTGTGGTCCGGCTCGCCGATTTTGCGTCCCGATGAGTAAGGGAAGTTGTTGTCGTTGACCACCGCAATGTGCTGGGCGTCCACCACCGTGAGGCCTTCTGGGCCCAGGTGAGGCAAGGCGAACACAGCAGCATTACCACCCAGATGCGCTTTGGCATTGGGGTTGGCGATGCGTGTCAAGTCGATGTAGGCGACCTTCTTCACAAATCCATCGGCATCGATCTGGCTCATGTCGATTTTGTAGATGCGCTTGAATTGGGCAGGATGAGTGAAGCAGTCGGTGCGGTTTTCTTGGGGGCACACGGGGTTCACGCCTTCGCTGGCATCGTCACGCTCAATCACCAGGCCTGTGTGTGCATTGACCATCTGGAAGTCAGCCGCCACGTTACCGGCTTGCTCGAACTTGTATTTCCACATTTGGCCGGTGTATTGCTGGCTGGCCACGTCCAATTCCAGAATGCGGGTGTAAGGCTTGCCGTTGTGGCTTTCGTAGGCCTTGGTTTCGGCGTCCCACAGGGGCCATTCAAACATCGGGAAGACTTTTTTGCTGTCCAAAGACTTGGCCATGGGCTCAAAACCACCCGAGCGACGCACATTGAAAGGCAAGACCGTGGGCACAGGCGGGCGGGCGTGCTGGTAGTGGTCAGGGCCGGTGTATTTTTTGCCGCTGACGACAGTTTCAATCACTCCCAACACTTTGCCTTCGGGCGTGGTGCGCAAGATGTAGGGGCCGAACTCGTCACCAAACCACCACTCATTGCCCACCAACTGAAAGGACTCCACATCGAAGTCAGAGCCAGTCAAATAACGCTGGGCGGTGTTTTCGTTCTGAATGAAAAAAGGCACCTTGCGGTCAGGGTCATGCAAAAAGGTGGTTTTGTTCAGCGCGGTCTTGCCGGTGTTCCAGTCAGGCTTGACATGGTGCACCATCAACAAGGCGTCCATGGAATTGACCTTGTTGCCAAAGCCGTTGTCAGTCAGGGCCAGGAAGGTGCCATCCCCGATGGAGTGGATGCCCGAAAAACCTTGCACCGATTGCCCTTGGATCGGCAAAAAGCCGCCTGAAGCACGAGGGTTTTTAGGGTCACCCACAAAGGTATTGGCCGCCACGCTGCCCAATTTTTCAACGCGTTGGCGTGGGTCGTTGGCAAATTTACCGCTGGTTTCGAATAAGGCACCCGCCTCTTTGGGCGCTGTGGCCACAGTTTGAAATGGCAAATACGCATGACCCGCCAATACGGCGGTGACTTCTGTTTGCGCCAGCGCGGCGCTGACCGTCAAGGACAATCCAATCGAAACTAATGTGCGTTGCATGAAAAACCTCTGTGGTGTTGGGAGACTTCACGACACTAACGATGCTTTGTGAATCGTCTGTGAAAATCCGCCAAACTGGCCGCCGAACCCTTGACCATGGGCGACAATCTGGTCTGTGTCTTATTTATCTGTCCTGCGCGAAGTTTTTGGCTACGAGTCGTTTCGAGGCCCTCAGCAACTCATCATTGAACATGTCGGCGCAGGCGGTGACGCCCTGGTGCTGATGCCCACGGGCGGGGGCAAAAGCCTGTGTTACCAAATCCCGGCCATCGTGCGCCAGCAAGCAGGGCATGGCATCACCATCGTGGTATCGCCCTTGATTGCATTGATGCATGACCAAGTCGGCGCCCTGCATGAAGCCGGAGTCAGTGCCGCCTTTTTGAACTCCACCCTCAGCGCCGATGAAGCGCAGGAAGTCGAACAAGACTTGCGACGCGGGGAGATCACCCTCTTGTATGCCGCGCCCGAGCGCCTGACCACGCCACGTTTTTTGGCGCAACTCGATTCGCTGCACGAGCGCGGCATGCTGAGTTTGTTTGCTATCGACGAGGCCCATTGCGTCAGCCAATGGGGACATGACTTCAGGCCCGAATACCGCGCCCTGAGCGTGCTGCATGAGCGCTATGCCGGTGTGCCGCGCATGGCCTTGACGGCCACGGCTGACGCCTTGACCCGCGCCGACATCGTCGAGCGCCTGCAACTGGAGCAGGCGCGGCAATTCGTCAGCAGCTTTGACCGGCCGAACATCCGCTACACGATCGTCGAGAAAAAGGACGCTTCTACCCAACTGATGCGTTTCATCGAGCGCGAGCACGAAGGCGAGGCGGGCGTGGTGTACTGTCAGTCACGCCGCCGCGTAGAAGAGGTGGCCGAGATGTTGCTCGAATCTGGCATTGACGCTTTGCCTTACCACGCAGGTCTGGATGCGAAAGTGCGGCAAAAACACCAAGACCGCTTTCTACGCGACGAAGGCGTGGTGATGGTGGCCACCATCGCCTTTGGCATGGGCATCGACAAACCCGATGTGCGCTTTGTGGCGCATCTGGACATGCCCAAAAACATCGAAGGCTACTACCAAGAGACGGGCCGGGCCGGCCGCGATGGCCTGGCCGCAGACGCTTGGATGACCTATGGTCTGCAGGACGTGGTGAACCAACGTCGCATGATCGACGAGAGCCCGGCCGCCGAAGAGTTCAAACAAGTCATGCGCGGCAAACTCGACGCCTTGTTGGCCTTGGCCGAAGCCACCGACTGCCGGCGTGCCCATTTGCTGCGTTACTTTGGTGAGACCTACTCCAACCCCCAAGACAGCCCGCAGGGTGTGTACATGCCTTTTTGCGGCAATTGTGACAATTGCCTGAATCCGCCCGAGGTGTGGGACGGCACCGACGCTGCGCGCAAAATTTTGTCGACCGTCTATCGCCTGTACCAACACCATGGCAGCCACTTCGGCGCAGGCCACACCATGGACATCGTGCGCGGCAAATTGACCGACAAAGTCAGCCAACGAGGGCACGAAAGTCTGAGCACTTTTGGTGTGGGCGCCCCCTACAGCGAGCAGCAACTGCGCGGCGTGATGCGTCAGCTGATCGCCATCGGCGCCTTGCATGTGCACAGCGAAGACGGCTTCAGTACCCTGCACCTGACGGAAGGCTCACGTGCGGTCTTGAAGGGCGAAGTGGCGGTGCAATTGCGCGAGTCCACCAGCCAGCGGGCCGACAAACGCCGCAAAGGCCGCAGCACCCCCGGACCAGCGGCCGCCAATTTGGGACAGGACGCCTTGGTGCGTTTCATCAATCTCAAGGCCTGGCGCGCCGAGGTGGCCAAAGAACACAACCTGCCCGCGTATGTGATCTTTCACGACGCCACGCTGGCCGCCATTGCCGAGCGCGCACCGCAATCCTTGGCAGACCTGCAGGGCATCAGCGGCCTGGGCGTGAAAAAACTCGAGGCTTATGGCGAGCAGGTCCTGCGGGTGTGCCAGTCGTTTGCAGCGGCAACCTGATGGGACTTGACTGAACGCTGTTGCGTTTCAGATTTAGCGCAACAGCTTGCCGGCGTTGGACCTCATGACATGCGCAATGGCAAACCGATCAATTCAGACAAGCCCTGCATGCTCAGGCCAGGCACCAGGTCGATGACCTGGAAACCCTCAGGCGTACAGGCTAATGTGGCCAGGTCGGTATAGATGCGTTTGACGCAAGCGATGCCGGTCAAGGGGTAGCTGCACTGCGCCACCAGTTTGCTTTGGCCCTGCTTGGTCATCAAGTCCATCATGACCCAGGTTTGTTTGGCACCAATAGCCAGGTCCATGGCGCCGCCCACGGCCGGAATGGCGCCAGGTTCCCCGGTATGCCAGTTGGCCAGATCACCGGTGGCACTGACCTGAAAGGCGCCCAGCACACAAATGTCCAAGTGCCCGCCACGCATCATGGCAAAACTGTCGGCATGGTGAAAAAATGCGCCGCCGGCCAGTAAGGTCACGGGTTGCTTGCCCGCGTTGATGAGGTCGTAGTCTTCTTGCCCGGCAGCAGGCGCAGGGCCCATGCCCAAGATGCCGTTTTCGCTGTGCAGCAGGATTTCGCGATCAGCGGGAATGTGATTGGCTACCAAAGTGGGCTGACCGATGCCCAGGTTCACGGTGGCGCCTTCCGGGATGTCTTGCGCCACACGGGCGGCCAATTCGTCTTTGGTGCGACGGGTGTAGTTCATGATTTGCTTCCTCCGGCTGTTGTGGCCACGCGCGGGATTTGGACGATCGCCTGCACAAAAATGCCCGGGGTGATGATGGTTTCCGGGTCGAGCCCGCCCAGGGGCACTTGCTCGTAGACGGTGGCCACGGTTTTGCGCGCCGCCGTGGCCATGACTGGACCGAAATTACGCGCCGCTTTGCGGTACACGAGGTTGCCCCAGCGGTCACCGCGCTCGGCACGGATCAAGGCCAGATCGGCATGGATGGGGGTTTCGTACACATACATGCGGCCATCGATTTCGCGGGTTTCTTTGAGCGTGCCGTCCGGCTTTTTGGCCAGATCGGTGCCATACGCGGTAGGGGTGAAAAAGCCGCCAATGCCCGCGCCTGCTGCACGGATGCGTTCGGCCAAATTACCTTGCGGCACCAACTCCAGTTCGACCTGGCCCGTGCGGTACAGGTTGTCAAACACATACGAGTCGGCTTGCCGTGGAAAACTGCACACCACCTTGCGCACACGACCGGCTTTGAGTAAAGCGGCCAGGCCCGCCTCCATGTTGCCTGCATTGTTGTTGACCAGCGTGAGGTCGCGTGCGCCTTGCGCCAGCAAGCCGTCGATCAGTTCATCGGGAATGCCGGCCGTGCCGAACCCCCCGATCATGACGGTGGAGCCATCGCGCGTATCGGCCAATGCTTCGGCCACTGAGGCCACAAATTTGTTGATCATCTTTATCCCTTGGGTGTACCAAGTTTGGAAGGTGTTGGGGTCAGAGGATGCTGGCGCATGAAAAAACGTACCGTGCGTTCGGCCAAGGCGTCAAGGTCCATGTGACCAGGCACAGGCTGCTGCTTGTACCAAGTCACTGTGAAATTGATCGCCCCCATGACCAGCAAGCGTGCCATTTTGACATCGGCCACGGCCTCGGGGTCGTGGTCGGTATTGGCACCCAGCACGCCGGCTTGAAGCAACTCCTGCAATGTGGCTTGCCACAAGGCGTCATATCGGTCCTTGACCCGGATGATTTCTTGCTTGTATTCAGCAGGCAGGCTGCGCCAGTCATACAGCAGGACTGCAATGAACTCGCTGCCTTCGTCATGCAAGATGCCGTATTGGGTGCGCACCAAGGTTTGAAACTTTGCCTGCAAACTGGGTGCCTGGGCCAGCGCGGTTTCAATGCGCTCAAACCCTTGATGTAAGCCTTCTTCCATCACGGCCTTGAGGATTTCTTGCTTGTTCTTGAAGTGATAAAACGGGCTGCCCGAGCGCATGCCCACCGCAGCGGCAATATCGCGTACGGTGGTAGCGTCGTAGCCTTTTTCGCGGAACAAACGCGCAGACTGGCGGATCAGCGCTTGGCGCCGATTGGCTTCTTCTGGCGTGACCTGCGCGGTCTTGGTGTGAGTGCTGTCGGGCATGGCTAGGGTTTCCCCAAATTGCAGACCTTGGGCGTGTCTTTAAGATACAAAGCAAGTGCTTGGTTTGATCATCATAGTCTTCACGCACAAGGTGTCAATCGACCCCCACAAAAACATCACAGGCTGAGGAAACCAACGAGATGCAGGAACTGCAGGTCATTTTCAGTGGGGTGGCACAAGGCTGTATTTACGGCCTCATCGCGCTGGGCTTTGTGCTCATTTACAAGGCCACCGAAACGGTGAGCTTCGCCCAAGGCGAGCTCATGATGCTGGGCGCCTTTTGCGGTCTGGCTTGCGTGAGCTGGATGGGTCTGCCTTATTGGCTAGCCATTCCGGCCGCCATGCTGGCCATGGCGGCGCTGGGTTGGCTGACCGAGCGGGTCGTGATTCGCCCGGTGCTGGGGCAACCGGCTTTCTCCATCGTCATGCTGACGATCGGCATCGGCTATGTCGCGCGGGGCCTGGTGACCATGATCCCCGACATCGGCACCGAAACACTGGCCTTTCCGGTGCCCTACAAAGACACAGTCTTCAATGTCGGCGGTGTGGTGCTGGGCGCCACGCAGGTGGTGGTGGTGGTGGCGACCGGCGCCTTGAGTCTGCTGCTGTATCTGATGTTTCGTTTTTCGCGGGTGGGCGTTGCGATGCAAGCGGCTTCGCAAAACCAGCTGGCCGCCTACTACATGGGCATTCCGGTCAAGCGGCTCAATGGCATGGTCTGGGCGCTGGCCGCGGCGGTGGCGGCCGTGGCGGGCATGCTGCTGGCGCCCATCACCTTTGTGCACGCCAACATGGGTTTCATTGGCCTGAAAGCCTTTCCCGCGGCGGTGGTCGGCGGCTTTGGCAGCTTGCCTGGAGCGATCGTGGGCGGCGTGATCATCGGTGTGGTCGAGGCTCTGGCTGGCTTTTGGTTGCCTGAAGGCTTCAAGGACATCGCTGCCTATATCGTGGTGCTGTTGATGCTGGTCCTCCAACCGAACGGTCTGTTCGGTGAAAAATTGCGCAAGAAGGTCTGACCCATGCGGTTCATTTTCAAAACCGATTACGACCAGGACATTCGCCTGTTCCAGCACGGCGGCCATGTGTTTTGGTATGGCTTGTTGCTGACCTTTCTGGCAACCGCACCGTGGCTGATCGACGAGTATTGGTTGGCCCAAATGACCTTTGTGATGATCTACGGCGTCGTGGGTCTGGGCTTGATGCTGCTGGCAGGCTTCACGGGTTTGTTCTCGATGGGCCATGCCGCGTTTTTGGGTGTAGGCGCCTACACAGAAGCCGTGCTCACGGCGCAGGGCTGGCCGTTTCCGCTGTCCTTGGCGATGGCAGCCGGTTTGTCGGCGGCGGTGGGTGCGGTGGTGGGCTTGCCCGCCTTGCGGGTCAAGGGCATTTACCTGGGCATTGCCACTCTGTCGTTCGGTTTCATCGTCGAAGAAGGCCTGGCCCGTTGGGACAGCGTGACCGGTGGCAATGCGGGCATGCATGTGAAGGCAATCAACCTGTGGGGCCTGGACACCAGCAGCAATGAAGGCTTTTATGCGGTGTGCCTGGTGGTCACGGTGCTCTCCACCCTGGCGGTCATGAACCTGCTGCGCAGCCCCACAGGCCGCGCTTTTGTGGCGATCCGTGATTCCGAAATTTCCGCGCAAAGCATGGGTATCCACTTGGCGCGCTACAAAACCCTGTCTTTCATGATCTCGGCGGCTCTGGCTGGCGTGGGCGGGGCTTTGTATGCGCACAAGCTCCAATTCATCAGCCCGGATCAGTTCAACATCCTGCAATCGGTGGACTTGTTGCTGTTGGTGGTCATTGGCGGTTTGGGCTCGATCCACGGCGCCTTCCTGGGGGCGATCTTTCTGATCACCATGCCGCAATTGATTTCTTTGGGCAAAGACTTTCTGCCTGCCTTCATCGGCCAGGCGCCTGGCTTGCAAGGACTGGTCTATGGCCTGGTGTTGATCGCTTTTGTGATGTTCGAGCCCATGGGCCTGTATGGCCGATGGCTGAAGATACGCACCTGGTTCCAGCTGTTCCCGTTTTACCGCAAAGGTATGTTCAAGCGGCAAAAGAGTTTCCAGAAATCGGACCGACTGAAATGAGCGAAATCCTACTTTCTGCACACAACCTGTCGGTGCGCTTTGGTGGCGTGCTGGCGGTCAACAACGTCAGCTTCGATGTGCGGCGTGGTGAAGTCTTCACCTTGATCGGCCCGAACGGTGCGGGCAAGACCACGGTCTTTAATTTGATCAGCCGCATCTATACCCCTACCACCGGACACATCGACTTCAAGGGCAAGACACTGACCCAAGTGCCACCCCACGCGGTGGCTGGGCTGGGCATTGCCCGCACCTTTCAGAACATCGAATTGTTTGAACATGCCAGCGTGCTGCAAAACCTGCTGATCGGCAGGCATGTGCATAACCGCACCGGCTTTTGGAGCCAATTGCTGTTCAGTCGCAGCGTGCACGAGGCCGAGTTGGCCACGCGGCGCAAGGTCGAGGAAGTGATTGAATTTTTGGACCTTCAGCATTACCGAGACACCCTGGTAGCCGGTCTGCCATATGGCGTGCGCAAGGTGGTCGAGTTGGCCCGCGCCCTGAGCACAGAGCCCGAGCTTTTGTTGCTCGATGAGCCGTCCTCGGGTTTGAACGTCGAAGAAACCAGCGATATGGCCTTTTGGATCCAGGACATCCAACACGATCTGGGCATCACCGTGTTGATGGTCGAGCACGACATGAGCTTGGTCTCTAAGGTTTCAGACCGTGTGCTGGCGATGAACCAGGGCGAAGTCTTGGCCTTGGGCACACCCGCGCAGGTACAGGCTGATGCGGCGGTGATCGAGGCCTACCTCGGCGGCGCCGATGACGCAGCCAGTTTGCGCCGCACAGCATGAGGAGCACACCATGACGACATTGCTCCAACTGCTCAACGTAGAAAGCGCTTACGGCCCGATCCGCGCCATTCGCGGGGTCAGCCTGAAAGTGCAAGCCGGCCAGATCGCCACCATTCTGGGCTCCAACGGCGCAGGCAAGACCACCACACTCAAAACCATCTCGGGCATCATCGATCCGCGCAAAGGCTCGGTGGAATTCAAGGGCGAGAACATCACGGCGATGGACCCCTCGCTCATCGTGCAGCGCGGGGTCGCCCATGTGCCTGAAGGGCGTGAGGTGTTTCCTCTGCTGTCCATCAAAGACAACCTGTTGATGGGTGCCTACACCCGCCAGGATCGGGACGGTGTGGCACGGGACATGGAGGCGGTGTTCGCTTACTTCCCGATCCTCAAAGAGCGGCAACTGCAAGACGCGGGCTTGCTCTCCGGCGGTCAACAGCAAATGCTGGCCATCTCGCGCGCCCTCATGGCCCAGCCCGAATTGATCTTGCTGGACGAGCCCAGCCTGGGCTTATCACCCAAACTCACCAAAGAGATTTTTGAGATCGTGGTGCGTATCAACCGTGAGCGGGGCACCACCATTTTGCTGGTGGAACAAAACGCCAATATGGCGCTGAACGTGGCCGATTACGGCTTTGTGCTGGAGTCTGGCCGCATCGTGATGGAAGACACCTGCGCTGCGCTGCGCGAAAAAGACGACATCAAAGAGTTTTACCTCGGCATGAAAGAAGACGGCGCCCGCGCCGAACGCCGCTGGAAAAAGAAGAAGACCTGGAGATAAATCATGACTGTCCTCTGGGATACCTCGGCCCTTCAAGGCCAGCACCAGGTGGTGATGCCCGGCGAGACCATGCCGGACGTGTTCTGGAACGGCGTGGCCCAGCGCGGTGCCAAGCTGATGATGCGCGAGAAAAAATTGGGCATCTGGCAGGGCTGGAGTTGGACGCAATCGGGCACCGCTGTTCGTGAAATCACCATGGGTTTGGTGGCACTCGACTTTGTGCCGGGCGAATGCGCATCGATTCTGGCCAGTACCCGGTTGGAGTGGGTACTGGCCGATCTGGCCGTGCTGAGCGCCGGTGGCGTGTCCAATGGCATTTATCCGACTGACGCCGCCACACAGGTGCAGTACCTGTGCGAAGACTCGGCCACAGTGGTCCTGTTCGTGGAAGACGAAGAGCAACTCGACAAAGCTTTGACGGCCCGCGAGCACCTGCCCCGCCTGCGCAAGATCGTGGTGCTCGACATGGAGGGGCTTACCCGCTATACCGACCCGATGGTGATCAGCCTGGACGCTCTGCGCGAACTGGGCCGCACGCACGATCAGGCTCACCCCCGCGTGTTCGATCAGGTGCGGCAAAGCCGCCGCCCCGAAGACCTGGCCATCTTGATTTACACCTCGGGCACCACCGGCAAGCCCAAGGGTGCAATGCACAACCATGCGGCCCTGGTGTACATGTGCCGTGGCTACAACCAGGTCATCGTGCAAGATGAGCATGACGAGCGCATGCTGTTTTTACCCTTGTGCCATGTGGCCGAGCGGCTGGGTGGTCAGTATTTTTCGATCTACACGGGCACCATCCTGAACTTTGTCGAGAACCCCGACACCGTGCCCGAAAACGTGCGCGAGATCGCCCCCACCACCTTTACCGCTGTGCCGCGTGTGTGGGAAAAATTTTATTCATCGGTCACCATCGCGGTGTCCGAGTCCGACAAGCTGCAGCAAGTAATCTACCGCTGGGCGCTGGGCATGGGCTACCAAGTCAGCGACCGGGTCACCAAGGGCCAATCGGTGCCACTGTGGCTCAAGGCCTGCTTTTACGTGGGCCGCTGGTTGGCGCTTGATAATGTGCGGCGCATGATCGGCATCCACCGCGCCAAAGTGCTGGTCACGGGTGCGGCGCCCATCTCGCCCGACCTGGTGCGCTGGTACCTGGCACTGGGAGTCCCGATGATCGAGGCCTGGGGCATGACCGAGTCCTGCGGTGCGGCCACGGTGATGCCCGCCGACAAAATCAAAGCCGGCTTGATCGGCCCGGCAGCGCCCTTCAATGAAGTGCGGCTCGACCCGGTCACGCAAGAGCTGCTGGTGCGTGGCCCCAATGTGTTCATGGGCTACCTGAACCTGCCAGACAAAACCGCCGAGACCATCGATGACGAGGGCTGGTTGCACACCGGCGACGTGGGCACGGTGGACGATGAAGGGTTTTACCGGATTACCGACCGGATGAAAGACATCATCATCACGGCAGGGGGTAAAAACATCACGCCCAGTGAGTGGGAGAACGAACTGAAGTTTTCGCCTTATGTCACTGACGCGGTGGTCATTGGCGATCGACGCCCTTATTTGAGCGTGATCATCATGATCGATCTGGAGAACGTCGAGAAGTTTGCTCAGGACCATGATGTACCGTTTTCCAACTACGCCAGCTTGACCCGTGCCCCCGAAGTGCTGGCCCGCATTCAGGAAGAAATTGACACGGTGAACAAGAAATTTGCTCGGGTGGAACAGATCAAGCAATTCCGTTTGCTGGACACCCAACTGACCGCTGAAGACGACGAACTCACCCCCACCATGAAGCTCAAGCGCAAGTTTGTCGAACAAAAATACAGCGACATGATCGAATCGATGTACCGCAGCTGAAGCAGCTCAACCCCTTCATAACCCTAGGAGATGACATGAAGTTCCAACTGATCACCACCCTGGCGGCCCTCGCCTTCAGTGGCGCCGCCCTTGCGCAGCAAGGCGTGAGCAAAACCGAAATCACGGTGGGCACCATCCAGGACTTGTCCGGCCCGCTGGCCGGCTACGGCAAAGCCGTGCGCAACGGCATGATGCTGCGCATCGACGAAGTCAATGAACAAGGCGGCGTGCATGGCCGCAAGCTCAAGCTGATCACCGAAGACTCAGGCTACGACCCCAAGCGCGCAGTGCTGGCCGCGCAAAAGCTGGTCAACCAGGACAAGATCTTCATCATGGCCGGCCACATTGGCACCGCCCAAAACAACGCCGCCATGCCGGTGCAGATTGACAAAAAGATCGTCAACTTCATGCCCGTGACCGCTGCGCGTGAAATGTACGAACCCCTGAGTAAATACAAGTACGCCTTGTTTGCCACCTACTTCGACCAAATGCGCGCCTCGGTCAGCGCCTTGGCCAAAGAGAAAAAGGTCAACAAAGTCTGCGCCATTTACCAAGACGATGAGTTCGGCCTGGAAGTGCTGCGCGGGGCTGAAGCCAGCCTGAAAACCATCAACATGGACTTTGTCGAAAAGACGTCCTACAAGCGTGGCGCCACAGACTTCTCGTCGCAAGTGGCCCGCATGAAGGGCGCTGGTTGCGAAATGGTCGTGCTCGGCACCATCATCCGCGAGACCGTGGGCACGATCGCCGAGTCGCGCAAAACCGGCTTCAACCCGATCTTCATTGGCTCCAGCGCGGCTTACACCGACTTGATCCACAAGCTCGGCGGCAAAGCCATGGACGGCATGTACGCCACCATGACCGTGCCTCACCCGTACCTGGACGAAGCCTCTAACCCCATCCGTTTCTGGGCCAACAAGTACAAGACCAAGTTCAACGAAGACCCCACCGTGTTCTCGGTCTATGGCTACGTGATTCTGGACTCCTTCATCCAAGCTGCTCAAAAAGCCGGCCCGAACCTGACCAGCGACAGCTTCATTGCGACGATGGACAAGATGACCTTCCCTGCCGACATCTTCGGCAGCCCCGAAGGTGTCTTCACGCCCACGAAACACTTGGGCTCCAACAAATCACGTCTGTCGCAAATCCAGGACGGCAAGTGGAAAGTGATCTCCGAATACTACAAGCTCGACTGATCAAAGACCCTCTGCTTTGAAACCGCCTTCGGGCGGTTTTTTCATGGGGTCTTGCGCATGAAGATGGCAAAGTCGCCATTGGCCTTGGCGACCAGCACATCGTCCACAAACATGCTTGCATCCAGGTGGGCCACATTCTTGCCTTGGTTGAGCACCACGCTGTCGCACACCACCCGACCGCCAAACACAGGTTTGAAGTAATTGATCTTGATGTTGATGGTGGCGCAAATTTGCCCGGGCTGAAGCGCACCGAACAAGGCCGAGCCCATGGCCGTGTCGGCCAGTGTGAACAGCACGCCGCCATGCACCACTCCATGCGTGTTGGTGTGCACCGGCTGCAAATCGAGCGCCCAGCGGCTGCGGCCAGGGGCATGCTCGATCAGCTCGATGCCCACGTGTTGGGTGAATTGGGAAATGGCTCTGGTGGTGGAAGGCATACCGCCATGATGCGACGGCGTATTCGCCTTGTCGTCCACCTAGGTGACTGGGCCGGTGTCACCTGCGCGCGAGGGCGCGCAGCGAGGCGCCTTTCGCTTGGTACCATCAGGCTCTGTCTCTCAAGGAGTTCAATGTGCCTCACGACCTGACCGCTACGGCGCCCCCTCTGTTGGATCTGTACCGCATGATGGTGCGCATCCGGGCCTTTGAAGCAGCGGCCGAGGTGGCCAGCCAAGGGGGCGTGAGTGCTTACGGCAAAGCCTCAGACGGCAAGGCCCAAGTCAAAGGGCCCTTGCATTTGTCCACCGGGCAAGAAGCTGTGCCGAGCGGCGTCTGTGCCCACCTGAATGCCAACGATTACCTCACCTCCACACACCGCGGCCACGGCCACACTCTGGCCAAAGGCGCAGACCTCACACGCATGATGTGCGAGTTGTTCGGCAAAGCCACGGGCTTCAACGGCGGCAAGGGCGGCTCGATGCACATCGCCGACTTTTCGGTCGGCATGCTGGGCGCCAACGGCGTGGTGGCGGCGGGCTTGCCGATTGCCACGGGTGCGGCGCATGCGCAAAAGCTCAAAGGCGAAGGCGGCATCACGGTGTGTTTTTTCGGGGACGGTGCCATCAACAGGGGGCCGTTCTTGGAAGCCTTGAACTGGGCCCAAATTTACCAACTGCCGGTGCTGTTTGTCTGCGAAGACAACCGCTGGAGCGCCACCACCGCCAGCGCGCCGATGATCGGCGGCGAGGGTGCATCAGCCCGCGCCGAAAGCCTGGGCATTGCCGCCACCCGGGTGGACGGGAATGACATCGAAGCCGTCTGGCATGCTGCACGCGATTTGGTGGGCCAAGTGCGTGCAGGCCAAGGGCCGCGCTTGCTGCACGCCATCACCTACCGCGTCAAAGGGCATGTGTCGGTGGATCTGGCCGCCTATCGCGATCCGGCCGAATTGGCCGCAGCCCTCTTGACCGACCCCATGGCCCGTGCCCGCCAGCGCTTTGCTGCGCTTGGCGGCGACTTGAAACAACTCGATGCCATCGAGCAAGCAGCACATGACGAGGTGCAAGCCGCACTGGCCACCGCCAGTGCAGCGCCCTGGCCGGAAGCGGCCAGCGCTTACACCGACATTCAAACCACAGGAGCCGGACAATGGTATTGATGTCTTACGCTCAAGCCGCCGTCTTGGCGGTACAACACGAAATGCAAGCCGACCCCCGCGTGGTGGTGATGGGCGAGGATGTGGGCCGCGGCGGCATCTTTGGTCAGTACAAAGGCTTGCAAGAGGCCTTTGGCCGTGAACGTGTGATCGACACGCCCATCAGCGAAGCGGCCATCATGGGCAGTGGCGTGGGGATGGCGCTGGCCGGCCTGCGCCCGGTGGTGGAAATGCGGGTGGTCGACTTTGCCTTGTGCGGCATGGACGAGATCGTCAACCAGGCTGCCAAAAACCGATTCATGTTCGGCGGTCAGGGGCGCGTGCCCTTGGTAGCGCGCATGCCCTCGGGCATTTGGGACGCGTCTGCCGCGCAGCACTCACAGTCACTCGAAGCCTGGTTCGCCCACTTGCCTGGTCTGGTGGTGGTCTGCCCTTCTTCGCCGCAAGACAACTACAGCCTGCTGCGCGCGGCCATGCAGTGCGGCGACCCGGTGGTCTACATGGAGCACAAAACCCTGTGGGGACTGGAAGGGCCGGTCGACGACACACTGCAAGTGCCACTGGGCCAAGCAGCCACCTTGCGATCTGGCGAACACCTGACCCTGGTGAGTTGGGGTCGCCAGGTGCAAGTGTGTGCGCAAGCCTGCGTGGAGTTGGCCCTGAAGGGCATTGAGGTCGACCTGATCGATTTGCGCACCATCTGGCCCTGGGACCGTGAAGCGGTTCTGAAGTCCTGCGCCCGCACCGGGCGTCTGCTGGTGGCACACGAAGCCATTCAGGTGGCAGGCTTTGGCGCCGAAATCGTTGCCACAGTGGCTGAACAATTGCCCTGCAAAGTCAAACGCTTGGGCGCGCCACGTATCCCCGTAGGCTATTCGCCGGTGCTGGAAGCACAGGCGCGCGTCAGTGTCGAGGCGACTGTGCAGGCGGCAGTGCAGTTGATGGGCTGAGATTTCGAGCCGATATCAGTCAAAAATAAGGCCATGTAAACCCGTATTGCCATTTCCAGTGAACTGTATAAACTGTTTACATCGTTTTCTGGAAATGGATGCCAAGTCATGATCGACTTACAACCTGTCTGGAGTTTTGTCCATCAACTCCGCCGACGCCTGTCTGATGCCATGTACACCCCGACCGCCACGGGCTCGCACGACATGGGCGACCAGTATTTGGGTCAAGTGGCCAGCGCGTATGTAGAGATCCAGCACTACCCTGAAGCGGGTCGCCAACCTTTCCGCCGCATCCAAGTCCAGGCGGGTTCACCCGGCGGTTCACGCTCCCATTAAGGGCCATGCAGCACCCCGCTCAGAAGGCTCTGCGTAAGGTGTGTGATTCACGGACTGACTCAGTTCATTTTCAAAGTGGACTGGCGGGTGACCGATTGAATCAAGTGCTGCTTGAAAGCCAAGGCCAGCGGCGATAACTTTTTACTGGCTGGGTGAACGATGTGCCAAGCCGAAGGCAAGGGAAAGCCAGCCATGTCCACCACCTTGACCCCGTGTTCTTTTTCAAGCCCGTGCAAGGCATGGCGTGAGACCACGCCCAGGCCCAGGCCGCCAGCTACCGACTCCTTGATCGCCTCATTGCTGCCCAGCTCCAATCGAATGTCAGGCCGGAACTTTAATTTCCGGAAATACTGATCGCCGGTCATACGGGTGCCCGATCCTTTTTCGCGCAAGATGAAGCGCCGCTCGGTCAACTCGCCCCAGGGAACGGCCTTGCGCTTCGTCAGCGGGTCTTGTGTGGCTGCAATCAACACGATCGGGTTGGGCATGAAAATCTCGTCGCCCAAATCCATGTCCACAGGCGGCATGGACATGATGTACAAATCATCGAGGTTGTCCCGCAAGCGCTGCACTACGCCGTCACGGTTGAGGATCTGCAACGCAACGTCGATCTCAGGGTAGCGCTTGCAAAAACTGCCAATCAAACGCGGCATGAAGTACTTGGCAGTGCTGACCACCGACACCCGCAGCTTGCCGCGCGACAGGCCTTTGGTGGCATCCACATTGTGCTCAAAAACATCCCAGGCTTGTGCCATGGTGCGGGCAGTGACCGCCAGCTCTTGACCCACCGCCGTGAGGTGGATCTTTTTACTGACCACCTCATACAGCGGCAGGCCCACAGACTGCGTGACCTCTTTCAATTGCATCGAGGCGGTGGGCTGCGTCACATGCATCAGTTTGGCAGCGGCGCTGACGCTGCCGGTATCGGCCAAAGCCAAAAACAAACGCAATTGCCGGAAAGTGATATTCATAGAGTTTCATCTATTTATAAAGTTATGAGAATCGATTTTACAAAACATAGAGGACTGCCTACCATCGGCTCCAAGGAACACTGTTATGCAAAATCTACTGGACCCGGCCATACTTTTTTTTGTGATTGGCGCCTTCGCTGGCGCCATCCGATCCAACCTGGAAATCCCGCCCGCCATCTCTCGATTCCTGTCGCTGTACCTGTTGATGGCGCTGGGCTTGAAAGGCGGCTTTGCCCTGTCCGCATCGGGCTTGACGGCCAACGTGGGCTGGAGCTTGGCTGCCGCAGTGACGCTGGCCCTTGGCATCCCATGGCTGGGTTATGCGCTTTTGCGGCGCATCGTCTCGGGCTTCGATGCTGCGGCGATTGCCGCCACCTATGGGTCGGTGAGTGCGGTGACCTTTGTCACTGCGGTGCAGTACCTGGAAAACCATGGCATCGCTTACGGAGGCCACATGGCAGCGGCCATGGCGTTGATGGAGTCCCCGGCCATCATCATGGCGGTCATCTTTGCCAATCAATTGCGTCACACCCCAGCGCCTGCTGGCATGACCGCTTCAAACAACGCGAGTGGCAAATCCCTCGGCTCGATCGGCAAGGTATTGCATGAGTCTTTCACCGATGGCGCGCAATTGCTTTTGCTGGGGGCGATGGTGGTGGGCCTGCTCACTGGCGAGTCCGGCAAAGCCGCGATGCAGCCCTTCTCGGGGGATTTGTTCAAAGGCATGTTGTCCTTCTTTTTGCTGGACATGGGATTGATGGCTGCGCGCAACTGGCCGCGTGTTCAAGGCCAATCTCTCGGATTGATGGCTTATGCTGTGA
The DNA here is from genome assembly GCA_947454355.1 of Comamonadaceae bacterium. Lineage (GTDB taxonomy): Bacteria > Pseudomonadota > Gammaproteobacteria > Burkholderiales > Burkholderiaceae_C > Limnohabitans_A. Next base: position 20,317 of record CANGKR010000004.1, read on the forward strand.
TCGCGCCCATAGTCCATGCAGCCTTGGCTTTGGCCTTGGCCTTGGTGCTGAACTTGCCAGTGGGCGACACGGCCTTACTCATGGTCTTGGCGGCCAGCGCATCCTACATCGCTGTGCCTGCCGTCTTGCGGTTTGCGTTGCCCGAGGCCCAACCATCGCTCTACTTTGGGTTGAGCCTGGGCGTGACCTTTCCGCTCAATATTCTCTTGGGTATCCCAGCGTATGTGCACCTGGCGCAAGCGGCCGTGACGCCATGAATTTGAAGCCGTCCATCTACCAAGGTCTGCCCGTAGCGCTACTGACCCAGCACGGCAAGCAAGAACTCATCCGCCCGATTCTGGAGGTGGCACTGGGTTGCCGTCTGGTACATACCGATGGCTATGACACCGATTTGCTCGGCACCTTCACCCGCGATGTGGCGCGGCCAAGCTCACAGCTGGAGGCTTGCCGACACAAGGCCCGCATAGGTATGGCGTTGACCGGCACCACATTGGGCATGGCCAGCGAAGGCGCGTTCGGGCCTGATCCTTACACGGGCTGGATGGAATGGGACACCGAGGTGTTGTTATGGGTGGATGCAAAACACGGCCTTGAAGTCATCGGCATGGCCCAGGGGCCCGCACAAAGCCTTCACCGCATGGTGCGCACAACCGAAGAGCTGATGCAGTTCGCAACCGAAGCCCTGTTTCCAGAACACCATCTTGTGCTCAGGCCGGACCATTCTGAACATCCGGACCTCTACAAAGATCTTTCCAATGTGAATAGCCTTCTGCGTGCATTCCATGCGGCGCGGGCTGCGTCGACCTGCGACCGGGTCTTTGTGGAAAACGACTTGCGGGCCTATTGCAATCCCACTCGGCAAGACATCATACGCAAGGCCGCTGAGAATCTGGTTCAGAAACTGTCCTCCTTGTGTCCGCATTGCCAGGCACCGGGGTATGGGATTACGCGCAAAGTCCTGGGCTTGCGTTGCAAAGCATGTGGCCATCCCACTCGGTTGCCTGTGGCCGACATCTGGCAATGCGTTGTGTGTGCCCATCAAGAGCAAAGAGACACTGCCCATGGGTGGGCAGATCCTGGACAGTGCGACCGCTGTAATCCGTGAGCTTGGCGCTCAGTCGAAACGCATCAGCGACCGGTCCAGGTTGGTTTGCGTTTTTCGTTGAAAGCGGCCAGGCCTTCGCGGGCGTCTTCGGTCATGGCCAATAAGGCGATCTGGCTTTCGGTATAGGCAATGGCCTGATCAAAGCCCATGTCCGCGATAGCGCGCATGGCGTACTTGCCGCGCCGTATGGCGGTGGGTGACTTGTCCACGATGCGATCGATCAGCCACTGGGTTTTGGCGTCCAGCTCGGCGGTCGGGACGACGTGGTTCACCAAGCCCGCACTTTGCGCCTCTTGGGCTGAAAAAGGCTCTCCGGTCAGCGCCCATTCGCGCACAATGCGGCGCGGCACCAGATCTTGTAACAGACTCATCACCTGCATCGGGAAGACGCCCACTTTGACTTCGGGTAGGCCAAAAAGGGCATGGTCAGCGGCCACGGCAAAGTCGGTCATACACACCAGACCCATGCCGCCCGCCATGCAGGTACCGTTGATGCGGGCGATCAGGGGCAAGGTGGCGTTTTGCGCTTCGCGCAGCAAATCGGCGTAAGCCCCGTTGGGCTGTGAAAAATCAAAGGTAAAGCTTTTACCCGGCTGCAAATCACCGCCGGCGCAAAAAGCTTTCTCGCCCGCACCGGTCAACACCACCGCGCGCACCGCCGAATCGGCATGCGCTTGACGCAAACCATCCCGAATGCCGCGCACCACGCCGTCATTGATGGCGTTGCGTTTGTCGGCACGGTTGATGGTGATCCACAAGGCCGCGCCTCGGCGTTCCAGCAAAACTTCATCGCTCATCATGCTTCCTTGGCTGCGGGCGGGACATCCGCCTGGATTTCGACCACCACGCGACTGGCGGGGACTTGGTCACCGCTGGCCACATGCACCGCCGTTACCGTGCCGGCCACTGGCGCGGCATGGACATGTTCCATTTTCATGGCTTCGAGAGTGACCAGCGCCTGCTGGGCTTGCACACGGTCGCCCACCGCAACAGACACGGCCACCACGCGGCCGTTCATCGTGGCGCGCACTTTGCCGTCACCTCCTTGCTCGCCGGGTCGGACGCCGACCTCGCGGGTGAGGTCTTGTACCTGGTAGGGGCGCCCAGCCCAGTGGAGCCACAGGCTCTGGCCATCGCGCACGAAAGGAACGCTTTGCAACACTCGGTCCACGATCAATCGCACGCCGTTCGTCCCGTGGGACACCATGGTCACCGCGTGGGACGCATCGGCCACCTGCACACTGAACTGCTGCGCGCTGGTTTGGGTGACAGTGGCCCTGTGCCGGGTTCCGTCCAAGGACAGATGCACCGCAACGGGCAAGCTGTGCGCCAGGCGGGAGGCACTCAAGGCTGCGCCCCCGCTGTGATGCAGCAGCCAAGCGGCCACGGCCAGAGCGCGTGAATCAGAGACTTCGTGCAACAACTCGGCCTCATGCTGGGCAATGAACGCGGTGGTAGCGCCCCCTTGAGCAAACACCGGCTGCGCCAGACTGCGCTGCAAAAAGCTTTGATTGGTTTTGACGCCCAAGGCCACCAGGTCGTGCAGCGCCGACTGCATCTGCCGCAGGGCGTTGGCACGGTCGCGGCCATGGGCAATGACTTTGGCCACCATCGAGTCGTAATACGGCGGGATGCTGGCACCATCGGCCAAGGCATGCTCCACACGCACACCCTCGGGCAGTTGCCACTGCAGCAAGGTGCCACTTTGCGGCATGAATCCGGCAGGCACATCTTCGGCGCACAGACGCACCTCGATGGCATGACCTTGCCAACGCACATCTTCTTGCTGCATCGGCAGGGGTTCGCCTGCGGCCACGCGCAGTTGCCACGCCACCAAGTCCAGGCCGGTGATGGCTTCAGTCACCGGGTGTTCCACCTGCAAGCGGGTGTTCATTTCCATGAAATAAAAATGCCCTTCGCGGTCCAGCAAAAACTCCAGCGTGCCCGCGCCCTCATAAGCAATGGCTTTGACAGCAGCCACCGCGGTGGCGCCCATGCGCACGCGCAAGGCGGCGTCCACCGCAGGAGATGGCGCTTCTTCGATGACCTTTTGATGGCGGCGTTGTACCGAGCAATCGCGCTCACCCAAGTGAATCGCGTGGCCATGCCGGTCGGCAAAAATCTGGATTTCGATGTGGCGCGGCTGTTCAATCGCTCGCTCCAAAATCACGGTGGCATCGCCAAAAGCATTCAAGGCTTCGGACTGCGCACTGCGCAGCAGCTCGGCAAATTCATTGGCTTGATGCACCAAGCGCATGCCTCGCCCACCACCACCGGCTGTGGCCTTGATCATCACCGGGTAACCGATCTGAGCAGCCTGTATGGCCAGGTGTTCTGCGCTTTGGTCCTCACCCTGATAGCCCGGAATGCAGGGCACACCGGCGGCCATCATGAGGCGTTTGGCACCGGCTTTATCGCCCATGGCACGAATGGCTTCGGGCGAGGGGCCGATGAACACCAGGCCCGCATCGCGGCAAGCTTGAGCGAAGTCTTCGTTTTCGGCCAGAAAACCATAGCCCGGGTGCACCGCATCGGCTCCAGTCAGGCGCGCAGCGTCGAGGATGGCGGGGATGTTCAAGTACGACTGCGCAGGCAAGGGCTCGCCAATACACACCGCCTCGTGCGCAGCCAGCACATGTGCGGCGTGCGCATCGGCGGTGGAATACACCGCCACGGTGCGGTAACCCAGGGCATGGGCGCTGCGGATCACGCGCAGAGCGATTTCACCGCGGTTGGCTATCAGGACTTTGTGGAAGGGGGTCACGGGTTTCATGAGGGTTTCCTGCTTCAAGGACGAGCGACCGAGAACTGCATTTTTTGCGGCTCTCGGGCCTGGGCTTCTCGGCATACGGCCAGCACTTGCGCCAACACCGCACGGGTATCTCGCGGATCGATCACACCATCGTCGAGCAGCATCGCGCTGGTGGTGAAGACACTCATCTGGCTGTCAAAACGCTCGACGATGCGACGGCTCATTTCATCGAGCTGAGCTTCATCGACTGCGCCTTTGCGGCGCATACCGGCTTCGGTGACGATGCGCATGGTGCCGGCAGCTTGCTCACCACCCATGACCGCGGTTTTGGCGTTCGGCCAGCTGAAGCAAAAACGCGGATGAAAGCCCCGCCCGCACATGCCGTAGTTACCTGCGCCAAAAGAGGCGCCGCAGTAGATCGTGATTTGAGGCACGGTGGCATTGGTTACAGCCTGGATCATCTTGGAGCCGTGTTTGATGATGCCTGCTTCTTCGTAAGCTTTGCCCACCATGTAACCGGTGGTATTGTTCAAATACAAAATAGGCGTGCGCGACTGACAGCAGGCCTGGATGAAGTGCGTGGCCTTGGCCGCGCCGGCTGGATCGATCGGCCCGTTGTTGGTGATGACGCCCACCGACCAGCCTTCGATTTGAATGTGGCCACACACCGTAGCGCTGCCATAGTTTTCAGAGAACTCCAGAAAGTCCGAGTCGTCCGCAATGCGCGCAATCACCTGCTTCATGTCGACAGGGCGCTTGTGGTCGTCGGGCATGATGCCCAAGAGTTCTTCAGCGTCGTAACGCGGCGGCTTGTAGTTGCGCACTGGCGGTTGCGGGGTATCGCGGTCCCAGTCGAGCTTGGCCAGGATGTCGCGGGCAATGCGCAAGCCGTCGCGGTCGTCTTCGGCCAGGTAGTCACCCAGGCCCGAGATGCTGGTGTGCATCACCGCGCCACCCAACTCTTCTTCGGTCGCCACTTCGCCGGTGGCCGCTTTGAGCAAAGGCGGGCCGGCCAGAAAAGCCCGTGAGCGCCCGCGCACCAAAATAATATAGTCCGACAAACCCGTTTGGTAGGCCCCACCCGCGGTCGATGAACCGTGTGTCACGGTGACCACCGGCAAGCCAGCAGCCGACATGCGCGCCAGGTTGCGGAAGGTGCTGCCGCCGCGCACAAAGTCTTCCACCCGATAGGTCATTAAATTGGCGCCTGCGCTTTCCACGAGTTGCACGTAGGGCAGTTTGTTTTCCAGCGTGAGTTCTTGCACGCGCAAGAGTTTGTCCAGGCCTTTGGGTTGCAGCGCGCCTGCGTCGATGCCCGAGTCCGACGCCATGACCATGCAGCGCACACCGCTGACATAACCGATGCCCGCAATCACACCGCCGCCGGGCACTGTTTTTTGCGGGTCAGGGGTGTCCAAGCCATAACCGGCCAAAGTGCACAACTCTAGAAAAGGCGCACCCGGGTCCAGTAACAAGGCTAAGCGTTCGCGGGGCAGCAGCTGTTGGCGTTTTTCAAAACGCTCACGCGAAGTGGCCGACTTGTCGCGGGCGCGCTGTTCACTCTGGCGTACGCGCTCTAACAGCGCGAGCATGTGCTCACGGTTGACGGCAAAGGCCGGGCTGTTCAATGAGATCGTGGATTCAATCTGGGGCATGGCGTTGACTTTCGGGGAGATGCATTTCAAATGCCCAGCTGGCGGGCAGCCAGGTCTTTCATGATTTCTTCGGAGCCACCGCCGATCATCATGACCTTGACCTCGCGGTAAATGCGCTCGGATCGGGTGCCCCGCATGAAGCCCATGCCGCCGAGAATTTGCACCGCTTGATCGGCGCAGAACTGCATGGCCTGTGTGGACAAAATTTTGGCCATACAGGTGCGTGCCACCAGATGCGCGGGATCGCCCACCTGATGCTGCACCTGCCAGGCCAGCTCATACACCAAGCTGCGCGCCGCCTCGATGCGCATGGCCATGTCGACCAATTTGTGGCGAATGACTTGGCGGCTCGACAAGATCTCGCCAAAGGTACGGCGCTCGCGCGCCCATTCGGTGGCCTCATGCAAACAGACCTGCGCAAACATACAGGCTTGCGCTGACATGCCCAGGCGTTCAGCGTTGAAGTTGTTCATGAAGACCTTGAAGCCTTGGTTCTCTATGCCTAGCAAATGTCCCACCGGCACACGCACCTGGTCAAAGCGAAGGTGGGCCGTGTCTGAAGCCCACCAGCCCATTTTGTTCAAAGGTGTGCGGGTCAAACCCGGGGTATTGCACTCAACCAACAGGGCTGAGACCCCTCCGGCGCCCTTGTTGTTCGGGTCGGTGCGCACCGCAACCGTCAAATAGTCAGCCCGCATGCCGGAGGTGATGAACACCTTTTCGCCCGTGACCACGTAATGGTCACCGTCGCGCACGGCGGTGGTTTTGAGCGAGGCCACGTCAGACCCGCCACCGGGTTCAGTGACCGCCAAGCCAGCGATTTTTTCGCCGCGCAAGACGGCCGGTACCACCCGCTGCTTGAGGGCCTCACTGCCATAGGCGTTGACGGGTGGCAGGCCGATGGTGTGCGAGAGCAATGAAGCTGAGACACCACCGCTGCCCGAGCGCGCCATTTCTTCGGCGGTGATGAGGTGGTAAAAAATATCAGCCGGTGTGCCGCCCAGAGCCTCGGGGTAGCCGATGCCCAGTGCACCCAGTTGAGCGATTTTCGCGTACAGCTCGCGCGGGAAGCTCTCGGCTTCGTCCCATTCGTTCACATGAGGCGTGATTTCACGGGCGACAAAATCGCGCAAGGCCGCGCGGTAATCGGCGTGCTCGGCGTTGAAGTAATGTGGCAATGCCTGGGTGTCCAACATGACCTGTAACCTGCTTGGTGATCGATACCGCCAGCATAAACCTCTGAGTGCCCAGCTTCATGTTCAAAGTGGTCACAGAACCCTAGGAAAACACCGATAACCCTGCCAAGATTGTCACCTAGGTGCACGGCATTTTTGTGGGGCACGGCCAAGATGACAGGCACTCCACGCCATGTGGCCACATCACCTCGTTTCAAGTTTCAATATGTCCGATTCCACGCCTGAACCTTCTTCCCGCCGTGCGGTGCGCATCGGTGGTGCCTCTGGTTTTTGGGGCGACAGCGTCCTGGGCGCCACGCAATTGGCCCATTCCGGGCTGATCGACTACCTGGTGTTTGACTACCTGGCCGAGACCACCATGGCGATTTTGGCTTCGGTACGCACCAAGAAACCCGAGATGGGTTATGCCACCGACTTTGTTGACATTGCCATGAAAGCTGTCTTGCCTGTGGTCATGCAACGCGGCATCAAAGTGGTGGCCAATGCCGGCGGCATGAACCCGCAAGGTTGTGCCGATGCCTTGCAAGCCCTGGCACAGGGCATGGGCCTGCACCCGAAGATCGCTGTCGTACTGGGCGACGACATCAGTGCGCAGTTGCCTGCATTGCGCGAGGCGGGCACCCTTGACATGTTTCGCGGCGAACATTTGCCCGCCAAGGTGCTGTCGGCCAATGCCTATTTGGGCGCGATCCCGGTGGCACGCGCTCTCGCTGAGGGGGCAGACATTGTGATCACCGGTCGCGGCGTGGACAGCGCGGTGACCTTGGGCCCCTTGATGCACGAATTCGGTTGGGGCCCACAGGACTATGACCAGCTCGCAGGCGGTAGTCTGGCCGGACACATCATTGAATGCGGCTGTCAGGCGACGGGTGGTCTGCACACCGATTGGCAAGACATCCCCGACTGGCCGAACATCGGCTACCCCATCATCGATTGCTTTGCCGATGGCAGCTTTGAATTGCATAAAACGCCCGGTACTGGAGGCCGGATTTTGCGCGCCGCAGTGGCCGAACAATTGCTCTATGAAATTGGCGACCCAGGGGCCTATATGCTGCCCGATGTCTGCTGCGATTTCAGGTCGGTGCGCATGGAGCAGCTCAGCCCCGAACGGGTGCGGGTGTCCGGTGCGCGCGGTAGTTCGCCGGGTGTGCATTACAAGGTCTCAGCTACCGCCATGGATGGCTTTCGATGCACCGGCAGCATGTTGATCATCGGCATTGACGCGGCGGCCAAGGCCCGCCGCACGGGCGAGTCGATTTTGGCCCGCACCCGCACGATGCTGCAGCAACATGGTTGGCCAGACTACACCAGCGCCACGGTGGACCTGCTCGGTGCCGAAACCCTGTACGGCCCGCATACCCGCGCGGGCAGTGCTCGCGAGGTGATGGTGCGCGTCGTCGTCAGCCACCCGCTCAAACAGGCGCTGGAGATGTTTGCCAAAGAAATCTCACCCGCCGGTACCTCTTGGTCGCCCGGCACCACAGGGCCTGGCGGCGGACGACCCACGCCCTCGCCACACATCAAGCCCTTTTCGTTTTTGGTCGACAAGTCCAGTGTGGCTGTCACGGTGCGCATGGGCGATCAGGTCTGGCCTGTGGCCGTGCCTGTAGACGCGGCTGTGGGCAGTGCATCGAGTTTGCCATCACCCGCACCTTGGGTAGAGACCGGCGAAGCCCTGGTCGAAGTGCCCTTGATCCGGCTGGCCTGGGCGCGCAGTGGCGACAAGGGTGACATCTCCAACATCGGCCTGGTGGCGCGGCGCCCTGAATGGTTACCGCTGCTGTGGGCCCGCGTCACACCCGAGGTGGTCAAGGCCTATTTCTCGCACCTGGTGCAAGGCCAGGTGGAGCGTTTTCACTTGCCCGGCATCGATGCGATGAACCTGGTCATGCACGAAGCCCTGGGTGGCGGCGGCCCTGCATCTACCCGCAATGATCCTCTGGGCAAGGGCATGGGCCAAATCCTGCTGGACATGCCTGTTCAAGTGCCTGTGTCGATCGCTTCATCCTGTTGAGATCCATCCCGCTGCAGCCGCTGGCTGCAAGACTTAACGGTTTTTCGGCAAGGTGTGCATGTGCTTGCTGATGATGCCCAGCATGACCTCGTCTGCACCGCCACCGATGGAAGCCAAGCGCCCGTCGCGGTACAAGCGTGAGACGGGGTTGTCCCAGGTGAAGCCCATGCCTCCCCAGTATTGCAGGCAACTGTCGGGCACGGTGCGCAGCAAGCGGCCGGCTTTGAGTTTGGCCATGGAGGCCCATTCGGTCACGTCCTTGCCAGCCAGGTAGTACTCGGTGGCCATGTAGGTCAAGGCGCGCAGGCATTCGACTTCGGTTTTGAGTTCGGCCATCTTGAAGTGCACCGTCTGGTTGTCCAGAATGGACTTGCCAAAAGCCATGCGCTCACCGGTGTAGGCGATGGTTTGTTCAATGCAATTGGTCAAGGACTGGATCGCATTGGCCGCAGCCCACAAACGTTCTTCCTGGAACTGCTTCATCTGGTAGGTAAAGCCCAAGCCTTCTTCGCCGATGCGGTTGCGCTGGGGCACACGTACATCGTCAAAATGAATCAACCCAGTGTCGCTGGACATCATGCCGATCTTGCGGATTTTCTTGGCGACCGTGATGCCCGGTGTGTTCATCGGCACGATGATCAGGCTTTTGTTTTTGTGCGCTGGGCCCTCGGAGGTATTGGCCAGCAAACACATCCAGTCGGCCTGCAGGCTGTTGGTGATCCACATCTTGCCGCCGTTGATGACGTAGTCGTCGCCGTCCTTGCGGGCGGTGGTTTTGACCGAGGCCACATCCGAGCCGGCACCGGGTTCTGACACGCCAATGCACGCGACCATGTCGCCTGAGATGGCAGGGGCCAGAAACTCTTGGCGCAATGCGTCAGACCCAAAACGCGCCAGCGCTGGTGTCGCCATGTCGGTTTGCACACCGATGGCCATGGGCAGGCCGCCACACTGAATATGGCCCAGGGTTTCGGCCATCGCCACAGCATAAGAATAGTCCAGCCCCGCGCCGCCGTAGGCTTCGGGCTTGGTCAACCCCAAGTAGCCAAGCTGGCCGAGTTTCTTGAAGACTTCGTGAGCCGGAAAGATCTCGGCCGCCTCCCATTCGTCCACATGGGGATTGATCTCGTCATCGATGAAACGCTTGAGGTTACGTTGCAGTTCTTCGTGTTCGTGGGTCAATTGCATGCAGGTCTCCGAGGGGTCTTCCAGGGCGGTGCCACAGGGGGGTTGGGGTGTTCAAAGTGAGGTCAATCGGGAGGTCAACTGGGCGTCAACCAAGCACTTGCTTTGTTCAGTGTGCATGCCCATAATGCCTTTGTCAATGCTCGGCAACACCCATTCCCAGGGCCCTTTTCACGCCGACAACTACCAGGAGATCTGAATGACTTCAGCGTTCATTTTTGACGCGGTGCGCACACCCCGCGGCAAAGGCAAAAAAGACGGGAGCCTGCATGAGGTCAAGCCCGTGGACCTGCTCGGCGGCTTGCTCGAAAAACTGCGCCAGCGCCATGACTTTGATTCCGCCCAAGTGGACGATGTGGTCATGGGCTGCGTCTCTCCGATTGGCGACCAAGGCTCGGTCTTGCCCAAAACTGCTTTGCTCAAAGCGGGCTGGGACTTTCAAGTCTCGGGCGTGCAGATCAACCGTTTTTGCGCCTCCGGGCTGGAAGCAGTGAACCTGGGCGCGCAAAAAGTGGCCAGCGGCTGGGAAGACCTCGTGATCGCAGGTGGTGTGGAAAGCATGTCCCGCGTGCCCATGGGCTCGGACGGCGGCGCGTGGGCGCAAGACCCAGCCACCAATTGCGGCACCGGCTTCACGCCACAAGGCATTGGTGCGGACTTGATCGCCACTTTAGGCGGCTTCACCCGCGAGGATGTGGACCGCTACGCCTTGGAGTCGCAACGGCGTGCCACCGAGGCGCGTGCGGCCGGGCGCTTTTTGCAGTCAGTCATTCCGGTCACCGACGAATTGGGTTTGCCCGTGCTGGAAGCGGACGAATTCATCAAGCCCAACACCACGCTCGAAGGCTTGGGTGGCCTCAAAGCTTCTTTCACCGATTTGGGCGCCATGGGATTTGACGCGGTGGCCTTGTCGCGCTATCCGCAGGTCGAGCGCATTCACCATGTGCACACCGCCGGTAATTCTTCAGGGATTGTGGACGGCGCTGCCGCCGTGCTGATCGGCAGCGAGAGCAAAGGTCGTGAACTGGGCTTGACGCCGCGCGGTCGCATCGTGGCGACCGCCTTGTCGGGCGCGGACCCGACCATCATGCTGACAGGCCCGATGCCTGCCGCACGCAAAGCATTGGCCAAAGCGGGCTTGACGATCGACGACATCGATTTGTTCGAAGTCAACGAAGCCTTTGCCATCGTGCCGATGCGCTTCATGGCCGAAATGAATGTACCGCATGAAAAGGTCAATGTGAATGGCGGCGCCATTGCCATGGGCCACCCCTTGGGCGCCACCGGCGCGATGCTGATCGGCACGCTGCTCGACGAACTGGAGCGCCGCCAACTCAAGCGCGGCCTGGTCACGCTGTGCGTGGGCGGCGGCATGGGCATTGCCACCATCATTGAACGGGTTTAAATCATGGAAACGATTCGCTATTCACTCGACCAGGGCATCGCCACCGTCACCTTTGACGAGCCGGGCTCGCCCGTCAACACCATGAAGCCGCAATGGCAACACGACATGGTGCAACTGGCCGACCAGCTGAGCGCCGATGCCGCGCAATTGCGTGGGGTGCTGCTGACCTCGGCCAAAACCACCTTCTTTGCCGGAGCCGACCTCAAAGGCGTGCTCAAGCTGCGAGCCGAAGATGCGGCCGCAGGCTTTACCGGCATCGAGCTGCTCAAAAAAGCGTTTCGCCGTATCGAGTGCATGGGCAAGCCGGTGGTCAGTTTGATCAACGGCGCCGCCTTGGGCGGTGGCTGGGAGGTGGCTTTGATCGGCCATGCCCGCTTTGCATTGGACAACCCCAAGATCCAGCTCGGCTTGCCCGAAGTCTCTCTGGGCTTGCTGCCCGGCGCCACCGGCGTGACCAAGATGACCCGCCTGCTGGGCCTGATGAGCGCGCAACCCTACCTGATGGAAGGCAAGCTGTTCAACCCGCAAAAAGCGCTGGAGCTGGGCCTGATCCAAGGTCTGGCGAAAGACCCGCAAGCCTTGCTGGCCATGGGCATGGCCTTCATTGAGGCCAACCCGCAAGCGGTGCAGCCTTGGGACCGCAAGGACTACAAAATGCCTGGCGGCACGCCCGCCACGCCCAAAATCGCACAAGGTCTGTCGGTCATGCCGGCCATGATGTTCAACAAAACCCATGGCCTGTATCCGGCGGCTCAAGCCATTTTGGAGTGCATGGTCGAAGGCGCTCAGGTGGACTACGACACCGCCACCCGCATCGAAAGCCGCAAACTGGCCAAGCTGATGGTGGGGCAAAACGCGAAGAACATGATCACCGCGTTCTTCTTCAATACCAACGCCATCAAATCGGGCAAGTCCCGCCCGGCCGGCATCGCGCCCTGGAAGCCGAGCAAGGTCGGCATTTTGGGTGCCGGCATGATGGGTGCGGGCATCGCCTACGCCAATGCCGCACGCGGCTTGCCCAGCGTGCTGCGTGATGTGAGCCTGGAAAAAGCGCAAGCCGGCCGGGAGTACAGCCGCAAGCTGACCGACAAGCAAGTGCAGCAAGGCCGCATGGACGCTGCCAAGCAAGCGGCCTTGCTGGACCTGATTCACCCCACCGCCAATGTGGCGGACATGGCGGGTTGCGATTTGATCATCGAAGCTGTGTTCGAGAACCGCGAACTCAAAGCGCAGGTGACGCGCGAGGCCGAAGCGGTGATGGCTGCTGGCGGCACCTTTGCCTCCAACACCTCCACCTTGCCGATCACCGGCCTGGCTCAAGCCAGCAGCCGCCCCGCCAAGTTTGTCGGCATCCATTTCTTCTCGCCAGTTGACAAGATGAAGCTGGTGGAAATCATCCGCGGCCAAAACACAGACGACGAATCCGTGGCGCGCGCTTACGACTATGTGCTGTCGATTGGCAAAACACCGATCGTGGTCAACGACTCACGCGGTTTTTTCACCAGCCGCGTGTTCGGCACCTTCGTGATGGAAGGCGCAGCCATGCTGGCCGAGGGCATTCCTGCCCCCATGATCGAGCAAGCCGGCATCGCAGCGGGCATGCCGGTTGGACCATTGGCGGTGCTCGATGAAACCTCGCTGTCGCTGTCGGTGCATGTGCTCGACCAAACCCGCGCCGACTTTGCCGCGCAGGGCCAAACCTACGCACCTTCACGCGGCGAGTTGTTCACGGAGAACATGGTCAAGGCCTTGAATCGCCCTGGCCGTGCAGGAGGCGGCGGTTACTACGACTACCCTGCGGGAGCCAAAAAGCAACTGTGGTCCGGCCTCAAACAGTTTGAAAAACCCCTGACCGGCGAGCCACAAGCGATGCTGCAGGAACTCAAAGACCGCTTGCTGTACCGACAAGCGATCGAGACCGCACGCTGCATGGCAGAGAACGTGTTGACCTCTACACACGACGCCAACATCGGCTCTATCTTTGCCATCGGCTTTCCGGCATGGACCGGCGGGGCGATGCAGTTCATCTACTCCGAAGGGGTGGAGCGCTTCACGCAGCGCAGCGCAGAGCTGGCCGAACGCTACGGCGCAGGTTTTGCGCTGACAGATGCGGTCAAAGCGGTGATTGAAAAACACCAACCCTGAAGCTCAGGCTTTTCAAGCCAGCCGCTGCCCACCTCGCCCCGCGCCCGACTCGAAGAGTCTGGCGCCGCGTGAGGCCTCTCCGCTGGCCAGTGTCTGCTGGCCGAGCGCAAATTCGTGGGCGAGCGCTTCGTACAATCCCATGCCGAATTGCTCGTAAGCCGAGCGGCGGTCGTTGCGCATGCAGGTCTGGGGCAAGGCAGCGAGATGCTCGGCCAAGGCCACTGCCGTTTGCAGGGCCTGACCGTCTTCCACCAGCCGGTTGGCCAGGCCAATCTGCAAGGCTTCTTCGGCATCCACAGGCCGACCGGTGAGGATCAAATCCATCGCACGCGACAGGCCAATCAAACGCGGCAGTCGCACCGTGCCGCCGTCGATCAGCGGCACACCAAAGCGGCGGCAAAACACACCCAACACGGCTGAGCGTTCGACCACGCGCAAATCGCACCACAGCGCCAACTCCAAACCGCCAGCCACCGCATGGCCACTGATGGCAGCCACCACGGGTTTGGTCAACAGCATGCGCGATGGACCCATCGGCCCGTCACCTTGCGGGTCAAGCCGGTTACGCCGGGCGTCGTCGTTCAAGGCTTTGAGGTCTGCGCCCGCACAAAAGGTGCCATGCGCACCGTGTAAAACCGCCACGGCGGCATCGGGGTCAGCGTCGAAATCACGAAAGGCATCGGCCAACTGCTGCGCAGTCACACGGTCGACCGCGTTGCGCGCCGAGGCCCGCTGGATGGACACGATGGTGACTGCGCCTTGGCGCGTGACTTGAACTTCAGGTGCGGACATGTTGAGTGGCTCCAACGGGGGTCACACACCTTAACGCAGAGCGCTGTCAGCGTCAAAATGGCTTCATCGCTAAAGCCTATTCTGGGCCAGCGCATTCAGCACTTGTTGCTTGAGCGTCATCAAGATGGGCGCCAACTCTTGGCGCATGTCCGATAGCGGCCGGGCGGTGGACACACTCACATTGAGCGCACAGTGCGCGCCCTGGTGCACAAACGGTGTGGCCAGGGCCACCACCTCATGCTGCCAAGCAGCCACGCAATAACCGTGGTGGGACACATCCTGCACGGCGGCTTCGATGGCCATTTGCAGAGCACGCCATTGCGGCCCGCGCGCTTGGCGCCAGTGCTGCAGCCGCAACTGAGTTTCGGCCGGGGGTGCGACCGCCAAATACGCACGCCCCAAAGAAGTCAAAGCCATTGGCACGCGTTGACCTGAGACCACTGAGCGCTGAGAAGGGCGGGGGTGGTAGCGGTGAGACTCGAGGTAGACCATGTCATCTTGGTCCGGTGCGGCTAATCCGACATTGATTTTGTGCGTCTGGGCCGCGCCCCGCATCAGGGGGGACGCAAGGGCCAGCAACTGAGAGCCCGACCGCATGGCATGGGCCAAGGTCAAGACCGCCGGGGCCAATCGGTAAGTGCGTGTTTCAGGGTCCACTTGCAGCATGCCCGCCACCACCAAGGTTTGCGTCAAACGGCTGATGGTGGAACGCGGCAAACCGGTGCGTTCTGCCAACTCGGCATTGCCCAGCTGTGCCGAGCCGGGGCGAAAAGCACGCAAGACTTCCACGCCGCGTTCCAGCGATCGATTGCGTGGCGACTGGCTTTCGGTGGGCATGACTCCCATTCTAGGCAATTCCACCAGATGGAATTGCCTGGCTGCCAAAACCCCGGCACTCGCCTATGCTTCATGCTGCACAACACATGCACCGCTGTGCGCGGTGCTCAGGAGGCATCATGCGTTGCAGTACTTTGGGATTCAGGCGGGTCTTGATCCTGGCTATGGGGCTGGCAGGGCTGGGAGGGCTCGCGCCCGCGCTGGCTGCTTTCCCGGAACGGCCCGTGAAATTGGTGGTGCCTTTCTCGCCCGGCGGCGGCACCGACCTGATCGGCCGCACTTTGGCGAACGGTATGACCAAGGCCTTGGGCCAGTCGGTGATCGTGGAGAACAAGCCTGGCGCAGGCACCTTGATCGGCAGCGATGCGGTGGCCAAAAGCGCGCCCGATGGTTACACCTTGGTGGTGGCATCGTTTGCCCATGCGGTCAACCCGAGCATGGTGCACAAAATGCCCTATGCGCCTGACAAGGCCTTCACGCCAGTGATCCTGATCGGTCGCGGCCCCAACGTGTTGGTGGTGCGCGCAGCCAGCCCCTTGAAATCTGTCAAGGACATGATGCAAGCGGCTGCCGCCAACCCCGACAAGCTGTCGTATGCCTCGCAAGGCAACGGCACCTCGGCCCATCTGGCCGGCGAAATGTTCACCAACTTGGCCAAGGTGCGCATGACCCACATCCCCTACCGCGGCGCGGGTCCGGCCCTGACAGATCTGCTCGGCGGCCAGGTAGACATGATGTTCGCCACCAGCTCGGCCGTGGGTGCCTTCATCGATGCCGGCAAGTTGCGTGCCTTGGCGGTCACCTCGCCCGAGCGTTCAGCCGCCCTCAAAGGTGTGCCTACCATCGCCGAGACCGTGCCCGGCTATGCGGTGGAAAGTTGGTATGGGCTGTATGCCCCCGCAGGCACGCCTGCGGACGTGGTGAGCAAATTGAACGCAGCGGCCAAGAAAGCCGCCCAGTCTGATGAGTTTCGCCTGAAGATTGAACAAGAAGGCCTGAGCGTGAGCGCAGGCACGCCTGAAGAACTCGAGGCCTACGTCAAGGCCGAAGAAATCCGCTGGCGCAAAATCGTCAAAGAAAACAATATCCAACCCGATTGAAGGAAGCCCCATGAGCGAACAACTCGTCACCCTGCAAGTGGACCATCACGTGGCCACCCTGACCCTGAATCGCCCTGACAAGCGCAACGCCATGAGCGATGCCATGCGCAGTGAGTTCATCCAAGCGTTAGAGCACGTCAGCTCAGACAAATCCATTCGCGCAGTGGTGCTGACCGGTGCAGGTAAAGGCTTTTGCGCCGGAGGTGACATCTCGGGCATGGAAAAGCGCATGAACGCACCCACCGGAGAAATCGCCTTCAACGGCTGGCACCGCCAACAAGGTGTGCACCACACACAAATGCTTTTGCACAACATGCCCAAGCCAGTGATCGCAGCGGTCAATGGCGCGGCGTCTGGCTTGGGCGCAGACACGGCCATGGCCTGTGACTTCATCATCGCCAACGAATGGGCAAGCTTCACCTGGTCGTACATCCACCGAGGCATCATCGCCGACGGCGGCGGCATGTATTTTTTGCCTCGCCGCGTGGGCCTGGTCAAAGCCAAAGAGTTGATCTTCACAGGCCGCAAAGTGGACATTGATGAAGCCCTGGCTTTGGGCATTGCCGACCGCAAAACCAGCGCCGAGCGTTTACTGGCCGACGCACAGGCCTGGGCCGCCGAGTTGAGCCAAGGTTCGGCCACGGCACTGGCTTTGAGCAAAACCATTCTCAACCAAAGTTACGAATTACCAGCCCAGCAGGTGTTTGCCCAAGGCAGTCAAGCCCAAGGCATTTGCTACACCAGCACCGAGCACCGCGAATCGGTGATGGCGTTTTTGGCCAAGTCGAAAGGTGCATGAGGTGAGCACAGACCCCCAAGCCGAGGTCATCGCCCGCTTGTTCAAGCCACGCAGTGTGGCCATCATTGGCGCGTCCGGTGATCCGCAAAAAACATCAGGCCGGCCCGCTGCGTATCTGCGCAAGCACGGTTATGCGGGCAAGATCTTCCCGGTCAACCCCAAACTCGATCACATCGGCGATTGGCCGTGTTACCCGGACATTGCTTCACTCCCCGAAGTTCCCGATGTGGCCATCGTCTTGTTGGGCGCAGAGCGTGCATATGTGGCCGTGCGCGAGCTGGCTGCGATCGGCACGCCCTGCGCCATCGTGCTGGCCAGTGGCTATGGCGAGACCGGTGAAACCGGCGCCGCACGGCAAGCCCAGTTGCGCGAAGCGGCAGGTTCCATGCGCATTCTGGGGCCCAACACCATCGGGCTGGTCAACCTGACCGACGGCATTGTGCTCTCGCCTTCAGGCGCCTTGGAGATGGACCAATTCCCAGTGGGGCACATCGGCGTGGTGTCGCAAAGCGGGGGCATTTTGGGTTCCTTGTTGTCGCGGGCAGCCGCACGGGGTCTGGGCTTGTCCAAACTCATTTCCACCAGCAACGAAGTGGATTTGGAATTGTCCGATTTCATTCACGCACTGGTGGATGACCCGGCCACACGGGTGATTGCGCTGTACATCGAGTCTGTGCGCCACCCGCACAAGTTCCGTGAAGCTGCTTTGCGCGCTCGCCGCGCTGGCAAACCGATCGTGGCCTTCAAGATCGGTCGCTCTGAAGCCGGCGCCCAAGCGGCTGTCTCCCATACGGGAGCATTGGCCGGTTCGGACCGCATGTATGACGCCTTGTTCCAACAGACGGGGGTGATCCGCGGGCAGGCCTTCAGTGACTTGCTGGATATTTCCGCGGCACTGGCCACCGGGCGGGTGTTGCACGGCAAGCGCATCGCTATTTTGACTTCCACAGGTGGTGCCGGCACCTTGGTCTCAGACAGCTTGGGCCTGTTGGGCTTTGAAACCCCTGCGCCTGATGCCGCCACCGCCGCCGCATTGCGCGCCTTGCAAACGGGCGACCATGCCTCGCTCGACCGCAACCCGATCGACGTCACCCTGGCGGGCTTACAACCCACTTTGTTGCGCAGCATCCTCAAGGTCTTGCTGGCCAGCCCCAGCTACGACGCGCTGACTATCATCGTGGGCTCATCAGGCGTGGCACAACCGGAGTTGATGGCGGGCGCCATTCAAGAATGCCTGCCCCTGTCTGACAAGCCGGTTCTGGCCTACATCAGCCCACACGCGCCCGCAGCCACATCCATCTTGACGCAAAGCGGTGTGCCCGCCTTTGTGTCTGCCGAAAGTTGTGCGGCCGCCTTTGCAGGCATGTGGCATGTTCAGCAGTGGGCTGCGCCTGTCACTGAAACAGCCACCGCACACGCCGGCGTTGTGACAACGGATTTACCCACAGGCCCCCTGAATGAGGCACAGGCCAAACAATTGTTCAGCCGCTTTGGTGTGCGGTGTACACGCGAGCTGGAAGTGAGCACGCCCCAGCAAGCCGAACAAGCCGCGCGCTCACTGGGTGGACCGGTGGTGCTCAAGTTGCTTTCGAGCACGGTGACGCACAAAAGCGATGTAGGTGGCGTGGCCGTTGGCGTCACAGCCGAGCAAGTCGGCGAGCGCTTGCAGCGCATGTGCGCTGATGTGGAACACGCCACCGGCACCAGACCAGATCGCTTTCTGGTGCAAGAGATGGTGAGCGGTGGGACCGAATGGATTTTGGGGATGCACCGCGACCCCTTGGGTGTGGCGATTTTGTTGGGCCAAGGCGGTGTGACGGCCGAGTTGTTCAAGGACACTGCTTTGCGCTTGTTGCCCACCGAAGGAGGCCTCGGCCGCGCAGAAGCACTGGCCATGGCTCAGAGCCTGAAATGCTGGCCGCTGCTCAACGGTTACCGAGGCAGAGCGAAAGCCGATGTGAACGCCCTGCTCGACGCCATCGTGGCGTTTTCCAACATGGCAGCCCAACTGGGCGAACAATTGGTGGACGCTGAAATCAACCCCCTGTTTGTGTTGCCCGAAGGCCAAGGCGTGTGCGCCGCCGATGGGGTGGCCACTTTGCGCTGACAAGGCCTCATTTCAAGCGGCTGGCGATGAATTGAATTTGTCGTGCCATGGAGCTTTGGGTGTGTGCATCACCCAAACGGAAGAAGGCGTGGGGCGCACCGGGGTAGACGTCGAGTTGACCGGCATTGCCGGCCGCCAACCAGCGGGCATGCATGAACAGGCTGTCGTC
>CANGKR010000005.1 GCA_947454355.1 Comamonadaceae bacterium
CACAGGTGATGATGAACGTCAAGATCCAGTCTGCTGAGCAGGCAGAGCAAGCCGCCCAGACATTGGAGTCACAAGCTGAAGCCATCAGCAATGTGACCTACACCGCGCCCGATGAGTCCGGCGCACCTCAAACCACCAGCCTGGAGCCTGTGCTGCACCAGAACAAGTTGGTCGGTCGCAATGAACCCTGCCCCTGTGGCAGTGGGAAAAAATACAAGCAATGCCACGGTAAGTTGGCTTGAAGTCTTTTTTTTGAAAGTTGGTCATGCCCGTTCACTTGTCTGCTCCGCAAGCTGCTGATTTGTTTCCTGTCCCCGGTGTCAGGCTTGGCGTGACCGAAGCGGGTGTGCGCAAAGCCCATCGCAATGATTTGACGGTGCTGCTGCTGGACGAAGGTACCAGCGTGGCGGGTGTGTTCACCCAGAACCGCTTTTGCGCTGCGCCTGTGCAGGTGTGCCGCGAACACTTGGCGAAAGGCTTGGGCATCAGGGCCTTGGTGATCAATACCGGTAACGCCAACGCGGGCACAGGCGTGCAAGGTCTGGCCGATGCGCGGGCCACCTGCGATGCCTTGGGCGCATTGCTGGGCTTGCCAGCAATGCAAGTGCTGCCTTTTTCCACGGGTGTGATCATGGAGCCCTTGCCGGTGGAACGCATCGTGGCGGGTTTGCCGCAGGCCATTGCACATGCTCAGCCAGCCCATTGGGTGGACGCAGCGCAAGGCATCATGACCACCGACACCTTGCCCAAGGCCAGCAGTGTGCGCTTGGACATTGACGGGGTGGCGGTAACGGTCACTGGCATCAGCAAGGGGGCCGGCATGATCCGTCCGAACATGGCCACCATGCTCAGTTTCGTGGCCACTGATGCGAATATCGCGCCTGCATTGCTACAGACCTTGACGACTGAATTGGCCGATGCCTCTTTCAACCGCATCACCATCGATGGCGACACCTCCACCAACGACTCGTTCGTGGTGATGGCCACCCATCGTGCAGCGCATGCACCCATCACTTCTTTGGCCAGTTCGCAAGGCATGGCCTTGAAGGCGGCCATGCTGACCGTGGCGCAGCAATTGGCGCAAGCCATCGTTCGCGATGGTGAAGGCGCTACCAAATTCATCACCGTTCAGGTCGACGGCGGCCGCAGTGCTGCAGAATGCCGCCAAGTGGCCTATGCGATTGCGCATTCGCCTTTGGTGAAAACCGCCTTTTTCGCCAGCGACCCTAACTTGGGTCGTATCCTCGCGGCGGTCGGTTATGCCGGCATTGAAGACCTGGACACCCAAGGCATTGATTTGTACCTCGACGATGTGCATGTGGTGGTTCAAGGTGGACGCCACCCGGCCTACCAGGAAGCAGACGGCCAACGGGTCATGCAACAAAGTGAAATCACGGTCCGTGTTTGCTTGGGACGTGGCGCCTCCACTGACACGGTGTGGACCTGCGACCTCAGCCACGACTATGTGTCCATCAACGCGGATTACCGATCATGAGCCACCCTTTGGACACTCTTGTGGCACGCGCCACGCAGCTGATGGACCGCATTGAGGCGGTGCTGCCGCGCGCATTGGGCGCACCTGACTGGAGCGCTGCGATCGCTTGGCGCTACCGCAAGCGTTCTTCCGGTCACGGGGTGCTCGAGCCAGTGCGTCATGTCTCTGACATGGGCCTGGCGGACTTGCAGGAAATCGACGGCCAAAAAGAAAAAATGCAGCGCAACACCGAGCAGTTTGTGCGCGGCTTGCCTGCCAACAACGTCTTGCTCACTGGCGCTCGCGGCACGGGCAAATCATCTTTGATCAAGGCCTGTCTGAACGCTTATGCTGAGCAGGGCTTGCGTTTGATCGAGGTCGACAAGGCCGACCTCGTCGACCTGCCAGACATTGTCGAGGTGGTCGCAGGTCGGTCCGAAAAATTCATGATCTTTTGCGACGATTTGAGTTTCGAAGACGGAGAACCCGGCTACAAAGCGCTCAAGTCCATCCTGGACGGCTCGGTGGCTGCTTCCACGCCGAATGTGCTGATCTATGCGACCAGCAACCGTCGCCACTTGTTGCCTGAATACATGAAGGACAACTTGTCCTACACCCACACTGACGATGGCGAAGTGCATCCCGGTGAGGTCATTGAAGAAAAAATTTCCCTGTCCGAGCGCTTTGGCTTATGGGTCAGTTTTTACCCCTTCTCGCAAGACGAATACCTCACCATCGTCGCGCAATGGATGGCCTCCTTGGGTGCATCACCTGCGCTCATCGCAACGGCCAGGCCAGAAGCCTTGGTTTGGGCCTTGGAGCGGGGCTCACGCAGTGGCCGTGTGGCCTACCAATTCGCCCGTGACTTCATGGGACAGCAAGCGATCCGCGCATGATTGAACCATTGCTCGTGGCCGATGGCGACTTGGCGCGAGTCGGTGGTCTGGAGCGGGCTGTGGTGGATGTGGCCGTGGGCATCTTGATCTCCGCCGATGGCCGGTTTTTGCTCACCTCACGCCCGGCAGGCAAGGTGTATGCGGGCTTTTGGGAGTTTCCCGGCGGCAAGCTCGAGTCGGGTGAAACCGTGGCGCAGGCATTGGCTCGTGAGTTGGCAGAAGAGTTGGGCATCGCCTTGAATCCAGCTGATGTGCAACTGTGGAAGCAGCAGATGGTGGACTATCCCCATGCCTTGGTGCGTTTGAATTTCTGCAAGGTCACTGTTTGGCAGGGGGAGTTGCACATGCGTGAGCAGCAACAAGCGGCCTGGCAGTCTTTGCCGGTGTCGGTCTCACCTGTCTTGCCTGGCACAGTGCCTGTGCTGGCCTGGCTGGCTCAAGAGCAAGGCTTTAGCGGTGCCACCCATCCTGGGTGAGTCACTGCATCCAGCGGTCATCCTCGGGCAGCAGGCCGTCTGGTGGCGTGTCTTCAGGCACTTTGAAATCTTCACTGGCCCATGCGCCCAAGTCGATGCCTTTGCAACGAGCGCTGCAAAAAGGCCTGTAGGCGTTGGTGGGGCTGTAGATGCTGTCGCCACCGCAGGTGGGACAAGAGACGATGCGTGTGGTTTTGACTTCCGCGCTCATGCGCACAAGGTCATTTCAAAAGCCGTGTCGTCGGTGCTCGCGACCAAGCGGCCATCGGTTTGCTGTTGCATCAAACGGATCACTACCAACAAGCGGTTGCAACTGATCTCGGGCACCAGACCCAAGGCCGGATCGATCTTCAAACGAAGCAATTGGAAACTGCGGCCTTGTGGCAAGTTTTGTTGCAGCTGACCCGAAGTCGCCATGACTTTTTGGGCAGACCCAGAGTCGCGCAGCATTTTGAGCAAGACCTGAATCGACTGCGCCAAAGGAACAAAACACGACGACCATTGCTGCAAATCGGCCTGACGCTGGCCTGCGTCATGGTGTTGCCAAGCATGGTAGGCGGGTAAATCAAATTCGCAGGTGCCGCCAGGGATGACCACCCGACTTTTCAAGCTATTGAGAAAATCGCTTTCACTCAGGTTGCTGCCGATCTTGCCGCTTAAGGCGTTGAGCGACTCAAAGTGCTGCTCTAACTGCTCGACGATCAGATCCAGCGCATTTTCAGAAATGGCGGGGTTACCGCGATAGCTGTTCATCACCTGCTTTTGACGCTCCAAGTCCTTCAGTACATCGGATTTCAATTCAGGGCGTGAGGCCACTTCGAGGATCTCGAACAGGGTGATCAAGGCGAAGTGGTGATCCATCGCCGATTCACGGGCAATCAACTGCCCCAAACGACCAAAAAGTTGTTGGAGTCGAAGGTAGGTGCGGATGCGCTCGTTAAAGGGGTATTCGTACAGAATCACGCTGCGTCTTTCAGAAACGCCATCATAGCCCGAAGCGGCGTGCCCAAAGGGTTACTTCATTTTTTAATGCAGCCAGATCAATACCTTCGTTATAAATTACGCTGTCTGCACACGCCAGTCGGCGCTCGCGCGGTGCTTGCTGCGCGATGATGCGCTGTACTTCATCGGCCGGCAACTGGCTGCGTTGCATCACGCGCTGCACTTGCGTGCTTTCGGGGCAATCGACCACCAGCACATGCTGAACCTTTTGACGCCAACGGTTCCCCGACTCCACCAGCAAGGGCACATCAAAGACCAAGCAGGTATGGCCTTTATCGATGGCCTGCTGAGTCTGCTCTTGTGTGATCAGTCCGACCAGTGGATGGATGATGCTCTCCAGCACGCGTTTGGCTTGTGGATTTGCAAACACATGGGCTCGCATCGCCGCGCGGTCCATGGCACCTTGGGCATCGATCATGTGCTGACCCATTTGTGTGGCGATCGCTTCGATGGCCCTGCCACCCGGTGCGGTCACGCTGCGGGAGATGGCGTCGGCATCAATGACGGCCGCGCCGCGTTCGGCCAGCAGTTGGGCCACCGTGCTCTTGCCGCTGCCAATGCCGCCGGTCAGGCCGATGTGGTGAATGAGGGTCATGAATTCAAACCAGTCCGTGCAACAAATCGCCTGTGCCCCAGACCATGAAGATCCAAGCTGCCATGGCCAAGAAGGGGCCAAAAGGGACATATCGATTTTCGCGCAATTCTTGGCGGTATTGGAGCACCAGGCCCACCACAATCCCTGCCAAAGAAGCCAGCAGTAGCATAGGGATCAAGGCCGACCAACCAAACCATGCGCCGAGCGCCGCAAAGAGTTTGAAGTCGCCATAGCCCATGCCTTCTTTGCCTGTGCACAGTTTGAACAACCAATACACTGACCACAAAGACATGTAGCCTGCCACTGCCCCCCACAAGGCGTCTTGCAAAGGCACACCCGTCAGGCCGAGTGCTGAGGCGATCAAACCGGACCATGTCAAAGGCAGCGTCAGGTGGTCGGGCAGTAAAGTGGTGTCCCAGTCGATTCCGGCCAGCGCAATCAAGGTGCAAGACAATCCGCTCCAAACCAAGGCCGATGCGCTCAAGCCCCAGCGGTGAAAGCACCAAGCCACCAGTAAAGCAGAGAAGATTTCGATCACGGGGTAGCGCCACCCGATGGGCGCATGGCAAGCGCTGCAGCGGCCCTTTAGCAACAAAAAGCTCAGCACGGGCAGGTTTTCCCACCAGGGCAAACTGTGTCGGCAATGGGGGCAATGGGAGCGGGGTATGACCAGGTTCCAGGTGGTCGTTTCGGGTTCAGCCGGTGGTGTGATTTGAGCTTGCCAATGCCGCTCCAACATCAAAGGCGTGCGGTAGATCACCACGTTCAGAAAACTGCCAATGGCCAGGCCCAGCACAGCACCCAGGCTTGTGGCCCATTCAGCAGGGAAGCCGATCCAGGGTGCCATCAAACGACTTGGCCTAATTGAAAGATCGGCAAATACATGGCGACCAAAATGCCGCCAATCACCAGGCCCAACACGACCATGATCACGGGCTCGAGCAAACTCGACAGGCCCGCCAAACGGTCCTGAATTTCCCCTTCGAGCATTGCACCTGCACGTGCCAACATGTCATCCACCGATCCTGTTTCTTCACCAATTGCACACATTTGCACCACCCAGCCTGGAAACAAGCGGGAGTCTGCCATGCATTCGTTCAGGCTGATACCTTGGGCTACCTGTTCACGCATTGTCTCCGATGCGCGGGCATAGACTGAATGATCGCATGCCGCAGCCACAGGCCCCAAGGCTTCCACTAAGGGGATGCCCGCTGACAAAAGGGCAGACAAGGTTTGCGTCCATCGGGCGACCACCACCGATCGGATCAACTCACCTACCCATGGCCATCCCAATTGCCAATGTTCCAGGCGGCGCACCCATTGCACCCATCCGTGTCCTTGTTGACGCAGCCACACTGCGACCACACACAGCACCAATAAAACAGGCCCATAAATGGCCAATGCATGGCTGGCTGCAATGACCACTTGTGTAGGCCAGGGCAGGGTGGCGCCCAGGGACTGAAACACCTCTTGGAAAACCGGCACCACCGCCAGCAAGACCACGGCAATCACCGCCAAGGCCACACACACCACGGTGATCGGGTACATCAAGGCAGAACGCCATTGTGATTGCAGCGCTGCTTGTTTCTCCAGCGTTTGCGCCAGCTTGTCCATCATGTCGTCCAGGATTCCTGCCATCTCTCCTGCTGCCACCAAGCTGCAATACACCGGGCTGAAGTGCTCAGGGTGCTGGCGAAAAGCCATGTTCAAGGGCGTGCCAGTTTCGATCTCGTGATGCAATTGGCCTGTCAATTTCACCAAGCCGGTATGGCGGGTGCTGCGCTGTACCGATTGCAAGGATTGCAACAATGGCACGCCCGCACGCAGCAAGGTGGCCATTTGCCGCGTGAACAAAATCAAAGTCTGCGGCCGGATGCGGGCGACCCCGCGGTTGCTGCGTTGCAGGCGTGACGGCCGGATGCCTTGTTGGCGCAGCATGGCCGCAGCCATGTCCCGATGTGGGGCTTGCACCTCGCCACTTTGCGGGCGACCATTTCCGTCAAGACCTGACCATTCAAAGATATAGGGCGTTTTCATTTCATGGCGTGGCGGCCAGCACCTCGTCCAATGAAGTGATGCCTTGCCAGACTTTGCGCAAACCTGCTTGTCGCAGCGTGCTGACGCCTTCGCGCTGGGCCTGCAGGGCCAAGGTGGACACACTGGCATCTTGCAGAATCAATTCACTCAGGACGTCGCTGATCGGCATGACCTGGAAAATCCCCACGCGCCCCGCAAAGCCTTTGTGGCAATGCGTACAGCCCACAGGTTGATACAACTGAGCGGGGAGCTCCATCTGATGTTCGGGCAGACCGAGGCTGCGCAGGCGCTGCTGATCCAGTGGCATGCTTTGCTTGCAGTGCACACACAATCGGCGCACCAGGCGCTGTGCGGTGATCAAGGCGATGCTGGAGACCATGTTGTAAGGTTCCATGCCCATATTGCGCAAGCGCGAAAGCGTGCTGGGCGCATCGTTCGTGTGCAAGGTGGAAAATACCAAATGTCCTGTTTGTGCGGCCTTGATGGCGATGTCAGCGGTTTCACGATCACGCACTTCACCCACCATCAAAACATCCGGGTCTTGTCGCAAAAAAGCGCGCAACGCCACTGCAAAACTCAGCCCCGCTTTGTCATTGACGTTGACTTGGTTCACGCCCGGCAAATGCATCTCGGACGGGTCTTCCACCGTGGCGATGTTGACCTCGGGGGTGTTGAGTACATTCAGGCAAGCGTACAGCGATTGAGTTTTCCCAGAGCCTGTGGGACCCGTCACCAGCACCATGCCATGGGGGCGGTGAATGGCCTGCATCAGTCGCTCTTTATCCTCGGCTTCATAACCCAGTTGGTCTAAGCTCCACGCAGCTGCATCCGGGGACAATATGCGGATCACCAGTTTCTCGCCAAACAAAGTGGGCAGGCTGCTCACCCGCAAATCCAGCACCCGGCCATCGGGCAGTGGCAATTGCATCCGCCCGTCTTGCGGGAGTCGCTTCTCGGCAATGTCGAGTTTAGACAAGACTTTGATCCGCGAGCACAGTTTGTCTTTCAGCACCCAAGGCGGAGGCGCCATGTCCCGCAAGTGGCCATCCACACGCAAGCGCACCTGAAAAAAATCTTCAAAGGGCTCGAAGTGCACGTCGGATGCTTTCAAGCGGACTGCTTCTTGCAGCGCAGCTTCGAGGTAAGCGACCACCGGCGAGTCGTCAGCGTTCTTCAGTCCGATGGCTGGTAAAGATTTCATGATTTTTAAGATGACTTAAAAATCAATATGTTCTATGAAATAGGATCTTTTGTAAATATTTAAAGACGAAGTGGCGCTGGCGATACAAAGTTTAATGCTCAGCACCGAGGCGCCAACCCAAAACTGTTTGCAAGACTTCGCTGGCCGCTTGGCCCTCGTGACCGCGCCAGGCCACGATGTGGTCAGGCCTTATCAGGGCCAAAGGCGCTTCGTACAAGGCCAATAGAGCTGCATCTGGGTGTGCGACCACTTTCAGGTCCAT
Organism: Comamonadaceae bacterium; assembly: GCA_947454355.1. Lineage (GTDB taxonomy): Bacteria > Pseudomonadota > Gammaproteobacteria > Burkholderiales > Burkholderiaceae_C > Limnohabitans_A. Next base: position 7,944 of record CANGKR010000005.1, read on the forward strand.
GCCGCACTCTCGTGCGGCTTGTTCCCATATGGCCACATCGGCTGTGGGCTGGCCCAATACCAGCAATGTCCAGGCGCTGTGGAAGGTGTCAAACAAAGAACGGCCATCGGCCAGCCAAACATGAGGCGGCCGCCCACCTGGGCAGGCGCTGGGCGTGTAGATATTGGGGTGATCGGCAGGTGGCTGGCTGCCATCGCTCACGATGATGCCCGAGCCGTCGTAGCGTCCGCCAAAGGTCACGCCGGGGATGTTGAATTCCATACGCACATGCGCATTCAAATGTTCCCCTGCATGTTCACGCGCAGCCTGGCCTTGCGGTGTGTCTTCGTCCAGCTCAGGTCCTGCGTGCAACAAACCGACCGAGTCGGCAAATTGACGCGCGTAGCCTGTGTTGCGTTTGGCCAGGGCTTCGCGTTCGGTGGCATAGGATTGCAACAATGCCTCTGGTGATAGGCCTTGGATCACCGATGCCAGCTTCCAGCCCAAATTCACGGCGTCTTCAATCGCGGTGTTGTAGCCCAGGCCCCCCGTGGGCGTGAACAAATGTGCAGCATCGCCCATCAAAAAAACCCGCCCTTGCGACAGCTTTTGCGCCACCAGCGCGTGCCCGGCCGACCAGGTTTGCATGGACTTGATCTCCATGGCAACGTCACGTCCCATGGCTTGACCAATCATCTCCCGTGCTTGCGCTTCGGTCCATGTTTCAGAAGTTTCGTGTTCGTGCAGGGCCGCATGAAAGGCGAACTCACCTTGCCCATCCACAGCGGCCAGCAGCGCACGGCGCTCGGCATTCACAGTCACATACATCCAGGCGCGGGGGTGGGGCATGGCCTCGTAAAACGCCGGGGCCTTGAGGTAGACCGCCAACATCTGACCGCCCATGAAGCCGCGCTTTTGACCCGAATGGCCTGCATAGCTGATGCCCAGTTGGCTGCGGATTTGGCTGCGCGGTCCATCAGCGCCGATCAGGTAACGGCTGACGACGCGTTGCGCAGCTTGTGAGCCGTCGGTGGGAGCGACCCAGGCTTCGATGTGATCGCCATGGTCTACAAAGCGCTCCATTCGCCAACCGTAGCGGATGTCGTTGCTGGGCCATTTCTCGGCATGTTTGCGCAGCACCGGCTCGACATACTTTTGGGAAATACGATGGGGCAACTCGGCCGCACTCCAAGAGCCACTCATCTGCTTGATCGATTGCACCGCTTGCGCGGCGGTGGGCAGTTGCAGCCGTGCCAGCTCATAGGTGCTCAGGCGTGTGAAATACGCGATGTCGGTTGGATGGTCTTTGGGCAGCCCGAGTTGCCGGATTTCGTCGGCAAAGCCCAACCTGCGGTAATGCTCCATCGTTCGGGCTTGGGTGGCATTGGCTTGCGGGTTGAAGGCAGTAGACGCTTTGGTGTCCACCAACAGGGCACGAACGCCCCTCAAGCCCAGCTCGTTGGCCAGCATCAGCCCACTGGGTCCACCGCCCACAATCAAGACGTCAGGATGATTCAAAGCGCTCTCCATGGCCATGCGGACCATTCAATGTTTTTCGATGCGGGATTTGGCGATCACTTCACCCCAGCGCTTGATGTCCTGATTCAGCAGCTCCGCCGCTTGCTCGGGCGTGCTGCCTTGGGCATACAGACTCAATTCCAGCAGGCGTTTTTTCACATCGGGCAGTGCCAAAATGGTTTGCAGTTCACGGCTCAGGCGTTGCACCACATCTCGCGGGGTTTTGGCGGGTACCGACAAGCCGTTCCATGACGACACGTTGAAGCTGGCCAAGTTGCCCCCAGCCTCTTTGACCGCAGGCACATCGGGGAGCACGGGCGAGCGTTTGTCGCTGAGCAAGGCCACCGGCCTTAAAGCCTTGGATTGGATTTGCGGCATCAAGGGACCCAGGATTTCCACCATCGCATCGATCTCACCACCGCGCAGGGCCGTGATCACTGGAGGGGTGCCATTGAAAGGCACGATTTGGGCCGTCAAGCCCGCAGACGAAATCAAAAGTTCTGCCGCCAGGTTTTGCGTGGTGCCAATCTGCGGTGTGCCGATGTTCAGTTTGCCGGGATTGGCCCGGGCATAGGTCAGCAGCTCATTCAGGTTTTTGAAGCGTCCGCCCTCGGCCACCGCGATCACCAAGTCAAAGCTGGCCAATTTCGAGACGGGGGTGAAGTCTTTCACTGTGTCAAAAGGCAATGATTTGAAGAGCGCTGCGCTCACAGCGGTGCCGCTGGAGATCAAGAGCAGGGTGTGCCCATCGGGTTCGGCGCGGGCCACCATTTCACCCGCCACGATGCCCCCCGCGCTGGGCTTGTTGTCCACCACCACCGACTGACCCAAAGATTCCGAGAGTTTTTGCGCCACTGTGCGCGCGGTGATGTCAGCTGCGCCCCCGGCAGCATTGGGCACCACCAGTTTCAAGGACTTGCTGGGGAAAACTGGCTGCGCCTGGCTGAGTGGGGCCGCGAACAAAGCCAGTAAGGCTATGAGCGGCAAAACCAGGTATCGGTTCGGGGATGGCAATACAAAAGACATGCAGCGCTTTCAATGGTGGGTTGGATCAGCGCCCCAGAAATTCAGGTTCGTCGATCAAGGAGTTGGCCGGCCAAGGCCACCATGGCTTGGCTGTAGGCATTGTCAGGCAGTTGTTGGGCCGCGTCCATGGCCCGTTGGGCTTCTGCAGAGGCCGCTTGCCGTGTGGCTGCTAAGGCGCCGGTTTCACGCACGATCGCCACGATCTCGGCCAATTGGTCGACCGAGCCGGTTTCGATGGCTTGGCGCACGGTTTGGCTCTGCGCGGGCGTGCCGCGCTGCATGGCCAAAATCAAAGGCAGGGTGGCCTTGCCTTCACGCAAGTCGTCGCCCAGGTTCTTACCCATCTCGGCGGCATTGCCGTCATAGTCGAGCACATCGTCAATCACCTGGAACGCCGTGCCCAGGGCCTGGCCATATTCGGCGCAGGCAGCTTCAATGGGCGCCGGGCTGCCCGCGAGAATGGCACCCAAACGGGCACTGGCTTCAAACAACTTGGCGGTTTTAGAGCGGATGACGCGCAAATAGCCTTCTTCGTCCAGCGAGGCGTCGTGCATGTTCATCAGCTGAAGAACCTCGCCTTCGGCAATCACGTTGGTAGCGTCGGCCAGGGTCTGCATGACCCGCATGCTGTTGGCATCGACCATCATCTGAAAGGCGCGGGAGTACAAAAAGTCACCCACCAGCACGCTGGCCGGGTTGCCAAAGTTTTCGTTGGCGGTGGGGCGGCCGCGCCGCAGGGTGGACTCGTCCACCACATCGTCGTGCAGCAAAGTGGCGGTGTGAATGAATTCCACCACCGCAGCCAAATTAAAGCGTTGCTCGCTCGTGTAACCTAAAGCGCCGCAGGTCAGCAGCAACAGCACTGGCCGCAAGCGCTTGCCTCCCGCCGAAATGATGTATTGCGCCACCTGCGCCACCAGTGGCACACCCGAGGCCAGCCGCTGGGCAATCACGCGGTCCACCTGGAGCATGTCTGGCGTGACCAGATCCAAAACGGCGGCAGTACTTTGGGGTGAGGCTGACAACTTGAGCGATCTGCAGTGGGTGAATGACCGTTTACACGGTGTTGAGACGCATTATAAGGAGCCACCCCTTGTGCCACGAAGGTACTCACAACCAAAGACTGGTCAAGTTCGCAGGGTCGTGCTAGAATCCGAGGTTCCTCAGGGACGTCCTGTGGAAACTTCCATTCAAGAGGTCTAATATGTACGCGGTCATAAAAACCGGCGGCAAACAGTATCGTGTTGCTGCTGGCGAAAAAATTAAAGTAGAACAGATTGCTGCGGACGTTGGCCAGGAAATCGTGATTGATCAGGTGCTCGCAGTCGGTAACGGCGCAGACATCAAGATCGGCACGCCCCTGGTGTCCGGCGCCACAGTCACTGTCACAGTCTTGGCTCACGGCAAGCACGACAAAGTGCACATCTTCAAGATGCGTCGTCGTAAGCACTATCAGAAACGTCAGGGTCACCGTCAGCAGTTCACTGAACTGCAAATCGGCGCGATCTCTGCCTGAGGAGAATAGGTCATGGCACAGAAAAAAGGCGGCGGCTCTACGCGAAACGGTCGTGATTCCAAGCCAAAGATGCTCGGCGTCAAGGCTTTTGGTGGCCAACTGATCAGCGCAGGCTCGATCATCGTTCGCCAACGTGGCACCAAGTTCCATGCTGGCACCAATGTCGGTCAGGGCAAGGATCACACTTTGTTCGCCTTGGTAGACGGCCACGTGTCGTTTGCAACCAAGGGCGCTTTGAACAAGCACACCATCAACGTCACGCCTGCTGTTTGAGCGGGACCCGCTGATGTCAAGGAGCCCCGCCTGTCGGGGCTTCTGTGTTTTGGCGCAAAGTATTTTTAACCGCTGGACGGGATGGCCATGAAGTTCGTTGACGAAGCCTATATTGATATCGCCGCAGGTGACGGCGGGAACGGCTGCGTCTCGTTCCGCCATGAAAAATACAAAGAATTCGGTGGCCCGAACGGTGGCGATGGTGGGCGAGGCGGTCATGTGTTTGCCGTGGCAGACCCGAACCTGAACACCTTGGTGGATTTCCGGTATTCACGTCGGCATGAAGCCAAGCGTGGCCAACACGGCATGGGTTCAGACATGTTCGGCGCCGCTGGCGACGATGTGACCCTGAAGATGCCCGTAGGCACCATTTTGGCCGACGCCGAAACCGGCGAAGTTTTGTTTGAGTTGCTCAAACCCGGCGAGGTGATCACCATCGCCAAAGGCGGCGACGGTGGTTTTGGCAACATGCGGTTCAAAAGCGCGATCAACCGCGCTCCTCGGCAAAAGACACCGGGTTGGCCAGGCGAAAAGCGCAGCCTCAAACTCGAGTTGAAAGTCCTCGCCGATGTGGGTCTGCTGGGCATGCCCAATGCGGGCAAATCGACCTTGATTGCCGCCATCTCCAATGCGCGGCCCAAAATTGCAGACTACCCCTTCACCACCTTGCACCCCAACCTGGGTGTGGTGCGCGTCGGGCCTGAGCAAAGCTTTGTGGTGGCCGATGTGCCCGGCTTGATCGAAGGCGCATCTGAAGGCGCGGGCCTGGGACATTTGTTCTTGCGTCATTTGCAGCGTACCCGTTTGCTCTTGCACATTGTGGATGTATCGCCCTTTGATGAGAGCGTGGATCCGGTGGCACAGGCCAAGGCCATCGTGGCCGAGCTGAAAAAATACGACACGGGCTTGTACAACAAGCCACGATGGTTGGTCTTGAACAAGCTGGACATGGTGCCAGGCGACCAACGGGTCGCTTTGGTGAAGGACTTCGTCAAGCGCTTCAAATACAAAGGCCCGGTGTTCGAAATTTCCGCCTTGACCCGCGAGGGCTGTGAGCCCTTGATCAAGGCCATCTACAAGCACATCAAAGCCCAGCAGGTCGAAGAGCAAGCGCCGGTCTACATCGATCCGCGTTTTGTCGAGGCCAAGCCTGAATAAGCCATGAGCTCAGTTGTATTGCGCGACGCACGTCGTATTGTGATCAAAGTTGGCTCCAGCCTGGTGACCAACGAAGGTCGGGGCTTGGACGAAGCCGCCATTGGTGAGTGGTGCCGTCAAATGGCGGTGCTGGCCAACGAGGGGCGCGAAGTGATCATGGTTTCCAGTGGCGCTATTGCTGAGGGCATGAAGCGCTTGGGCTGGACCACCCGCCCAAATGAAATCCATGCGTTGCAAGCTGCCGCGGCCGTGGGTCAAATGGGATTGGCCCAAATTTACGAAACCAAATTGCGCGAAAACGGCTTGGGCAGCGCCCAGGTCTTGCTTACCCATGCCGACCTGGCCGACCGTGAGCGCTACCTCAATGCCCGCTCAACTTTGCTGACCTTGTTGCAACACAAGGTGCTACCCGTGATCAATGAAAACGACACGGTGGTCAATGACGAAATCAAATTCGGTGACAACGACACCTTGGGTGCCTTGGTCGCCAACCTGGTCGAAGCCGATGCCTTGGTGATCCTGACAGATCAAAAAGGCTTGTACACCGCGGACCCGCGCAAAGACCCTGCGGCCACCTTTGTGCACGAAGCCCGTGCCGGTGATCCGGCGCTGGAGGCGATGGCTGGCGGGGCAGGCTCTTCATTGGGCAAGGGCGGCATGATCACCAAGATCCTGGCGGCCAAACGTGCAGCAGGCTCAGGTGCATCTACCGTGATTGCCTGGGGCCGCGAGCCTGATGCCTTGCTGCGTTTGGCCCGTGGCGAAGCCATCGGCACCCTGCTTGTGGCGCAAACGGCTAAGCAACAGGCCCGCAAGCAGTGGATGGCTGATCATCTGCAGCTGCGCGGTGCGGTGGTGGTCGATGCTGGCGCCGCTGACAAATTGCGCAGTGAAGGCAAGAGCCTGTTGGCCATCGGGATGACCGGTGTAGAGGGCGACTTTTCAAGGGGCGACGTGATCGCCATCCGCGATGCGCAAGGCGTTGAAATCGCGCGGGGTCTGGCCAATTACGCCTGCGCCGAAGCGCGCTTGATTTGCCGCAAAACCTCGAGTGAATTCGAAAGCCTGTTGGGCTACACCGCAGAGCCCGAGATGGTGCACCGCGACAACATGATCCTCACCCGCTGAGCCCAGCCCCCTGCGGGCCAAGGCTTAGACGGTGGGTGGTGGTGTCTGCCCCAGTGATTGGGCCAAATCGTTGAGTTCTTTTTGTGGGTCCGGGTCAAAGGTGGCGCCGGGCGGCAGTTCCATGTGCACTTGCGTGGTGTTGAAGCTGTACTCCAAACTCACACTGTTCTCACCGTCTTGGCTGCGCATGCTGGCTCGCATGAAGCGGTTGCGGCTTTCCACGCGAGGTAAAAAACGCGACAACTCGGTCAAGGCCATCTCGTAGACGCCGCGCTTGAACTCCACCACCACATCGAGCGGCACCCAGAACTCGTTCCAGCGCCAGGCATCGAATTCAGGATGATCGGTGGCGCGCAGATTGACATTCCAGTCCGGCACGACCAATTGCAACAAATACCAGATTTGTTTCTGGCCTTTGTAGAAACCCCTCGCATCCCGACGGATGAAGCGGTCTGGCACTTCATAGCGCAACCAATCACGGGTACGGGCTACGATGCGCACATGCTCCGGCTGGAGCCCCACTTCTTCGTGCAGTTCGCGGAACATGGCTTGTTCAGGGCTTTCACCCCGGTCAATGCCACCCTGCGGAAACTGCCAGCTGTGGGTGCGTATACGTTTGCCCCAGAACACCTGATTTTTCTGGTTGAGCAAAATGATGCCGACGTTGGGCCTGAAGCCCTCACGATCCAGCATAATCAAACCCCAAATTTTTAAATTGCATTCATTATGCACGCCTTCGCGCGTGCAGCAAGAGGATGCACCCTCGGAACGTCTGGATCTGCCGCGATGAAAGCCTCACAATTTTTGATTTCCACCCTGAAAGAAGCTCCTGCAGATGCGGAAATCGTCAGCCATCAACTGATGACCCGGGCCGGGCTCATCAAGAAGTTGGGTGCAGGCATCTACAACTACATGCCCATGGGCCTGCGTGTGATCCGCAAGGTCGAGGCCATCGTGCGCGAGGAAATGAACCGTGCCGGCGCCATCGAGATGACCATGCCCGTGGTGCAGCCGGCCGAGCTGTGGCAGGAAACCGGACGTTTTGACAAGATGGGCCCTGAAGTCTTGCGGATCAAGGATCGCCACGGCCGTGACTTCGTGATCCAGCCGACCAGCGAAGAAGTAGTCACCGACGTGGTGCGCCAGGAAGTGCGCAGCTACAAACAGCTGCCCAAAAACTTCTACCAAATCCAAACCAAGTTCCGCGACGAGCGCCGCCCCCGCTTTGGCCTGATGCGTGGCCGCGAATTCACCATGAAAGACGCCTACAGCTTTGACCGCGACATGGTCAGTGCCAAGGCCAGCTACCAAGTCATGGCCGGGGCCTATCGCAAGATTTTTGACCGCTTTGGTCTGACCTACCGTGCTGTCGCCGCCGACAGTGGTGCCATTGGTGGCGACTTGTCCGAAGAATTTCAGGTGATCGCCGCCACAGGCGAAGACGCCATCGTGTACTGTCCCAGCAGCAGTTACGCTGCCAACATGGAAAAGGCCGAGGCCCTGGCCCCCAGCCAGCCCCGTGGCGCGGCCACGCAAGCCCTGACCAAAACCGCCACACCCGGCAAAAGCACCTGCGAAGACGTCGCCGCCTTGCTGAACGTGCCGCTGTCCACCACCGTCAAGTCGCTGGTGCTGGCCACCGACACCCTGAACGAGCAGGGCGAGATCGTGAAATCGCAAGTTTGGCTCTTGTTGCTGCGCGGTGACCACGACATGAACGAAGTCAAAGTCGGCAAGCTGACCGGCATGGAAGGCGGCTTCCGCTTTGCCACCTTGGCCGAAATCGAAGAGCACTTCGGCTGCAAGCCGGGTTACTTGGGCCCCCTGAATTTGAAGAAGCCGGTGCACCTGGTGGCCGACCGCGAAGTGGCCGTCATGGCCGATTGGATCTGCGGTGCCAATGAGCCAGACTTCCACATCACTGGCGTCAACTGGGTCCGTGACCTGCCCGAGCCCGCTTTGGTGGCTGACATTCGCAACGTGGTCGCAGGTGACAAGTCGCCCGATGGCCAAGGCGAGCTGGCGATTGAGCGTGGCATTGAAGTAGGCCATGTTTTCTATCTGGGTACCAAATACTCCAAGGCCATGAACGCCACTTTCCTGGACGAAAACGGCAAACCGCAGTACCTGGAAATGGGTTGCTACGGCATCGGCGTGACGCGCCTGCCTGCAGCGGCCATCGAGCAAAACCACGACGAGCGCGGCATCATATGGCCCGACGCCATTGCCCCTTTCACCGCTGTTGTCTGCCCCATTGGCATGGACCGCAGCGAAGAGGTCAAGGCCGAGGCTGAGCGCATTTACAACGGTCTGCTGGCCGCAGGTGTGGACGTGATTCTGGACGACCGTGGCGAGCGCCCTGGCGCCATGTTCGCCGACTGGGAACTCATTGGCGTGCCGCACCGCATCACCATCGGCGACAAGGGGCTGAAAGACGGTGTAGTCGAGTACCAGCACCGCCGTGATGCCGCTGCCACCAAAATCGCCGTTGCCGAAGTATTGGCCCATGTTCAGGGTCGGCTCACCGCATGAGCTAAGGGATGCAGCATGCATCCCCATTTAAAGCAAGGCCCCCACCGTAGACAGTTCCTGCAAGCGGGCGCAGCGCTGGGCGGGATGGCTTTGCCTTTGGCCGCCTGGACCGGCACACAAGTCGAAGAACAACTGACGCACGACGTGCGCACCGCCTTGAGTGCGGCCATCGCCGAGTCAGCCCCGCCACAGCCGGTGCTATCGGCCTCAGAGCAGGCGATATATGCGCAATGGTTAGCGGCCAGTGGCCAGCGTTTGTCGCGCTGGATGCCGCAGGACACCGAGCGTCAAGAATTTCTGCAAACCCTGTGGTACGAAGCCCGTCGGGCAGGCCTGTCCCTGTCCTTGGTGCTGGGTTTGATCGAGACAGAAAGTGCGTTTCGAAAATACGCCATTTCCAGTGCCGGGGCTCGGGGCTATATGCAAGTCATGCCGTTTTGGACGCGTAACATCGGCGACGGGGACGCAGGCAGCTTATTTCACATGCAGACCAATTTGCGCTTTGGCTGCGTGATCCTGCGGCACTTACTGGACCGGGAAAAGGGTGATCTTTTTTACGGCTTGGGCCGCTACAACGGCAGCCGGGGCCAGGCCGCTTACCCGAACGCAGTGCTCACCGCGCAAAGGCGGTGGGTGCACAGCGTAGATTGATCTTCAGGCCTGGCCGTTGATGACTTGCTGCAACTCGCCGGATTCGTACATCTCCATCATGATGTCCGATCCACCGATGAATTCGCCTTTGACGTACAACTGAGGAATCGTCGGCCACTGGCTGTATTCCTTGATACCTTGGCGGATCTCGGCATCATCTAGCACGTTCACCGTCGTGATGGTTTTCGTGTCCACGCCGACGGCTTTCAAAATTTGAATCGCACGGCCTGAAAAGCCGCACATCGGGAAGCTGGCGCTGCCCTTCATGAACAGGGTGATCTCGTTGCCTTTGACGAGTGCGTCGATGCGTTGTTGGGTATCGCTCATGGTCTTTACTCCGAAGGGTGCCAATGGGGTTTGGGCGGATTATCTCTCTGAATGCCAAAGTCCGCCGCTGCAGCGGTCCATACCCGACAGATCTTTGCGAGTTTGCACGCTTTCAAAACCCGCCTCGCACAGCAATGCCTGCACCGCAGGGGCCTGATCCCAGCCGTGCTCTAGCAGCAGCCAGCCGCCAGCCGCCAAGCGACTGGGGGCCTGGGCGATGATGTGCCGGATGTCATTCAGCCCATCGCTACCGCTGGTTAAAGCGCTCAATGGTTCGTGGGTCAGGGCCGCCAGGTGCGGGTCGCCATCGGCGACATAAGGTGGGTTGGAGACAACCAAGTTGAAAGGACCAGCAACCCCGTCCATCCAGTGGCTGTGAATGCATTGCACCGGTAAATGAAGGCGCTGGGCATTGGAGCGGGCTACGGCCAATGCGTCCTCACTGGTATCGACAGCGATCACCGTGCAGGCAGGGCGTTGATGCTGCACAGCCAGGGCCACGGCCCCGCTGCCCGTGCCCAGGTCCAGCACCCGCAAAGAGGCGTTTGGAGGCAAGACATCCAGTGCCCATTCCACCAGGATCTCCGTGTCCGGGCGCGGGTCGAGAACCCTTGAGTCGACCTGCAGGTTCAGGCCAAAGAAGGCTTTGAAGCCGGTAATGTAGGCGATGGGCTCACCCGCAAGCCGCCTTGGCAGCCATGCGTCCAGCCGCAAGGCGGCTTCGTTGGACAGGTCATCTCTGTCGTGCGCGAGCAACCAGGCCCGGTCGTACGGGTCGCGGCCCAGGGCGTGCAGGTGCAGCAACTGGGCGTCGATGCGCGCCAAGCCCAAGGTCTGTGCGCGTTGCAGGCTTTGCGCAATGTTCACGTGGCGCCGATCTCCAAGGCCGCCAGCTGCTGGGCAGCTTCGTAGGATTGCAAAGCGTGCACCACGTCCTGCACATCACCTTCCATGATGGTGAGCAGTTTGTACAGTGTCAGGTTGATGCGGTGGTCCGTCAGGCGGCCTTGCGGAAAGTTATAGGTGCGGATGCGGTCTGAACGGTCGCCGCTGCCAATCAAGCTCTTGCGTTCGGCCGCGTCTTTGGCAGCGCGTTCGGCACGGTCTTTTTCTTGGATGCGGGCGGTCAACACCTTCAGGGCCTGCGCCTTGTTGCTGTGCTGGCTGCGGCCGTCTTGGCATTCGGCCACGATGCCTGTGGGTAAGTGGGTAATGCGCACTGCCGAGTCGGTTTTGTTGATGTGCTGGCCGCCCGCACCGCTGGCGCGGTAGGTGTCGATTCGCAAATCCGATGGATTGATCTTGATGGCCTCGGCCTCGTCGGGTTCGGCCAGCACCGCCACGGTGCAGGCGCTGGTGTGGATGCGCCCTTGCGTCTCGGTGGCAGGCACGCGTTGCACACGGTGACCGCCCGACTCGAATTTGAGTGCACCGTAGACGTTGTCGCCTTCAATGCGCACCACGACTTCTTTGTAGCCACCGAGTTCGCTGGTCGACTCCGACACGATCTCGCAGCGCCAGCCCTGCCTTTCGGCATAACGTGTGTACATGCGCAGCAAGTCGCCCGCAAACAGGGCCGACTCGTCGCCTCCGGTGCCGGCACGAATTTCCACAAAAGCTGGCCGGGCGTCGTCCGGGTCTTTAGGCAACAGCATGCGCTGCAGTTCTGCTTCCAGGGTAAGCAACTCGGCGCTGGCACTGGCGATTTCTTCTTCGGCCATCTCGCGCATGTCCTCGTCGCTCAGCATGGCTTGGGCGTTGCTCAGGTCGGCTGTGCGCTGCTGAAAGCGGGCAAAGCGCGAAGCCACCGCGCTGACCTCGGCATGCTCGCGCGAAAGCTTCATGAACTGCGTCATGTCTTTCATGATGTCTTCGCGAGACAACAAAAAGTCCAGCTCCGTCAGGCGCAGAGCGTAGCGTTCGAGTTGTTGGATGAGAAAGGGTTTCATGGCGCCTATAGGCTTTGCAAGTCAGCGGGATCGGTGGCAAAAAGCCCCGACAAACCAAGGACAGGCCAGCGCTAACGCTCTTTGCGCAAAAACAGACGCTGTACGGCCTGCGCGGTTTGCTGCGCGTGTTCGGGCGAGGCGGCGTGGAGCTCGGCCAATGCGCCGTGCAGCATTTTTTGCGTCAAACCTCGAGAAAGTGCTTCCATCACCTGTTCGGGGTTTTCGCCTTTGGCGAGCAGCTTGCGCGCACGCGCCAACTCGGCTTCGCGCCAGGTATCGGCCTGGGCTTGCAGCTCCTGAATCAAAGGTACTGCATGGCGCTGCACCATCCAGTGCATAAAGCTTTGCACCCCGGCATCGATGATGACTTCGGCTTGAGCCACCGCCGCCTGCCGATGCGCTTGCCCTGTTTGCACCACTGCGGCCAAGTCGTCCACCGTGTAAAGGTAGACGTCTTCCAGGGATTTGACTTCGGGCTCGATGTCCCGCGGCACGGCCAGGTCTACCATGAACATAGGTCGGTGTTTGCGTTTTTTGAGTGCCCGCTCGACCGCGCCCAAGCCAATCAAAGGCAAGGTGCTGGCGGTGCAGCTGATCACCGCGTCAAACTCGTGCAAATGGTCAGGCAGTTCAGACAAGCGCATGACCTGTGCTCCATAGCGCGCAGCGAGTTTTTCGCCACGTTCCATGGTGCGGTTGGCAACGGCCATGCTCAGGGGTTTGCGTGCGGCAAAGTGGGTCGAGACCAACTCGATCATTTCGCCCGCGCCGACGAACAAGATCTTAATTTGGCTCAGGTCTTCAAACAGCTGGCTGGCCAAGCGCACCGAGGCGGCGGCCATGCTGATCGAATGCGCACCGATTTCGGTGCTGGTGCGCACATCTTTGGCTACCGCGAAACTGCGCTGAAAGAGTTGATTCAAGGTGCTGCCCAAGGCGCCTGCTTGCTCTGCGGTGCGCACTGCGTCCTTGAGTTGGCCCAGGATTTGGGCTTCACCCAAGACCATGGAGTCGAGCCCGCTGGCCACGCGAAACGCATGGCGTGCAGCCTGATCGTTTTCCAGGCTGTAGGTGTGGGAGCGCAATTCATGCGGAGCGACGCCGCCAGTATGGGCCAGCCAGTCCAGGGTGTCGTTCAGGGCGGCGGCGTCAGCAGCGCAGTAAATTTCGGTGCGGTTGCAGGTGGACAAAATGGCCGCTTCGGGCTGGCGTGTGCCCTGCGACAAACGGCTGCGTAAGCCTTCCAGAGAATGGGGCAATTGGTCCAAGGCGAACGCAAACCGGCCGCGCAAATCCAGCGGTGCCGTGGTGTGGTTCAAACCGAGTGCCCAGACTGCCATATTCGATCATTATAAAAGTCCCGCCAGTCTGGGCCTCAACACACGTCCATTCAGGGGCTGGCGGCTTCGTTTCTGTGATTTGGCACAATCCACGTGAATCTCTCAAAGCCCAACGCCAAATCCTCACAGCCCAACGCATGGACTTTTTACAACTGCTGCTGCACCTGGTGTATTTTTTCATCCCAGCTTTTGCCATGGCCACGGTGTGCGTGCTGGGCGGTGCGTTCTTCTTCGGCGCAGCATCCAGTTGGCCGCGTCGCTGGTTCTGGAACGCTATGGCTGGTAGTTTGGTGCTGCTGGGCGGGCTGGTGCTGTTTGATAACGACGGCAAGATGGCCACCTATGCTGCCTTGGTGCTGATCAGTGCCACCCTGGAATGGGTCTGGCAGCGGGGCTGGCAACGCGCTTAAGCCAGCCCTTTTGAGCCAACGCGTTTACTCAGCGGGGCTGAACAGATCCACCCGGTCGGTGATGATGCCGTCGGTGCCCAAGTCGATCAGGCGTTCTGCAGCCCATTCGTCGTTGACGGTGTAGCTCAAGCAGCGCATGCCCGCTGTATGCACCTGCGCCACCGTGGATGTGTCCCATAAGGCGTAATTGCACACGATGGCAACACAACCCAACTGCTGCGCGGTTTCCATCCAACCTTCCCACAAGCTGTCCAGCAGCAAGCCGCGCGGCAAATCGGGTGCCGCCGCTTGTGCCCCGGCCAGGGCGTCGGGTTTGAATGAAGTCAGCAGTGGCGGGGTGTCCGCATGGGTCCACCACGCGGCGGCTTGCTCGGCCACTACCTGTCCGGTTTGGCGTTCGGTCCCAGGCGTGGGTTTGATCTCAATATTGAGCAAATAGCGGTTGGCCAGGCAAAAACGCGCCAATGCCTGCAAGCTGGGCAAGGGCTCGCCCGCATGGCGGCGTGAATGCCAGCCGCCTGCATCCAGTTGCGACAGCGCATGCCAGGTGTGTTCACTGCCTGTGCCGTGGCCGTTGGTGGTGCGCTCCAGCGTGGCGTCGTGCATCAAGAACACCACACCATCGGCGCTGAGTTTGGCATCGCACTCGAACATACGGTAGCCGTGTTCGGCCCCCAATCGGAAGGCGGCCAAAGTGTTTTCAGGGGCGAGCTTGCCGGCGCCGCGATGGGCGATCCAGCGAGGGTAGGGCCAGGGCTTCATGCGGACTCCAAACGTTGGCCCGTGGTGGCGTCAAACCCATGCAAGCAACCCGCGCGTGGCGTGGCGTGGAAGGTCTCACCGGGTTGAGGGGCGGCCACTGCAGCGTCCAGGCGCAGGGTCAGAAGCTCATCACCCAATCGGGCATGGACCAGGCGTTCTGCACCCAGCAATTCCACTGTGTCGGTCTGCAATGCCCAGCCGCTGCCGGGCGTCAAGTCCAGATGCTCAGGGCGGATGCCCAGTACCCGGTTGGGCGTGCTTTGCGGGGCATGGTGTAAAAGGTTCATGGCGGGCGAGCCCATGAAGCTGGCTACAAAGGTACTGGCCGGGCGGTTGTAAACCTCTTCGGGCGTGCCAAATTGTTCCATGTGCCCACCGTTCATGACGATCATGCGCTGGGCCAGCGTCATGGCCTCAACTTGGTCGTGCGTCACAAACAAGCTGGTGATGCCCAATTCGCGGTGCAGCTTTTGTATTTCCAGCCGTGTCTGGGCGCGTAGCTTGGCATCCAGATTCGACAGTGGTTCGTCGAACAAAAAAACCTGTGGCTGTCGCACGATGGCGCGGCCCATGGCCACACGCTGGCGTTGTCCGCCGGACAGCTCGCGCGGCTTGCGTTGCAGCAGGTGTGACAGTTCCAGAATACCTGCAGCTTTGTCCACGCGGGCTTTGATTTCTTCGATCGGGCGTTTGGCGATCTTCAGTCCGTAGGCCATGTTGTCGAACACGCTCATGTGCGGGTAGAGCGCATAGTTTTGGAACACCATGGCGATGTCGCGCTCTGCGGGTTCCAGGTCATTCACCACACGATCACCGATCGAGATGTTGCCGCCAGATACGTCTTCGAGGCCCGCCACCATGCGCAGCAAGGTGGACTTGCCGCAACCCGAGGGGCCGACAATGACGATGAACTCTCCATCGGCAATGCTGGCGCTCAGGTCGTGGATGACGGTGTTGGCCTTGGCACCAGCGCCATAGGTTTTGAGGATGTGGGAAAGGGTGATGGAGGCCATTATTTCTCAGTGTCTACCAGGCCCTTGACGAACCATTTTTGCATCAGCATGACCACCGCAGCTGGCGGGACCATGGCCAGCATGGCTGTGGCCATGACGATGTTCCATTCGGTTTGGGCGTCACCGCCCGAGATCATGCGTTTGATACCTATGACCACCGGATACATGTTCTCTTCGGTGGTGATCAGCAAAGGCCACAGGTACTGGTTCCACCCGTAGATGAACTGGATCACAAACAAAGCCGCCATGCTGGTGGCCGACAGGGGTACCAGCACATCTTTGAAGAAACGCATCGGACCTGCGCCGTCCATGCGGGCGGCTTCAACCAGTTCGTCGGGAACAGTCAAAAAGAACTGCCGAAACAAAAACGTGGCAGTGGCTGAAGCGATCAAAGGCACCGTGAGCCCCGCATAGGTGTTGAGCATGCCCAAGTCAGATACCACTTTATAGGTGGGGCCGATACGCACTTCCACAGGCAACATCAGGGTGATGAAAATTCCCCAAAAAATCGCCATGCGAAAGGGAAAGCGGAAATACACGATGGCAAAAGCCGACAACAACGAGATGGCAATCTTGCCCAGAGCAATGACCAAGGCGCATATCAAGCTGACGCCCATCATGGGGCCCACAGCTGCAGTCGAGCCCATGCCGATGCGGTCGCCCAGCAAGGCGGCTTTGTAGTTGTCTATCAGGTGTGAGCCAGGCCACAGCGACATGGGCGCCTTGACCACTTCATCCATGGTGTGGGTTGACGCCACAAAAGTCACGTAGACCGGAAAGGCCACCACGATCACACCCAAGATCAATACAGCATGGGACAGCACGTCCAAAAAACGGTTGCGCTCAATCATCAGTAATTCACTTTTTTCTCAACGAAGCGGAACTGCACCACCGTGAGCACCACCACAATGAACATCAGGATCACCGATTGCGCGGCCGAGCCGCCCAGGTCCAGCGCTTTGAAGCCGTCAAAGTAAACCTTGTAGACCAGGATCGCTGTGTCCTTGCCGGGTCCGCCTTTGGTGGCTGCATCCACAATGCCAAAGGTGTCAAAAAACGCGTAGACCACGTTGATCACCAGCAAGAAAAAACTGGTGGGCGACAACAATGGAAACTGAATGGTCCAGAATCTTTTCCACGGCCCCGCGCCATCCATGGCTGCCGCTTCGATCAAGGATTTGGGGATGCTTTGCAGTCCCGCCAAAAAAAACAGGAAGTTGTACGACAGCTGCTTCCAAACCGCGGCCATCACTACCAACGTCATCGCGTGTCGACTGTTGAGCAGAGCGTTCCACTCAAAGCCCCATTGGTTGAGCGCATACGAGACCACGCCAATGCTGGGCGAAAACAAAAATAGCCACACCACGCCCGCTACGGCTGGCGCTACGGCATAGGGCCAGATCAATAAGGTGCGGTAGAAAGTCGAGCCATGCACCACGCGGTCAGCAAAGTAGGCCAAGACCAAGGAGATGGAAATCCCCAGGCTGGCCACCAAGCCGGAGAATATGGCGGTGGTGCCGAATGAGGCCAGATAGGTTTCGTCGTTCCAGAGGTTGACGAAATTTTCCAGGCCAACCCACTCGACCGAGGTACCAAAGGGGTCAGACTGCTGGAAAGATTGCAACAAAGCCTGGCCCGCAGGCCAGAAAAAGAAAACGCTGATGATGACCACCTGGGGTGCAATCAGCACCCAAGGCAGCCAGGTCGAGCGAAAGACGATTCGTTTTTCAGCAGCCAAAACAGGTCATCAACCTTTGTTGGCTTTTTCAAAGCGTTCGAGCAATTCGTTGCCGCGTTTGATGATGCTGTCTAAAGCTTCTTTGGCAGTTTTCTTGCCAGCCCAAACTTGTTCGAACTCTTCGTCCTCGATGGTGCGGATCTGCACGTAGTTACCCAGACGGATGCCACGCGACTTGTCGGTGGTCTTGCGGATCATTTGATTGACCGCCGTGTCGGTACCAGGATTTTGCTTGTAAAAGCCTGATTCTTCGGTCAGCTTGAAAGCGGCCATAGTGATCGGCAGGTAGCCGGTTCGCTTGTGGCTGGCCGACTGCACTTCGGGGTTGGAGAGGTAATTAAAAAACGCAGCTACGCCTTTGTATTCTTCGGCTTTCTTTCCTGACATCACCCACAGACTCGCGCCGCCGATGACCGTGTTTTGCGGCGCTCCAGCCACATCAGGGTAGTAGGGCAGTGTGGACAAGCCAAACCCAAACTTGGCGTTCTTGGCCACGTTGCCGTAGAAGCCTGACGAGGTGGTGATCATGGCGCACTCACCCGAGACAAAGGAGGCTTCAGGCACGTTGGCACGGCCTTTGTAAATGAACAGACCTTGCTTGGCCATGTTGCCCAAGTTTTCGATGTGGCGCACATGCAGTGGCGAATTGGCCACCAAGCGAGCGTTGGTGCCGCGCATGCCGTTGCCCTGTGTGGCCAGCTCGGTGTTGTGCCAAGTGGAGAAGCTCTCCAGCTGGGTCCAGCCTTGCCAGGCAATGGTCAACGGGCACTTGTGGCCACTGGCTTTAAGCTTGGCAGCTGCCAAAGCCACTTCAGGCCAGGTGGCTGGCGGTTTGCTGGTGTCAATACCAGCAGCCTTGAAGGCGTCTTTGTTGAAATAAAACACCGTGGTCGAGCTGTTGAAGGGGAATGACAGCATTTGGCCATTGGGGGCTGTGTAGTAACCGGCCACAGCGGGTACATAGACCGAGGGGTCGAACTTATAACCCGCGTCTTGCATGACCTTGCCGACCGGCACGACCACGCCCTTGCTGGCCATCATGGTGGCGGTACCGACCTCAAAAACTTGCAAGATGTGTGGCGCATTCCCCGCACGGAAGGCGGCGACCGCACCAGTCATCGACTCGTCGTAGGTCCCTTTGAAGACCGGATTGATCTTGTAATCCTTTTGGCTGGCATTGAAGTTCTTGGCCAGGTCATTGACCCATTCGCCGTTGACGGCGGTCATGGAGTGCCACCATTGAATCTCGGTTTGGGCTTGGGCCGTCAAAGCGCTGGCGGCCATGACCGCGATAGCCAGTCTTCTTGTCAGTTTCATATGGGTGTCCTAGAGGGTGAAATGTGATGAAGCCTAAGGGCTTTGTGTGACTAATTTATTAAACCTGTGTGAATCTATCATGACCATCCGTGGTTTCCATGACGCAAGTCAAACGCATGACAGGGGGTGATTCACCCATGCTGCCCCGTGCCTTTGGGTCATAGGGTTATGTTGCACTGCGATAAAATGGACTGTTATGCCCTCGGCACACACCTGTGTCTGCACAATGAACGCACCCAATACGCTCCAACATCTGATGCAAGCCGACGAGTCTTCGCCCCGATTGCGCGAGATTCCTTACAACTACACCAGTTTCTCGGACCGCGAAATCGTCATCCGTTTGTTGGGCGCCCGCGCCTGGGATTTGCTCAATCAGCTGCGCCAGGAGCGCCGCACGGGCCGCTCGGCCCGCATGCTCTACGAAGTGTTGGGCGACATCTGGGTGGTGCAGCGCAATCCGTATTTGCAGGACGACCTGTTGGACAACCCTGGTCGCCGCCAAATGCTGGTGGACGCCTTGAACCATCGCCTGGGCGAGGTGCAAAAGCGCCGCACCCCCGACACCGACGCCCCCCGTGACGCGCTGGTGGGTGAATTACTGGACCTGGCCAAGCAGACTTTGCAGGATTTTGACCGGGCCATCGCGGCCATGCAGATCCTGCGCCGCCACACCCAAAAGGTGCTGGGTCGCTTGACAGCCAAAGACAATATCAAGTTCGACGCCCTGTCGCGCGTCAGCCATGTGACCGACGCCACCGACTGGCGCGTTGAATACCCCTTCGTGGTGCTGACCCCAGACAGCGAAGCTGAAATGGCTCTTTTGGTCAAAGGCTGCATCGAGCTGGGCTTGACCATCATCCCCCGTGGGGGTGGCACGGGCTACACAGGGGGTGCGATCCCCCTGACCTGGAAAAGCGTGGTCATCAACACTGAAAAGCTCGAAGCCATGGGCGAAGTCACGCTCACGAGCCTGACCGGTGTGGACCAACCGGTGCCCACCATCCGCACCGAAGCGGGTGTGGTCACCCAGCGCGTGGCGGACGCCGCTGAGCGTGCGGGATTTGTGTTTGCAGTGGACCCGACTTCGGCTGAGGCCAGCTGCATTGGCGGGAACGTCGCCATGAACGCGGGGGGCAAAAAAGCCGTGCTTTGGGGCACGGCCCTGGACAACCTGGCCAGCTGGCGCATGGTTACCCCTGACGCCGAATGGCTGGATGTGGTGCGCATGGACCACAACATGGGCAAGATCCACGACGCCGAAGTGGCCACTTTCGAGTTGCGCTATTTCAAGGCCGACGGCAAAACCCCGCTGCGCACCGAAACCTTGGTCATTCCCGGCAAAACCTTCCGTAAAGAAGGTCTGGGCAAAGACGTCACCGACAAATTCCTGGCCGGCTTGCCAGGCGTGCAAAAAGAGGGCTGTGACGGCCTGATCACCAGCGCCACTTGGGTCTTGCACCGCATGCCCGAGCACACCCGCACGGTGTGCATGGAGTTTTTTGGCAATGCCAAAGATGCGGTGCCCAGCATCGTTGAGATCAAGGACTTCATGTTCGCCGAGCAAAAACGCTCTGGCGTGTTGCTGGCGGGCCTGGAGCACCTGGACGAGCGCTACATGCGTGCCGTGGGTTACACCACCAAGTCCAAGCGCGGGCAGTTCCCCAAAATGCTGCTCTTAGCCGACATCGCAGGCGATAACCCTGATGATGTGGCCCGCGTCACCTCGGAGGTCGTGCGTCTGGCCAATTCGCGCAGTGGCGAAGGCTTTGTGGCCATCAGCCCCGAGGCGCGCAAAAAATTCTGGGCGGACCGCAAAAAGACTGCCGCCATTTCGCGCCACACCAATGCCTTCAAGGTCAACGAAGACGTCGTGATTCCCTTGCCGCGCATGGCCGAGTACACCGACGGCATCGAGTACATCAACATCGACCTGAGCCTGCGCAACAAACTCAAGCTCTGCCAGGAGTTGGAAAACTTCTTGACCCGCGGCCAGCTGCCGCTGGGTCAACAAGAAGACGCCAATGACGTGCCTGCCGCTGAGCTGCTTGAAGAGCGCGTAGCGCAAGCCCTCACCGTGATCCGCGAAACCCGTGCCCTCTGGCTGGGCTGGTTGAACGACCTGGACGGTTTATTCATACAGTTGCAAGACCACAGCTTGCGCGCCAGCTGGAAAACCCAGATCCGTGAACCCCTGCGAGCGATTTTCTCGGGCGCAGCCTTTGCCCCCATCCTGACCGAGTGCACTGCGATCCACAAGCGTGTGCTCAAAGGCCGTGTGTGGGTGGCCCTGCACATGCACGCGGGCGACGGCAATGTGCACACCAACATCCCGGTCAACAGCGATGACTACGACATGCTGCAAACCGCGCATGAAGCGGTGACCCGCATCATGGCGCTGGCCCGCAGCCTGGACGGCGTGATCTCGGGGGAGCACGGCATCGGCATCACCAAGCTCGAGTTTTTGAGCGATGCCGAACTGCAGCCCTTTGCCGACTACAAGCAACGCATCGACCCGGAAGGCCGCTTCAACAAGGGCAAACTGATGCGCCGCGTCACCGGCCCGGATGGCCCCGAAATCCAAGCTGACCTGACCAACGCCTATACCCCCAGCTTTGGCCTGATGGGCCACGAATCGCTGATCATGCAGCAGTCCGACATTGGCGACATCGCGGCCAGCGTCAAGGACTGTTTGCGCTGCGGCAAATGCAAACCCGTGTGCGCCACCCATGTGCCACGCGCCAATTTGCTCTACAGCCCGCGCAACAAAATTTTGGCAACCTCATTGCTGGTCGAAGCTTTTCTGTACGAAGAGCAAACCCGCCGTGGTGTCTCGATCAAGCACTGGCAAGAGTTTGAAGACGTGGCTGACCACTGCACCGTCTGCCACAAGTGTCTGACGCCTTGTCCGGTCAAAATTGACTTCGGTGACGTGACCATGAACATGCGCAACCTGTTGCGCAAGATGGGTCAAAAGAGCTTCCGTCCCGGCAATGCTGCGGCCATGTTCATGCTCAACGCCACCAACCCAGAGACCATCAAGCTGGCCCGCGCCGCCATGGTGGGCGTGGGCATGAAGGCCCAGCGCTTTGTGGCTGGCCTGCTCAAAGGCGTGGCCCGCAAGCAGACCAGTGCACCCCCCGCCACGGTGGGCACAGCGCCCATCAAAGAGCAGGTGATTCACTTCATCAACAAAAAGATGCCGGGCAACCTGCCCAAGAAGACTGCACGCGCCTTGCTCGACATTGAAGACAACGACTACGTGCCGATCATCCGCAACCCGCAGGCCACCACCTCGGAAACCGAGGCGGTGTTTTACTTCCCTGGTTGCGGCTCAGAGCGTCTGTTCAGCCAAGTGGGCCTGGCGACGCAAGCCATGCTCTGGCATGCGGGCGTGCAAACTGTGCTGCCGCCGGGTTACCTGTGCTGCGGTTACCCGCAAAAAGGCTCAGGTCAGTTCGACAAAGCCGAAAAGATCATCACCGACAACCGTGTGCTGTTCCACCGCGTGGCCAATACGCTCAACTACCTTGACATCAAAACCGTGGTGGTGAGCTGTGGAACCTGCTACGACCAGTTGCAGGGTTATGAGTTCGACAAGATCTTCCCCGGCTGCCGCATCGTGGACATCCACGAATACCTGCTGGAAAAAGGCATCAAGCTCGAATCACAGGGCGCCTACCTGTACCACGACCCATGCCACACGCCCATGAAGCTGCAAGACCCGATGAAGACCGTCAAGGCCTTACTGGGTGACCAGGTGCTCAAGTCTGATCGCTGCTGCGGCGAGTCGGGCACCCTGGGTGTGACGCGACCCGATATTTCCACCCAAGTGCGCTTTCGCAAGGAAGAAGAGATCCGCAAGGGCGAAGCCGATTTGCGCGCCAGCGGTGCCTTGGGCGCCAAGGACAATGTCAAGATCCTGACGAGCTGCCCCAGCTGTTTGCAAGGCCTGTCGCGCTATGGAGACGACTTGCAAAACGGTCTGCTCGAGGCCGACTACATTGTGGTCGAAATGGCCAAGCACATCTTGGGCGAAAACTGGATGCCCGAGTATGTGAGCGCAGTCAATGCCGGTGGCATTGAACGCGTGCTGGTGTGAGCCATGGCTGGTTTGAAAGCTGACAGTCCCCTGCCCGAATCCATGACGGTGCATGGGCAGTCGCGGGTTTTGGAAATCGGGTTTTCTGACGGTGCGCAATTTCGCATCCCTTTTGAGCTGATGCGCGTGTACTCCCCTTCGGCTGAAGTCCAAGGTCACGGCCCCGGCCAAGAAGTCCTGCAAACCGGCAAGCGCGACGTCACCGTGGTGGACATCGAACAGGTGGGCCACTACGCGGTCAAACCCACTTTCTCGGACTGTCACGATTCCGGTTTGTTCACTTGGGAATATCTGTACTTCCTCGGCGCCGAACAAGAGGCCCTGTGGCGTCAATACGAAGAGCGCTTGCAGGCCGCAGGCGTGCAGCGTGACGCGCCCATGCTGTCTGCTGCGGGTAGCCACTGCGGCCATTCCCACTGAACTATTTTGAAAGCCCACGCATGAGTTCAACCCATTTCGGTTTCAAGACCGTCGATGAATCCGACAAAGCCAAGCATGTGCGCGGCGTGTTCGATTCGGTGGCCTCCAAATACGATGTGATGAACGACTTGATGTCGGCCGGTTTGCACCGCGTCTGGAAGGCCTACACCGTGCAAGTGGCCAACTTGAAGGCAGGCGATCAGGTGCTGGACATTGCTGGCGGCACCGGAGACTTGGCTTTGGCCTTTGCCAAAAAAGTCGGCCCCACAGGTCGGGTGGTGCACACCGACATCAATCAGGCCATGTTGTCGACTGGGCGTGATCGCTTGATCAATCTGGGTGTGGTCTTGCCCACCTTGGTGTGCGACGCTGAAAAACTGCCATTCCCCGACGGGCACTTTGACCTGGTCAGCGTCGCATTCGGTTTGCGCAACATGACCCACAAGGACGTGGCCCTTAAGGAGATGTGCCGTGTGCTCAAACCCGGTGGCAAGTTGCTGGTCCTGGAGTTTTCCAAAGTGGCCAAACCCCTCGAGAAGTTTTATGACTGGTACAGCTTCAATGTCTTGCCGCCCTTGGGCAAGCTGGTGGCGGGCGATGACAGCAGTTACCGCTATCTGGCCGAATCGATCCGTATGCACCCTGACCAAGAAACCTTGAAAAGCCTTATGAAAAGTAGCGGTTTTGGCCATGTAGATTTTCACAACATGAGTGCAGGGGTGGTAGCCTTACACGTCGGGATCAAGTGTTGACCCGCCATGAACGTTTCTTTTGGAGACCTTGTGAAAAAATTATTCAGTGTGTTGTTAGTGTTGTTGTTGTCCTTGGGCAGCCTGCAGGCTGAAGCCAAGCGATTGGGCGGTGGCCGCTCGATGGGACAGCAATCTGGCAACGTGACTCAGCGCGAAGCAGCGCATCCTTCAGCACCGACCCAGCAGGTCGCACCCGCTGGCGTGGCCAAGCCTGCCACCCCACCGCCTGCAGCACCCGCTAAACGTCCTTGGGGCGCCATGCTCGGTGGCCTGGCGGCCGGTTTGGGCTTGGCCTGGTTGGCCCACAGTCTGGGCATGGGCGGCGCCATGGGCGACATCTTGATGTTCGCTTTGATCGCCTTTGCCGCCATCGCATTGATCGGCTGGTTCATGCGTTCACGCGCTGCTCAGCAAAATTCGGACGGCTTGGCTTACCAAGGTGCGGGCAGCAGTGCCACGTCTCCCGAGGTCTTGCGCAACTACAACCCTGAAAAAGTGGGCAACGACGCTTCCGCTCGTCCTTGGGAAGCGCCAGCCGCTTTCGACAGCAGCGCACCTGCGGCAACTGGCTCCATGATCGGCTCGGCCATTGGTGGCAGCCAGGCCCTGGACGGCAGCCAAGCTTGGGGCGTGCCTGCGGGCTTTGACACCGAAGGCTTCTTGAATGCAGCCAAGCGCAACTTTGCGACCTTGCAGGACGCCTGGGACCGCTCGGACATCAGCATGCTGCGCTCGATGATGACCGACACCATGCTCGAAGAAATCCGCGCCCAACTGGCCGAGCGCGAAGCCACCGCTTCGGGCCAACCCAATAAAACCGAAGTGCTCATGCTCGACGCCAAACTCCTGGGCATCGAAGAACTGCCAGAGGTTTACATGGCCAGCGTGGAGTTCAACGGCATGATCCGCGAAGAAGCTCACGCCAACCCGAACCCCTTCCGCGAAGTCTGGAACATGACCAAGCCCCGCCAAGGCGGCAGCGGCTGGTTGGTGGCTGGCGTGCAGGCCTTGCAGTAAACAAGACCGTTGGCGTGCCGCAGGGCCGCGCTTTCGGGAATAATCGGGGACTATGGCAACACAGTCCCCTTTTTCTTTGGCGGCGCAGGCTTTGCAGCAGTTTGGCGCTTCATTCACGCCGCCCGCATGGGTGGTGGACGAGACCCTCAACCGTGTGGTTTTGTTTTTGAACCATGTGCTCCAGCAAGAGCCCGAAGCCACGCGTCGCTTGGCTCGCCAAAAAGGCCAGCGCATCGAGCTGCAATGGCAAACCTTCACCCTCAAGCTCTCGCCCACACCTGCAGGCTTGCTCGAACGTGTACAGGTCGAGGGTTTTGATTTGCGACTGACAGTGACCGACCCCACCCCCCTGGATGTGGCCACCGCCTTGCTGCGCGGTGACAAGCCCGGCGTGCGCATTGAAGGCGATGTGCAACTGGCCGCCGAAGTCAATTGGTTGATCGACCATGTGCGCTGGGAACCCGAAGAAGACCTTGCCAAACTGTGGGGTGACGCTGCTGCTCACACCGTGTGTCAGTTCGCCAGGCAAGCCGTTGAGGCCTTGAAACAATTCACCGCCTCATGGCGACGTCCTGCCCACGAAGCCACAAAGGCCACCCCATGAACCGGATGCTTCGCGGCGGATTCATCCTGTTCATCGTTTTGCGTTACGGCCTCGATGAGCTGGTGCTGACCAGTTTCCAAAAGCCTTGGCTGCGCGTGCTGGCCCGCATCTTGTCTGTGGGCCGCGACCTGAAAGCCCCGCGCGGCCAGCGCATCCGCGAAGCCTTAGAGCGTTTGGGTCCGATCTTTGTCAAGTTCGGCCAAGTGCTGTCTACTCGGCGCGATTTGTTGCCCACCGACATCGCCGATGAGCTGGCGCAACTGCAAGACAATGTGCCGCCTTTCCCATCAGAGGTGGCAGTGGCCACCATCGAGCGGGCTTTCCGCCGTCCGGTGGACGAGATTTTTGTGCATTTTGACCGCCAACCCGTGGCCAGCGCGTCCATCGCGCAGGTGCACTTTGCTGTCATTCAAGACAAGCAAGGCGTGCAGCGGGACGTGGCTGTCAAAGTGCTGCGCCCCGACATGCTGCCCGTCATCGAAAAAGACCTTTCGCTCATGCGCATGATGGCCGGCTGGGTTGAGAGCCTGAGCGCCGATGGCAAACGCCTCAAGCCCCGCGAAGTGGTGGCCGAGTTTGACAAGTACTTGCACGACGAACTCGACCTCGTGCGCGAAGCCTCCAACGCTGCGCAATTGCGCCGCAACATGAGCGGCTTGAACCTGGTGCTGATCCCCGAAATGTTTTGGGACTTCTGCCACAACGAAGTCATCGTCATGGAGCGCATGATCGGCGTGCCCATCAGCCAGGTGGACCGTCTGCGCGAAGCCGGGGTGGACATTCCTCAGCTGGCCCGCGACGGGGTGACCTTGTTTTTCACGCAAGTGTTTCGCGATGGTTTTTTCCATGCCGACATGCACCCTGGCAACATCCAGGTCAGCCTGGCGCCTGAATCCTTTGGGCGATATATCTCTTTGGACTTCGGCATTGTGGGCACCTTGACCGAGTACGACAAAGAGTACTTGGCGCAAAACTTCACTGCCTTTTTCCGGCGCGACTACAAGCGCGTGGCGCAGTTGCACATCGAGTCCGGCTGGGTGCCCGCCAACACCCGGGTCGATGAGCTGGAGTCGGCCATCCGTGCGGTGTGTGAGCCTTACTTCGACCGACCGCTCAAAGAGATTTCTCTTGGCATGGTCTTGATGCGTTTGTTCCAGACCTCGCGCCGCTTTCATGTGGAGATCCAGCCGCAACTGGTGCTCCTGCAAAAGACGCTACTCAACATCGAAGGTCTCGGGCGTCAGCTCGACCCTGAATTGGACTTGTGGAACACCGCCAAACCGTTTTTAGAAAAATGGATGGTCGATCAACTGGGCCCTAAAAAACTGTTGTTCGAACTGCGCGACCAAGCCCCGCAGTACGCCAAGTTGCTGCCGCAACTGCCGCGCTTGTTGCACGACTTTTTGCAGCAGCCGCGCACCGATCAAGAAGACCGCAAACACCTAGCGCTGCTCATTGCCGAGCAGCGCCGCACCAACAGCACCTTGCAAACCATCTTGTACCTGTGCATTGGTTTTGTGATGGCCTCGGTCGTTTTGCAACTGCTGTGGCATCTGGAATTGTTGTAGCCTGAACCCTGAGGAGCCCTGACGTGCTGTTGACCTTGGTCATTGCCTATTTGCTGATCACCATCGCCATCGGCTTGGTGGCCGCCAAGCGGGTCAAGAACTCTGCCGACTTTGCCATCGCTGGCCGCCATCTGCCGCTGGCCATGATCGTCACCACCACCTTTGCCACCTGGTTCGGCTCCGAAACTGTGCTGGGCATTCCCGCCAAGTTCGTCAACAGTGGCCTCAATGGCGTGGTCGAAGACCCTTTTGGCGCGGGCAGTTGCCTGATTCTGGTGGGCGTCTTTTTCGCGGCCAAGCTCTACAAAATGTCCCTGCTCACCATCAGCGACTACTACCGCGAGCGCTATGGCCGCACGGTGGAGGTGGTGTGCTCCATCATCATCATGGTCAGCTACCTGGGCTGGGTGTCGGCGCAGGTCACAGCCTTGGGTCTGGTGTTCAATCTCTTGTCAGGCGGTGCCATCAGCATGCCGCTGGGCATGGCCATTGGCGTGGTCTCTATTTTGGCCTACACCTTGTTTGGCGGCATGTGGTCGGTCGCGGTCACCGACTTCATGCAAATGATCATTTTGGTCGTGGGCCTGGCGACCATTGCCGTGTTTGCCGGTCAGCAAGCGGGCGGGGCGGACAAAGTGGTGGCCTTGGCGGTCAGTCAGGACATGTTCAAGTTCTGGCCCGAGCCCAACTTCCATGACATCGTGTTTTTTGTCGCCGCCGCCATCACCATGATGCTGGGCTCCATTCCGCAGCAAGACGTGTTTCAGCGGGTCATGTCGGCCAACAGCGAATACGCGGCCTCCCGTGGCCCGGTACTGGGCGGGATTTTTTACATCCTGTTTGCCTTTGTGCCCATGTTTTTGGTGGTCAGCGCCATGATCATCATGCCCGAGAAGGCCTTGACCCTGATGAAAGAAGACCCGCAAAAGGTCCTGCCCACTTTGGTCATGGAACACATGCCCTTTGTCATGCAGGTGCTGTTTTTCGGGGCCTTGTTGTCAGCCATCAAGTCATGCGCTTCAGCCACCTTGCTGGCGCCCAGCGTGACCTTCACCGAAAACATCTGGCGCCAGTTTTACCCCCACAGCAGCGACCAACAAGAACTCAAAGCCATGCGGGTGACGGTGTTGGTCTTCAGTGCGTTGGTGCTGGTGTATGCCATCGTCATGCAGGGCAGCAGCATTTACGAAATGGTCTCAGGCGCCTACCAGGTCACCCTGGTGGGGGCCTTTGTGCCCCTGGTGTTTGGTCTGTACTGGCCGCGTGCCACCACCCAGGGAGCTCTGTTTGCCATCGCCGCCGGCCTGGCCGTGTGGTTGACTTTGCTGCTCACCCCCGCCGGAGAAGCGTTTCCGGCGCAATTGGCGGGTGTTCTGGCCAGTTTGGCCGGCATGCTGGTCGGCTCCACCCTGCCGCAAGCCATTCGCAACCAGAAGGCCCCGCACCACGCCGTTCCCCATATTGCTTGAGCCCTGCGGCCTATAATCGAGGGTTTTGGTTCTACCTCTGACGCCCTTATGCCTCTCTACGCTTACAAATGTGAGTCCTGTGGCCATGCCAAGGACGTTTTGCAAAAAATGGCCGACGACCCGTTGACCGAATGCCCCGTGTGCGGCAAGCCCAGCTTTAAAAAGCAGCTGACCGCCGCAGGCTTTCAACTCAAGGGCAACGGCTGGTACGCGACCGACTTCAAAGGTGGCTCCGGTGGCACGGCCGCACCAGCGGTTTCGGGCGACTCTGGCGCTGCCACGCCGGCCGCTCCTGCTTCAAGCGACAGCACGCCCAGCGCCTCGGCAAGCAGCACAACAACGGCCTCGGCCGCCAGCTGTGCGCCTTCATGCGCCTGTCATTGACGCCATCCACCATCACACTTTTCACAACTGATCGAGCCCCATGAACTTGCGTGTGCGCCATTACTTTGTCACCGGCTTGCTGGTGTGGTTGCCCATGGGCATCACCGTGTGGGTGTTGACATGGTTGGTCACTTTGCTCGACAACATCTTCCTGTCGGTGCTCGGCGCCTTGGATGCAGTCATTCCGGGCATCCACGTGTCAGCGGAAAGCCTGCGCAACGTGCCCGGCTTGGGCGTGATCTTGGTGGCGGTGGTCATTTTTGCCACTGGCGTGTTTGTGGCCAACATGTTCGGCCAGTGGTGGCTGCGTCAATGGGGCAAATTGATCACCCGCATTCCGGTGGTCAGCTCGATTTACAGCAGCGTCAAGCAGGTGGCCGATACTTTGTTTTCGGGCAGCGGTAATGCGTTTTCTAAAGCCTTGCTGGTTCAGTACCCGCATGCCGATTCGTGGACCATCGCCTTTTTGACCGGCCAGCCCGGCGGCGAAGTGGCGCGGCACCTGAAAGCCGAATACATCAGCGTGTACGTGCCCACCACACCCAACCCGACCTCTGGCTTTTTCTTGATGATGCCCCGCGCCAATGTGGTGGAACTCGAGATGAGCGTGGACGACGCGCTCAAGTACATCATCTCGATGGGCGTGGTAGTGCCTGGTGGCCCCGACAGCTTGCCCACGAAAAAAGACTGACATTTTCTAAAAATAACGAAAGAGCTACAACATGTCCAACATGCGTTCCCATTACTGCGGTCTGGTGACCGAAGCCCTGATCGGCCAAAGCGTGAGCCTGTGCGGCTGGGTCAACCGTCGTCGTGACCACGGGGGCGTGATCTTCATCGACCTGCGCGATCGCGAAGGCCAAAGCCAAGTGGTGTGCGACCCCGACCGCCCCGACATGTTCAAAGTCGCTGAAGACGTGCGCAATGAGTTTTGTGTGCAGATCAAAGGCGTGGTGCGTGCTCGCCCTGAAGGTACCACCAACGAAGGCCTCAAGAGCGGCAAGATCGAAGTGCTGTGCCACGAACTGATCGTGCTCAACGAGTCGGTGACACCACCCTTCCAAATCGACGAAGACAACCTGTCTGAAACCACCCGCCTGACGCACCGCGTGCTGGACCTGCGCCGCCCCTACATGCAAAACAACCTGATGCTGCGCTACAAAGTGTCGATGGAAGTGCGCAAGTACCTGGACGAAAACGGCTTTGTGGACATCGAAACCCCCATGCTCACCAAGAGCACGCCCGAAGGCGCACGCGACTACCTCGTGCCCAGCCGCGTGCACGACGGTCAGTTCTTTGCGCTGCCCCAGTCGCCCCAGCTGTTCAAGCAGTTGTTGATGGTGGCGGGCTACGACCGCTACTACCAAATCACCAAGTGCTTCCGCGACGAAGACTTGCGCGCTGACCGCCAGCCTGAATTCACCCAGATCGATATCGAAACCTCGTTTTTGAGCGAGGAAGAAATCCGCGACATGTTCCAGGGCATGATCAAGCGCGTGTTCCAAAAGACCATCGGTGTGGACTTGGGCGAGTTCCCCGTCATGACCTATCAAGACGCGATGCACATCTACGGCTCAGACAAGCCCGACCTGCGCGTGAAACTGCAGTTCACCGAAGTGACCGACGTCATGGGCGATGTGGACTTCAAAGTGTTCTCAGGCGCTGCCAACATGAAGGGCGGCCGAGTGGTGGCCCTGCGCGTGCCCAATGGTTCTGTGGAAGGCGGCGGCATCAGCCGTGGCGAGATCGACGCGTACACCGAGTTCGTCAAGATCTACGGTGCCAAGGGCTTGGCCTACATCCGCGTCAACGACTTGTCTAAGGGCCGTGACGGTTTGCAGTCGCCCATCGTCAAGAACATCCACGACGCCGCATTGAATGCGGTGCTGGAGCGTTCAGGTGCACAAAACGGCGACCTGATTTTCTTCGGCGCTGACAAGGAAAAAATCGTCAACGACGCCATTGGCGCCTTGCGCATCAAGATCGGCCACAGCGAGTTCGGCAAGAAAAACGGTTTGTTCGAAGACCGTTGGGCTCCGATGTGGGTGGTCGACTTTCCGATGTTTGAATATGACGACGAAAGCCAGCGCTACACCGCCGTGCACCACCCCTTTACCGCGCCCAAAGACGGCCACGAAGACTGGATGGTCACCGCGCCGGAGAAGTGCATCTCCAAGGGCTACGAC
>CANGKR010000006.1 GCA_947454355.1 Comamonadaceae bacterium
GGCACCAATTGGTCCACGCCGGTCAGTTTTTTCAGTTGCACCAGTAGACTTTGCTGCACATAGCGACCCGCAGGCATCACCGGCATGAAATGCGGCTTATCGGCCACCAAAAGATGATCGTCTTCAAACACAATGCTGGCTGCTTCGGGCAGCAAAGGTTCATGGGTGATATGGCGGTAGTAATACACCCGGGTATGGGGCGTGTAGGGTTTTTGGGCTGATAACGGGTGCCCCGATTCATCCAGCACCAAGCCTTGCGCAAAACGGTCCAACCATTCTTCGCGCGAGATGCTGGGCATGCGTTCGAGCAAGAAATCGAGCAGGTGGCCCCAAGGACCTGCAGGCAAGGACACGCAACTGGGGCCAACGCCATCGCGTGTCGGGATCATGCTCACACCCGGCGGAAGACCAAGTCCCACACACCATGGCCGAGTTTAAGGCCGCGGTTTTCAAATTTAGTGAGCGGGCGGTATTCGGGTTGCGCCGCGTATCCGTCAGCAGCGGTCGCCGTGTTTTTCAACAAGGCTTCTCCGCCAATGACTTCGAGCATTTGCTCGGCGTAGGGTTGCCAGTCGGTGGCGCAATGCAAGTAGCCGCCGGGTTTCAGGCGCAGGGCCAAGGTGTTCACCAAGGCCAGTTGAATCAGGCGGCGCTTGTGGTGCTTGGTTTTGTGCCACGGGTCTGGAAAGAAAATATGCACGCCGTCCAAGCTGCCCTCGGGCAACATATGGTTGATTACTTCGACCGCATCGTGCCGCAGGATGCGGATGTTGTGCAGGTCTTGCTCACCAATGCGTTTGAGCAAAGCGCCGACGCCCGCCTCGTGCACTTCGCAGCACAAAAAATTGTCTTGTGGGCGCACCCTGGCAATGTGGGCTGTGGCTTCGCCCATGCCAAAACCAATTTCCAGAATCAGGGGGGCTGCGCGACCGAATGCGGTTGCTGCATCCAGCGGTTGGTGGGCAAATTTCAGCAAGTTGGCGGGGCCGAACTGCTCGTAAGCCTTGGCTTGACCGATGGTGGTTCGCCCGGCGCGCAGGACATAACTTTTGACAGTGCGCAGATACACATCTGGCGGTGGGCCTTTGCGGGGCAGCGCTATTTCGGGTTCAGGGGTGTCCGGTAGGGGGGAGGTCATGCGCAGGTCAGGCAAAGCCCGAATTGTAGTAGGCCTCTCGCGTGGCGTGTGTCCATGCATTCAGTGCATCGTCCTCTTGTGCAGGCAAGCCCAGCACTTCGGCTGCGGCGTTCAAGGCGGCTTGTGGGTTAGACAAGTCCAAGGCCTGAGCGCCATTCTGTTTGGAGAGCTTTTCACCATTTGCCGCCAGTACCAAGGGTGTGTGCAGATAGCGCGGTGTGGGAAGTTGTAAAGCAAGTTGCAGTAGCATTTGCCGTGCAGTGTTGTCCACCAGATCGGCTCCACGCACCACCTGGGTGATGCCTTGTGCGGCATCATCCACCACCACGGCCAGTTGGTAGGCCCACAAACCATCGGCTCTGAACAACACAAAGTCACCCACTTCACGAGCCACATCTTGTGTTTGCGCGCCTAAGCGCTCGTCATCCCATGTGAACGGTGTGGCAAGCAGATAGCGGTCAATTACAGCCTGCACATTCAATCGCCAGGCCCTGGCCGGTTTGCCTTCTAAGCCTGCTCTGCACGTGCCCGGGTAGACTGCAGCATGGTGCCTGAGGGTGTTTTGAGTGGCTTCGATATCTTTACGGGTGCAGCCGCAGGGGTAGGCCAGTCCTTGAGCCACCAATTGGTCCAGCGCGGCTTGGTATTGTGCATGGCGTTCAGACTGGTAGATCACCTGGCCGTCACTGTGCAGGCCACAGGCAGCCAGTTGCTGCAGGATCAGTGCATCGGATCCCTGCACGCATCGCGGCGTGTCAACGTCTTCCATGCGCACCAACCACTGGCCGCCTTGGGCGCGTGCGTGCAAGTAACTGGCCAAAGCGGCCACCAATGAGCCTGCGTGCAATGCACCGGTAGGCGAGGGCGCAAAGCGTCCGATGACCAGCGCCGAGTCGCCCACACTCAAGAGGCAGCAGCCACCGCCAGTGACAGTTCCAGGCCAGAGACAAATCCGTCTTCGACCCGATGGCCCAAGCACCAGTCACCGCAAACACCCAGCTGAAGCGAAGCGTTCCACAGGTGGCTTTGCCCCAAGGGGCGCAGTGTTTTGGCGTACCGCCACAAATGCACATCGGCATGGGCAGGCGTGGCCCTGATGCCGGTGATCTCCGAAAATGCTTTGATCAGCTTGGCCTGCACACGCTCGGGGGCATCGTCCAGGTGTTCTTGAGACCAGGCCGCGCTGGCCTGTACCGTCCAGCGTTCGAGTTGGTTGCGGCCAGGTTTGGATGATTCCCGGGCCAACCACGCCACACGGTGGTGATTGCTGCGCGCCGCATTCCATTGCGGGCCCAAAGTGATGGGTTGCGCTGCATGCGGAAAGGCCACCATCAATGTCCAGCAAGGCGCCACTTGCACCGGGCCCAGCGCTTTGGACAACACTGGCGCCAGTTGCGAGCTTTCCAGCAGGGTTTGCGCTTGCAGGGGCGGTATGGCCAGCATGACACCATCAAAGCCGCCAAACACCTGCTGGCCGCCATCGGTGCCGTCGGTGTGCAATTGCCATTGTTTTTTGTTGATCGCGTCACGCTCCACGCGCATCACCCGGGTCTCTGAGTGGATTCTGTCTTGTAGCGGCGATGCCCAAGCTTTGACCAAGGCGTTCATGCCAGGCTTGGCCACCCAATGCATTTCGCGGTGCGGCAACGCAGCCTCGACCACGCGGCCCATGGCGTCCAGTACACGCACGGCATTGGCGCTCCAGGGTTTGCACACACCCGGGGAGGTTTGCAGGGCTTGTTCAAAACGGTTGTCGCGCACCGTGAAGTATTGAGCGCCGTGATCGAACCCGCCAAAAGGTGTGGTGCGGGTGCTCATGCGCCCGCCGGGTCCCCTGCTTTTTTCAAACACGGTCACCTGGTGGCCGGCTTGCGCCAGGGTGCGAGCACAAGTGATGCCGGCAATACCGGCGCCGATGATGGCGAAATGTTGAGTCATGCGCCTACTCTACACGCGATAGTGGGGTTGCAGCAATGCATGTCTTGTAGTTTCGCTCTCCAATTGCGCCAGCCACCACTGCAAAGCCTTGCCTGGCGTGGCTTTGCGGCTGTTTCGCCAGACGTAGTGGGTTTCCCCAATACGCCTGGCTTGCGTGGTTTTCTTGGCCACCAGACGGCCCGAATCGATGTAGGGCCCAGCCATGCTTTGGGGCAAAAATCCAGCGCCCAGGCCGCGCAATTGGGCGTCAAGTTTGCTTGGCATGTCGGGTACAGTGAACACATCTTGCCCGCCGAGCAAACCAATCGTCAGACCTGAGCCACGCGGAACCGAGTCGGCCACTGCCACCGCACGGTGCTGCTGCAGTACCTCCTCGCTCAAAGGCTCTGGCCAACTGGCCAGCGGATGGTGTGGCGCTACGGCAAATACAAATTCAACCGGCCCCAAGGGCTTGTGCTGGCAGTCGGCAGGCCAACTGCTTGGAAGCAACACGCCCAAGGCCAGGTCCGCTTGTCCCGACGTCAAGGCGTTCAAGGTGCCTGAGAGGGTTTCGTGCCGCACCCGCAACCGGGTTGGCGGCTTGGCAGCCAAAAATGCTTCGCACAGTTCCATCACCACGGTGTGCGACACGATGCTGTCGACCGCCACAGTGAACACGGCTTCCCAGCCGGTGGCCACCCTTTTGACGCGGTTGGCCACAGTGTCCACATCACTCAAGAGGCGTGCGGCTTCGCGCAGCAATTCTTGCCCTGCAGCCGTAGCTTGGGCTTGCCGGGCGGTTCGGTCGAACAGCAGTACATCCAAAGCATCTTCAATTTGCCGTACGCGGTAGGTCAGCGCACTTGGCACTAAACCCAATTGGCGGGCCGCCGCCGCAAAGCTGCCGGTCTGGCCAATAGCCAGCAACATGGCCAAGGCTTGGGGCGTCAAAATATCGCGAGGATTTTGCATGAATGATTAATTTTAGTTCAAAATTATTGAATGATGACGGCGAAAATTCTGCATGTATAGAGGAGATTGGTGCCCTACAGTTCAGGCTTCGAAATCGACAAGGTGATGAACATGTTGACATTGCGTACAAGTGGAGACCGCGGTTATGCAGACCATGGCTGGCTCAAGTCTTTCCATAGTTTTTCGTTTGCGGGCTATTACGATCCGGCCCACATGGGCTGGGGCAATTTGCGTGTGATCAATGAAGACCGCATCGCCCCCGGCACGGGCTTTGGTACCCACGGTCACCGGGACATGGAAATCATCAGTTACGTGCTGTCAGGCAACCTGGCGCACAAGGACAGCATGGGCAATGTCAAGGGTATCCCGCCTGGTGACGTTCAGCGCATGAGTGCGGGCCGCGGTGTGATGCACAGCGAGTTCAACCATGCCGAGGGACAACCCACACACTTTTTGCAAATCTGGATCGAGCCCAATGTGCAAGGCATTGAACCCAGTTACGAGCAAAAAACCATTCCGCCCACCGCCAAGCGCGGACACTTGCAATTGGTGGCCTCGCCCCAAGGTGAAGGTCATGCCGTCAAGATCAGCGCTGATGCGGCTTTGTACGCGGGCCTGTTCGATGGCGCCGAGTCCGCTCAGTTGGTGCTGAACCCGGCACGAAAAGCCTATGTCCATTTGATTCAAGGTCAGTTGCAAGTCAACGGCAAGATCTTGCAAGGCGGCGATGCCGCTTTGATCGAAGGCGAGAGCGCGCTCATCCTCGAAGGCGGCCAAGGCGCTGAAGTTTTGGTATTTGACTTGGCGCCTTGATTTTCAAGATTCATTTTTCATCTGATTTTTACAACCCTCAAGGAGTTCACCTATGGCTAAAACCATCGTCATTTACCACTCAGGCTATGGCCACACACAACGCGTGGCGCAGTTCGTCGCGCAAGGCGCGAATGCCCAAGTGATTGCTATCGACGCCGACGGCAATATCACCGAGGCCGATTGGACCGCATTGGATGCGGCTGACGCCATCATCTTTGGCTCGCCCACCTACATGGGCATGGCTTCCTGGCAGTTCAAGAAGTTTGCCGACGCCACTTCCAAGCGCTGGTTCACCAGCGCCTGGAAAGACAAGGTCGCTGGGGGCTTCACCATCTCGGCCAGCCCCAGCGGCGACAAGTTGTCAACCATCCAATACTTCATGACATTGGCCATGCAACAAGCCATGGTCTGGGTGGGTCAGCCTTCGATGAACGACGGGACCATCAACCGCATCGGCTCCAACTCGGGCGTGATGGCCCAGGTCGGTCCTACAAGCCCTGCCGAAGACATTCCACAAGGCGACTTGGACACCGCCAAAGCCTACGGCGAGCGCGTGGCCGCTGTGGCCGCAAAATTGCGCGGATGAACTTCATGAGGTGACTCTGCCCCCGTACCGCGTCTTGGTACGATGGGGGTATGAAAATCATCACACTCTTGCCCGGGGTCGATTGGCTGGCCTTGGGCATTTTTTTTGCGCTCTGGATCGGCTACGCCTTGTTTGCCAATTACTGGGGTCGGCACGAGCGCTCGCTGATCGCCACCACCAATCGCTACCGCTCATTGTGGATGCTGCAAGCTACAAGCCGCGACCCTCGCATGCTGGATGGCTTGATCACACAGAACCTGTCGCACACACCTTCGTTCTTTTCGTCTACCACGATCATCATCATTGGCGGCTTGTTGGCATTGATGGGCACTCTCGACAAAGCGGCCGAGCTGGTGAGGGATATCCCCTTTGTCACACAAACTCCAATGTTCGTTTTTGAATTCAAGATCTTGGTGTTGATGGGCATTTTTGTATATGCCTTCTTCCGCTTTTCATGGTCCATGCGGCAATACACCTTTGTGGCCTTGGTGATCGGTGCCATGCCACCCGCCAAAGAGTTCGAAGAGGGATTGCATGACCGCCAGTCGATCGCCGACCGCGCTGGCGCATTAGTGGGTGCGGCGGCTGAGACTTTCAACGATGGCCTGAGGGCATACTATTTTTCATTCGCCGCCATGTCTTGGTTTTTTTCGCCTTACGCCCTCATGGCTGCCACGGCCTTGGTGGTGTTGATTTTGTATGGGCGGGAATTCCGATCAGAGGTACTTCACGTTTTGCGGGATGAGCGGTTTTGAGAACACCTAAGTTCAACATCATTCGCTGAGGCCCACTGTGCTCAAGTCAGCAGCCAGCGCTCGGCGTTCGTCAAACACAAAGCAGCCGCCGTCAAAGTGGGCGCCCCCAGTTTCCTCAAAGTATTTGAGGATGCCACCTTCCAGCTGGTACACATGGGGCAGGCCGGACTCGCGCATGTAGATGGCGGCTTTTTCGCAGCGAATACCGCCCGTACAAAAGCTGATCACTGTTTTGTCTGCTAACTCGGCTTTGTGGGCTTGCACAGCCTCTGGGAATTCGGTGAACTTATTCAAGCGCCAATCGATCGCGCCTGCAAAAGTGCCCTCATCCACCTCGTAGGTGTTGCGCGTGTCCAGCGTGACCACCGGCCGGCCTTCGTCATCGTGCCCCTGGTCCAGCCAGCGCTTGGCGGTATGTGCATCCACCGCAGGCGCACGGCCCTCGGCGGGCCGGATGGTGGGGTGGTTCATGCGGATGATTTCTCGCTTGACCTTGA
Organism: Comamonadaceae bacterium; assembly: GCA_947454355.1. GTDB lineage: Bacteria > Pseudomonadota > Gammaproteobacteria > Burkholderiales > Burkholderiaceae_C > Limnohabitans_A. The sequence goes on from CANGKR010000006.1 coordinate 6,679, forward strand.
CCAGCATCTTGCGAAAAGGTTGCGTAACAGACCAGCTTTCCTTTGGCGCGATGTCGGCAAACCGCGCATCGATATGCAACTGGCTGATAAAGCCGCGCACATCTCCCGCCGAACCCGCCAAAAACAGGTTAATACCTTCTTCTGCCAGCAAGATGGTGCCTTTGAGATTCAAGGCCACGGCCCGTGCGTGCAAAAGTTCTTTCAGCGCCGATGTGTCGTTCAAAGGCACGAATTTGTAAGTCGAAATATTGAGAATAGAGTTCACAGCCGCTATTGTAGAAAACTCCCCGCACTGGGGGCAGTAAATCCTTGTGGCGCTCCTACAATGAAGCCATGTTTGCTCACCTTCGCCTCCACTCTGAATTTTCTGTGGTCGATTCCACTTGCCGCATCGACGAGGTGGTCAAGGCGGCCGCAGCCGATGGGATGCCCGCATTGGCCATTACGGATTTGAGTAACCTGTTTGGCGCAGTCAAGTTTTACAAAGAAACCCGAGGCAAGGGCGTGCAGCCCTTAATTGGCGCAGAAATTTTCCTCGAAGGCCTGGGTGCGGATACCAACGCTACATCGCGCGTATTGGTCTTGGTGCAAAGCACTCAAGGCTATTTGAATCTCTCTGAACTGCTGGCCAGAGCCTGGACGCAAAACGTCGTCAAAGCGCAGGCCGTGGTCAAGTTCTCTTGGTTGCAAGAACTCTCGCAGGGCTTGATTCTCTTGTCAGGTGCCCAAGCAGGTCCCGTAGGCCAGGCTTTGGTGCAGGGCGATGAAGCACGCGCCGCCGATGTGGCCTTGCAATTGGCCTCAGTGTTTCCGCACCGGTTTTACCTCGAATTGCAACGCGCGGGCCGTCCGGAAGACTTGGCGCAAGTCAACGGGGCCGTGCGGTTGGCTGCACGATTGAATTTACCTGTCGTGGCCACCCATCCGGTGCAGTTTTTGCGACCTGACGATTACGAAGCCCATGAAGCACGCGTGTGCATTTCCGAAGGCGAGATCCTGGGTAATCAGCGGCGTGTGCGCAAGTTCACAGGAGAGCAGTACTTCAAAACCGCTGCGCAAATGTGCGAGCTGTTTGCCGATGTTCCCAGCGCCTTGTCCAACAGTCTAGAGATTGCTAAACGCTGCAACCTCACGCTGGTTCTGGGCAAGCCGCAATTGCCGAACTTCCCGATTCCACCGGTCGATGGTGTGGTCATGTCGGTGGACGACTATTTCCGCCACGTCTCACACGAGGGTCTGAAAGAACGCTTGCTCCACCTCTATCCTGATGCCACCCGGCGCCAGGCCGAACAAGCACGGTATTTGGAGCGTCTGGAGTTTGAGCTCAACACCATCTTGAAGATGGGTTTCCCAGGCTACTTTTTGATTGTGGGTGACTTCATCCAATGGGCCAAAACCCATGGATGCCCAGTCGGTCCAGGCCGGGGTTCCGGTGCGGGCTCGCTGGTGGCTTATGCCTTGAAGATCACCGACCTCGATCCTTTGCAGTACAACCTGCTGTTTGAGCGATTCCTGAACCCTGAGCGGGTGTCGATGCCCGACTTTGACATCGACTTTTGCCAGACCAACCGCGACCGCGTGATCGAGTACGTCAAAGACAAATACGGTCGCGATGCAGTCAGTCAGATTGCTACCTTCGGCACCATGGCAGCGCGAGCCGCCATTCGCGATGTAGGCCGTGTGCTCGACATGAGCTACACCTTTTGTGACGGCATCAGTAAACTCATTCCCAACAAGCCGGGTCAGCATATAACCATTGCCGGGGCCATCGAAGCTGAGCCGATTTTGGCTGATCGCTTGGCCAAAGAAGAAGACGTCAAAACCCTGCTGGAGCTGGCGCAAAAACTCGAAGGCATGACCCGCAACATCGGCATGCACGCAGGCGGCGTATTGATCGCGCCTGGAAAGCTCACCGACTTTTGTCCGCTGTACCAACAGCCTGGCAGTACCTCGGCAGTGAGCCAATACGATAAAGACGACGTCGAAGCCATTGGCTTGGTGAAGTTCGACTTTTTGGGCCTGGCAACCTTGACCATTTTGGAAATCGCGCGTGAGTTCATCATGCAGCGCCACCAGGGCCAAGAAAACTTCGCCTACGAGAATATCCCGCTGGACGATGCGGCTACTTACAAATTATTTGCCGATGGCAAAACAGAGGCGGTCTTTCAGTTTGAAAGTCGCGGCATGCAAGGCATGTTGCGCGATGCCCGGCCCAGCCGCCTCGAAGACCTCATCGCTTTGAACGCTTTGTACCGCCCTGGCCCGATGGACCTGATTCCTAGCTTTGTGGCACGCAAGCACGGACGCGAAGAAGTCGAATACCCGCACCCTGCGGTGGCCGAGATGCTCAGCGAAACCTACGGCATCATGGTCTACCAAGAACAGGTGATGCAGACGGCCCAGATTTTGGGCGGCTACTCGCTGGGCGGTGCTGACTTGTTGCGCCGTGCCATGGGCAAGAAAAAAGCCGAGGAAATGGCCGAGCACCGCGAAAAGTTCCGTGCTGGAGCCTTGGCCACGCACAACATCCCCGAAGACAAAGCCGACGAAGTCTTTGACTTGATGGAAAAGTTTGCAGGCTACGGTTTCAACAAGTCACACGCTGCAGCTTATTCTCTTTTGGCTTACCACACAGGTTGGCTCAAGGTGCATTACACCGCCGAGTTTTTCTGCGCCAACATGACGGTGGAAATGGACGACACCGACAAACTCAAAGTACTTTACGAGGACGCCTTGAAGTTTGGTTTGACTTTCGATCCGCCGGATGTGAACCGTGGCCACCACCGTTTTGAGCCGGTCTCGAATAAAGTCATTCGGTACGGACTCGGTGCTGTCAAAGGCACGGGACAGCAAGCTATTGAAGCCATTGTCAAAGCCCGCGAAGAGGGCGGCCCCTTTAAGAGTTTGTTTGATTTTTGCTTGCGCGTAGACCGCACCCGCTTGAACAAACGCACCGTAGAAGCCTTGATCAAAGCCGGTGCTTTCGACACTTTGCACATGAACCGTGCTTCTTTGTCAGCCTCAATTGACAGGGCGTTTGAATTTGCTTCCGCATCGATTGCCAATGCCAACCAAGGCGGTTTGTTTGACATGATGGGGGACGACGACCATGGCTCCAGCACGCAAGAGCCCGACCTGGTCGAGATGATGCCTTGGGGCATCAAAGAACGGTTGACGTTTGAAAAAACCGCGGTCGGTTTTTACCTCTCAGGTCATCTGTTTGATGCCGTGGAGCGCGAAGTGCGTCAATTTGCCCGTCGCAAAATCGACGACTTGATCGACAGCCGCGAGTCGCAATTGCTTGCAGGCATTGTGAGTGACATCCGCATCATCAATGGCCAGCGCGGCAAAGTGGCCATTTTCAAGCTCGACGACAAATCGGCTGTCATGGAATCCACGGCTGATGAAAATCTCATCAACAGCACTCGGCACATTCTCAAGGACGATGAATTGGTCATTGTCATGGCCAAAATGCAGGCTGACCGCTTCTCCGGGGGCTTCAGGCTCAAGATGGAGCAAATCTGGGACCTGCCCACGGCCCGTTGCCGTTTTGGCAAATACCTGAATGTGGCGGTGAATGGCCGCGCCCCCGAAATTGCGCGGCTGGTCAAAGAATTTCCCGCCCAACGCATTGTGACCGACGAAGGCGAATTGCTGCGCGGCTTGCCTGTGCGCTTGAGCCTGTCACGTCAAGCCGATGGCGTGTCTGCCGAGGCTCAGGTGCAACTGGGAGATCAAGCCCGTTTTTTCCCTTCGGACGCTGCACTGGCCAGCTGGATTGCGCAGGCCGATGGCGGCAAGGCTGTCATCGCTTACGATTGAGGAATTTTCAGACTTATTCCTCGCAGCCATGCATTTTTTGGCAAGCGCTCACGCATCATGGAAGGCCTGATACTGCTCCGCAATCTGCATAAACCGGGCTTGACAGAAACCAAGGCTAAAAAACACAAAGGGAAATTCTAAAATACCCAAATGCGACTAAAATGAATTGTTTTTAATTCATTTTAGGGGGTTTGCATGCCTTTATTCAAAGTGTGTGCTTTGTTTGGATTGGCTGCAGTACCCGCCGCAATGGCATGGGCCCAATCGCACCATCAAGTCTCCGAACAAACGATGTCGTCTGTAGATGTGACAAGTGCGCTGTTACCTTTCAGGCAATTGGATAAGCTTGAAATCACAGGTTCTTCCATTTTGCGCAAGGAGCAAACGCAAGCATTGCCTGTGCAGGTGATCACTCGGCAGGAGTTGCAAAAACGCGGCTTTACAACCGTGACCGAGGCAGTGCAAAGTCTGAGCAATGTGTTCAATGGCCTTGACCTGTCGCAAGCAGGCATGAATCAGGGTGCGTTCACTTCTGCGGCTTTGCATGGCATGTCCACGGGGACCTTGGTCTTGCTCAACGGCAAGCGCCTGGCGCCGTATGGCATTCAAAACATGTCGGGCAAAGAGCGTGCCAGCGTGGATTTGGGTTTGCTGCCCATGGCAGCAGTTGAGCGCATTGAGGTGCTGAGTGATGGGGCGTCGTCTTTGTACGGAACCGATGCGATCGCGGGGGTGATCAACATCATTACCCGCACCGAGACCAATGGTGCTGAGATTTCTCTCAGCCGGATCCAACCCAAGGGCGTTGCAGGTCAGGGGAGTGTGGCCAGTATGAATTGGGGCAAGGGCCTCATCAGTCGAGATGGCTACAGCATTCGTTTGAGCGCTGAGGCAGACAAATACGATGCATTGAGCACCGCCTCCAGACCATTCGCAGCGCAAGCGCGTGTGGGCTTTAGTCAGGGCGGTACATCCTACGAAGCCGACAGTATCAAGGCTTCACCTTTTACGTCACCGGCTTGGATTTATTCACCCAATACGACCCGAAATGCGCTTTCGGGTCTCTATTTCAATGGCGCTTGTACAGACACTAATGTGAGCTATAGAGGGCTGAATGTGACTTGTAAGCAAAATCTTTTACCAACCTATGACATCTACCCGGCAACACAGAGCCAAAAATTTCATGCTTCTGGTGAGTTGTGGTTGAGCCAACAGGCCACTTTGTACGGTGAGTTTTTGTATGGTCGCCAGCAAGAGCAGTTAGCCATCAATGATTGGCCTGCATGGTCGGGACGGATTACAAACATGCCAAGCGCTGTGGGCTACGCAGAAATGGTGGCTCACGGCTTGGACCCTTCTTTTGGTTTTTACTACTGGCGACCAAATTTGCCAGCATTACGCCAAAAATTTGAAAAATCGCAAATGCGAGCGGTTGTGGGGTTGAGAGGCGAATGGCAGCAATGGGACTACAACTTCAATCTGTACCAAGCCACTTCAAAAGCAACACAACTTATTGAGCAAGCTAGCTATGCCAGCTTGGGCATTACGACCACAGGTCTTTCTAATCCATTGATGGACGCTAGGCTTTTGCAGCCTCTCGATGCCCAAAATACACTGACATCGCAGTTGCTGGACTCGCGCTATTGGCAACAACAAGCTCAAGGGCGGACAACTTTCAGCGCTGCGGAGTTGCGCGCTTCGCGTGCGATTTTTGAAATCGACGGCAAAGACGTCTTACTCGGTTGGGGCTTGGAGGCCCACACTGAAAAGGCCAATACACAATACAACGCTGCGCTGACCACGCCCAGTTTTGAAGGCCAGCGCCGTGATGTCGCTTCCTACGCTGAATTGCAACTACCCGTGCGATTCAATTGGGATGTGATTGCCTCTGTGCGCAACGACCGTTACAGCGACGTGGGTTCCACCACCCATGCCAAATTGGCCACCCGCTGGGCAGTATCAGACACCTGGGCGCTGCGTGGTGGCATGGGTACCGGGTTCAGAGCGCCTACGGTGGGCCAAGTGCAAGTGGCGAACAACAATTTTGTTCAATCCTCGACCACATTGGCAGCGTGTACTGATGCCATGCATGCCGTGATCAAGCAATTGGTGTCACCCGATGGTTACATGATTGATTGCCCCGCAGGAGCCACTATTCGAATTTTCTCTAACGGTAATAAGGACTTAAGGCCTGAAAAATCCACGCAGGCCACATGGGGCATTGCGTTCACACCGACTCGAAATTTGAGCTTGGCGCTGGATTATTGGCGTGTGCAAATGCGCGATACCTTGCAGTTTGAAAGTATCAATGCGGTGTTGGCTGACCCACAGAAATATGCTTCCGCTTACATCGTTGATCCTTATCCTTACACGCGAAATTTTGGGGCGATCAACTTCCACTATATAGGTGTGCTATTGAAAATGCAGAATTTGGGTGCCAGCTTCAAAGATGGACTGGATCTCGATATGCGTTACCGAGTGCCCATGGATTGGGGGCGAGTGATGCTGGGTGCTCAAGCGACGTATGTGCTCAATTCCAAAGAAAAAGCCAATTCCGATGCCAACTGGGTGTCTGACTTGGCGGCTTATTCGACTGTGACCGATCAGGTCACTCCTCGACTGCGGGGTCGTTTGATGTTCAACCTTGAAAGGGAGAACATGAATTGGCAATTGAACGCCAACTACACCAGCGGCTACACAGACAAGAATATTACGGCATTCAATTTGGCCACTAATAAACTCGAAACTGTGGCGGGGCATCAAGTACCCGTCTATTTGACGTGGGATTTATTTGGCATTTACCAATACAACAAAGCGATGCAATGGCGCTGGGGGGTTGTCAACCTTCTGGACCAACAACCCCCTTTGTCTTTCTACTCTTTGACCAATGCGGTGTGGGGTGTGAATTCTCAAAATGCCAGCTTGCTCGGAAGAACCTTCAGCTTGGGGATGAATTACAAGTTTTGACTTCGTTTTTAGTCTTTCGGCTTGAAGCTGATCACCATCACAGGTTGAACTCGGCCATCGGTATCGCGTGGCAGGGTTTCGGTCTTGTCGATGGCTTTGAGCACAGCGTCGTCCCAAGCCTTGTTGCCGCTGGCTTGTATGAGTTTGCGACTGAGGATGGTGCCGTCCGGTGCCACTCGCACTTCCACTTCAGCGCGGGGGTTGCCGTCTACGTCGTCGTTGAAGGTGATGTTGGGCTTGATCCGTGCCTTGATGCGTCCGGCAAAGCTGGCTGAAGGACCTGAGGCCTTCTGGGCAGTGCCCTTGGCGTTGTCGTCACCGGTGGCGCCTGCCATGCCTTGCATGCGGCGGATGTTCGCTTGACGATCTGCTTCTGCGCGTTTTTCTTCCGCAGCTTTCTCTTCGGCTTGTTTTTGTGCTTCTTTTTGGGCTTTGGCTTCTGCGCGCTTTTTGTCTTCAGCTTGTTGCTTGGCCTTTTCTTCGGCCTTTGTTTTTTCGGCTAACTTTTTCTTCTCTTGTTCTTCTTTCAGGCGCTTTTCGAGTTTGACTTTTTCTTCACGCAATTGTTCTTCGCGTTGTTTTTGCTCGCGCTTAGCTTTTTCTTTCTTGAGCGCGATGTCGGCCTCTTGTTTGCGGGTATCGGGCGGTGGGGGCTTGGACTCGGCTTTGACAGGCTGTGGTTTTGGTGGTTCAGGCTTGACTGGCTCAGGTTTGACCGGTTCAGGTACAGGTGGCTCAGGGGCTTTGGGAGCCGGAGCAGCTTCGCGGGGCAGGGCAGACCATAACTCGGCGGTGACCGATTCGTTGTGCTCGGGTTGCGTTTTCCAGCCAATGCCCCAGGTCAATGCCGCCACCAACAAGGCGTGAGCCAGCAAGGCCAAGACAAATGAGCGGCCTTGACCGCCGGGTTTAGGCGGTTGAAAGAGGTTGCGCTCGTTGCTGGCCATTGAGGGTTTCAGGGAGCCAGTTGCACCGACAAGCCTACGCGTTGAACCCCTGCGCGTTGCAAAGTGTCCATGACCTTGACCACGTTTTCGTATTTGACGTTGCGGTCCGCGCTGATGACCACGGCTGAGTTGGCTGAATCGCTGTTGGCCAGTAGAGTTTTAACTGCCCCGGCTATCGAGCCCAGGCTTTGCTGGCGTGTGTTGCCATCGCTGACCAGTTCGATCGAGTCGTCTTTCTGGATGACCACTTGCACCACTTTGTCCGGTTGTTTGGAAGCTTTGCCGATGCTGGGCAAGTCCACCATGCTCGGGGTGATCATAGGTGCGGTGACCATGAAAATAATCAACAGCACCAGCATCACATCGATGAAAGGCACCATATTGATTTCATTGATGGTTCGGCGTCCCCGTCCGCGTGAACTCATTGAAGGCATGAGCAGATCCTAGTGCCCGGAGGCTGAAGTCGTTGAGGCATGTGCCCCTAAATTGCGCTGCAAAATGTTGGAGAACTCCTCAATGAAGGTTTCCAGTTTGATGGCAATACGGTCCACGTCGTGCGCAAAACGGTTGTAGCTGATCACCGCCGGAATGGCGGCAAACAAACCGATGGCGGTGGCCACCAAAGCTTCGGCAATGCCGGGGGCCACAGTGGCCAATGTCACTTGCTGCAAGCTGGCCAAACCCGTGAAGGCATGCATGATCCCCCACACTGTGCCAAACAAACCAATGTAGGGCGAAATGGAGCCCACGGTAGCCAAAAAGGCCAACTGTGATTCGGCCACGTCCATTTCCCGCTGAAAACTCGCACGCATGGCACGGCGTGCGCCGTCGAGCAAGGTGCCTGCGTCCGAAATACGGCGTTCACGCAGCTTTTGGTACTCGCGCATGCCGCTGGCAAAAATGCGCTCCATCGGGCCGGAAAGTTTGACGTTCTGGTTAGCGCCTGCAAACAGCTCGTTCAAGCTGGTGCCGGACCAGAATACGCGCTCGAACTCCTCGTTGAGTTCTTTGATGCGTTTGATCGCCATGAGTTTGCGGATGATGGCAGACCAACTGGCAATGGATATGGTGAGCAATATCACCATCACCACTTGCACCACAAAGCTGGCATGCAAGACCAGGGCAACGATGGACATGTCTTGGTTCATGGTTGGAGCGCTTTCAAAATCGTGGCCGGAATGCGACCGGGTTTGAGTGTGGTGCTGTCCACCCAGCCGATGCGGATGGTGCCTTCGGCCAGCAATTGCGGGGCTTGCTCTGGTGTTTCCAGTAAGGCTTGCTGACGCAAAGTGAGTGTCGCCCGACCGGCTTCGGCCAGTTCAGCGGTGACGGTCAGCAGGTTGTCGAGCAGGGCAGGGCGGTGGTATTTGAGGCTGGTTTCGCTGACCACAAACATTCCGCCCACTTCGGCCTTGAGGGCATGCTGTTCAATGCCTAAGGAGCGCAACCACTCGGTGCGGGCGCGCTCAAAAAACTTGAGGTAATTGGCGTAGAACACGATGCCGCCGGCATCGGTGTCTTCCCAGTAAATGCGAATGGGGAACTCATAGGCCATCGAGGGCTCCCTCGGCAATCAGCCATTGGCGCAGGCGCTCTATGGCGGTGTGCAATTCGCCCATCGAGTTGGCAGTTGAAAACCGCACACAGTTGGCCGTGCCGGCATGGCCAAAGTCACGGCCTGGGGTGATGGCTACATGCGCATGGCGCATGGCGGCAAACGCAAAGTCCCAGCTGTCTTTGAGGCCCAAACGCTGACACAGTGTTGAGCAATCGGCCCAGGCGTAAAAAGCACCGTCAGGCATGACAGGCACCATCAAGCCTAAGGCATTGAGGGCCGGAATGAAAAAGTCACGCCTGGCCTTGAACTCTGCGCGGCGTTGTTCATAAATGGACAGGGTGTCTGGCTCAAAACAGGCCAGCGCTGCATGCTGGGCGATGGTGCTGGGGCAAATGAACAGGTTCTGCGCCAAACGCTCAATCGCGGGCACTACGTCTCGTGGCACCACCAGCCAGCCCAAACGCCAACCGGTCATGTTGAAGTATTTACTGAAACTGTTGATGCTGACGATGTCTTCGCTCAGCGCCAAAGCACTGTGCCCGAAAGTGTCATCATGGCTCAGACCGAGATAAATTTCATCGATCAGGGTGATACCGCCGCGCGACTGCACCACTTCATGGATGCGGCGTAATTCGTCGGGGTGGATGGATGTGCCGGTCGGGTTGGACGGCGAGGCCAACAACACCCCCCGGGTTCGCTCCGTCCACGCGGCAGCCACTTTGTCAGCCGTGAGTTGAAAGCGCTCGGTGGCGGTGGTGGGCACCAGCACAGCGGTGCCATCTGCAGCGCTCACAAAGTGTCGATTACAGGGGTAGCTGGGGTCAGGGGTGAGTATTTCATCGCCCTTGTTGATCAATGCCAGGCAAGCCAGTTGTAATGCAGCCGAAGCACCTGCGGTCACCACGATGCGGTTGGCAGGCACCTGCACCTGAAAGCGGCTGTCATACCAGCCGCTGATTCGTTCGCGCAAGGCTTGCAGTCCCAAGGCCTGGGTGTATTGGGTAGCGCCGTTGGCAATCGCCCGAGTGGCCGCCGCTTGCACCGAAGGCGGGGCGGTGAAGTCCGGCTCGCCAATGTTCAAGAAGATCATGGGCCGGTCAGTATGGGCCACCTCTTGGGCCAGCGCTTGCGCGGCTTTAGCGACCTCCATCACATAAAAAGGCTCAATGCGCTGGGCGCGGTCAGAGATGCGCATAGGGCTCAAATGCGGGCACGACCGGCCTTGCGGTCAGCTTCAACTTCGAGCGGACGCAAGCTGGGGGCCAGCCCACCCAACACTGCATTGACATATTTGTGGCCGTCGGTGCCACCAAATTCTTTCGCCAGCTCAATGCATTCATTGAGAACTACGCGCCATGGCACGTCGGCGCAGTGTTTCATTTCATACACGCCGATCCACATCACGCCATGTTCGATCGGCGAGATTTCTTCAAACTTGCGGTCCAGCAAGGGCCGTATCAGGGTGTCCAGATCGGCAGCTTGCTCGGTGCAACCATAGAGCAGGGCGTCGTAGTGGGCAGAGTCGGCTTTGTGAAAACCTGCCAGATCGCGGGTGAACAGATCGATGTCTGAAGCTTCATTGCCACCCACCAAAAATTGGTAAAGGGCTTGCAAAGCAAACTCCCGCGAGCGGCTGCGGGCCGATTTGGCCGAAGCCTTGCGCACCAAGGGCTTGACGGGTTGCTCGCTCATGCCTGGCCTTGCGTAAAGTCGTCTTCCAGCGTGTCAGCCAGATCCTCAGACAGGTCTTCGAGCAGCATGGCCATTTCGACCGCAACGCGGGCTGCATCGCGGCCTTTGTCGGTTTGGCGGGCCACGGCTTGTTCCATGTTCTCGGTGGTCAAGATCGCGTTGGCAATCGGCAGGTTGTAGTCGAGTCCGATGCGGGTCACGCCCGCTCCGGACTCGTTGGCCACCAGTTCAAAGTGATAAGTCTCACCGCGGATGATGCAACCTAAAGCGATCAGCGCGTCGTACTCGGCCCGCTCAGCCATTGCCTGCAAGGCCAGCGGAACTTCAAGCGCACCGGGTACGGTGACGTGGTCGATCTGGCTCACACCCAAGGCTTCGAGCTCTTGGATGCAGGCAGCGGCCAGGGCGTTGGTGACGTCTTCATTGAATCGGGCTTGCACAATGCCGATGTGCAGAAACTGGCCATCGAGTTCTTGGGCGATGCCTTGGTTGGCGTTTTGCATGCTTATTCCTTGGGGATGTAGCCGGTGATTTCAAGGCCGTAGCCGGTCATGCTGGGCATGCGGCGGGGTTGGCCCATGAGCTTCATTTTGTGTACGCCGCATTCGCGCAAAATTTGGGCGCCTACGCCGTAGGTGCGCAGGTCCATCTTGCCGCGCTCGGGTGCTTGGGCCGAGCGGGCGCGGCCTTCAAATTGCGCCATCAACTGCTCGGCGGTTTCGCCGCAGTTGAGCAACACAGCCACGCCACGGCCTTGGGCATGGATGTATTGCAAACTGGTGTCCAAGCTCCAAGAGTGCATGGAGCGGTGCACTTCCAGCGCGTCCAGCACCGACAGGGGCTCGTGCACCCGCACGGGCACATCGGTGTCGGGCGTCCAGCTGCCCTTGACCAAGGCCAAATGCACAGCCTGGCTGGGTTGGTCGCGAAACGCATGCACCGTGAACTCGCCATGAGCGGTTTGCATGGTGCGTGAGCTGATTTTTTGAACCAGCGATTCGTTGCGGCTGCGGTGTTCGATCAGGTCCGCGATGGTGCCGATCTTCAGGCCGTGCTCAGCGGCGAACAATTGCAGATCGGGCAAACGCGCCATGGTGCCGTCGTCGTTCATGATTTCGCAAATCACCGACGAGGGGCTGCAACCGGCCATGGCGGCCAGATCGCATCCTGCTTCCGTATGGCCTGCGCGCATGAGCACGCCACCATCCACCGCTTGCAAGGGGAAGATGTGGCCGGGCTGCACCAGGTCGGTGGCTTGGCTGTTTTTGGCAACAGCCACTTGCACGGTCTTGGCGCGGTCTGCGGCCGAGATGCCAGTGGTCACGCCCTCGGCAGCTTCGATAGACACAGTAAAGGCCGTGCTGTAGACCGTACCGTTGCGTGCCGCCATGGGCGGGAGCTTTAAAAACTCGCAGCGTTCACGGGTGAGCGTTAGACAAATCAAGCCACGCCCAAAGCGGGCCATGAAATTGATGGCCTCAGGCGTGACGTGGTCAGAGGCCAGCACCAGATCGCCTTCGTTTTCGCGGTCCTCTTCGTCGACCAAGATCACGATGCGACCGGCCTTCATGTCGGCCACGATGTCTTCAACGGGCGAGATGCCCACGGGTTGGAATGAAGGGGCGCTCATGCAGATTCCTGTTGAGGGTCGTGGCTGAGCATGCGTTCTACATACCGAGCGACGGTGTCGATTTCGAGATTGACTGGGCTTTGTGTTTTGAGCTCACCCAAGGCGGTGTTTTGTACGGTGTGCGGAATCAGGTTGATGCTGATTTCACAGCCTTCGGTCAGGTCGGTCACCCGGTTGACCGTCAGGCTCACGCCGTTGATGGTGATGGAGCCTTTATAGGCCAGGTACTTGGCCAGTGCTTTGGGGGCCAGGATGCGCAGTTCCCAGCTTTCGCCCACTTGCGCAAAAAGACTGACGTGGCCCACGCCGTCGACATGGCCAGACACAATGTGGCCGCCCAATCGGTCGCCCGCACGCAAGGCTTTTTCGAGGTTGATGGGGCCAGGTTGGGCCAGGCCCGCGGTTTTGTCCAGCGACTCGGCGGATATGTCGATCGTGAACTGGCGCTCGGCAGGGGTGAAGGTGGTCACGGTCATGCAGGCGCCGTTCAGAGCAATGCTGTCGCCCAGGCCCACATCATCGAGGTAGCCGGGCGGCGCCTCGATGGTGAGGCGCTTGCCGTGGTCTAAAGAGCTGCCCAGGTCGTGAATGGCGACGATGCGCCCCACGCCGGTGATGATTCCGGTAAACATGGCTGTATTTTCGCAGGGAAAGGGGGTCTTGCAGCGTCAGGCGCTCCAAAACCCTGAATTAAAAGATGTCGCGCCCAGTGACGCGGGCCAAAAGTCGCAAATCGGGGCCGATAATGGCATGGTTTGTGAAAGTCAGCGGCAAAGATGCCGTCAAGTCGGTGAGCGGCCCGAATTGCGCCATGCCCCGGCCTTGACCGATCAATTTGGGAGCCAAGTACAGCAAGAACTCGTCAATCAGCCCTTCGCGAACCAAGGAACCATTGAGTTTGTGGCCGGCTTCGACATGCACTTCATTGACCTCGCGCTCAGCCAAGTCGCGCAGCATGGCTGCCAGGTCTACCTTGCCGCCAGGCCCGGGCATCAGGCGTACTTGCGCGCCCATGGCTTGCAAAGCGGCTTGTTTGTCTGTGTTTTCATGGGCCGCATAAATCCAGACCTGCCGGTGAGCCGCCTGGAATAAGCGTGAGTTCAATGGTGTTTCCATCCGACTGTCCACGATCACCAGATGTGGTTGACGCGGGGCTTGAACGAGTCGGGTGTCAAGCAAGGGATTGTCTTCGAGCACAGTGCCGATGCCGGTCAGCACCGCGCAGGCGCGGGCGCGCCACGCGTGGCCATCCGCGCGGGCCTGTGGGCCGGTAATCCATTGGCTTTGACCGTTTTCAAGGGCAGTTTGGCCGTCTACTGAGGCAGCGATTTTCATGCGCACCCAAGGCGTGTGGCGTTGCATGCGGCTGAAGAAACCCAGATTCAATTCCCGTGAGGCCTGCGCGGCAATGGGGTCGTGAGTTACCTCGATGCCCGCAGCTTGCATCCGCGCCAGGCCTTGGCCTGCCACCAAGGGGTTGGGGTCTTGAGCGGCCACCACCAGTTTCGAGATGCCGGCTTGAATCAAAGCATCGCAACACGGCCCGGTGCGGCCGTGGTGCGCACAGGGCTCTAACGTCACATAAGCTGTTGAGCCCTTCAGGGAATGACCCAGGGAACGTGCCTGTTGCATGGCCACAATCTCGGCGTGCGCTCCACCGGCTTGTTGGGTATGCCCTTCACCCAGCACCTGCCCTTGGGGCGAAATGATCACGCAGCCGACACGGGGATTGGGCGAGGTCAACCACAAGGCTTGGGTGGCCAAGTCCAAGGCCCGCTGCATCGGCGTGTCGTTATTTGAGGGGATCATGCACAAGCGACTTTCATGGGATGGCATTTTGCCTTGTTATGCCATCCCTCGAGTCACAGGCCCGAAGTCCGCACAAAATCAGGCGTCGAAGCCATGCGGGTATTGAGGGTGAGTTCACCCGCGCCCCGGGCCATGGAGTTGCTGTTGGTGCTGCCAGTGGGCTGCCAAGTGACGGTGACTTGCCACGCGGTCAAGCTGGCCAGTGCGGTGGTGCTGGACAGGCTGCGCACCTTGAAGACCGTGCCGAGTCGGGTGTGAGTGGTTTCTGAATCGCTCAAGGCTTCAGGGCAAAGGCTGGGGCCGCTGCGCAAACATTCGATGGAGTTTTGTGCCAAAACCAGGGCGGTGGCCTGTTGGCGGCTGGCCCCCGCGGCTTGCCAGGTCAGCAGTGCCAATATGGTCACACCTGAAATGCCCAAACCCAAGAGGGCTGCAGCAACCAAGGCTTCCACCACGGTGAAGCCACTTTGGTTTGCGCGGTCAGCCACCGTTTTTCCAGCTGCCGCGCACACGCTGCACGCGCGTCGCATCGATCTGCACTGGCCAAGGCCAATCAAAGGCTTGGCGGTGGTTACTCAGCCAGTTGAACTGGCTACCCGATTGCAAGTCCGGCAGGCCTGAGGCCGCCGCCAGTTGCCCTTGGACCTGGCCTGCCCACTGCGATGCGCGACTGTCTTGGCATTGGGTGTCCAGATACACCGTGCCCACCACCTGTGCGCTGATTTTGGGGCATTGACTTGCACAGGCAGTGGCCGAAAACACCAGCAGCACCGGCGCGGATGCAGTACCCACGTTTTGCGTCCAATCGGCAGGGCTGTCGACCCAGTACACCGAGCGGGCCGGTTGGGTGCTGGCACTCAAGCCTTTGAGAGCTTGGGCGGCTGAGATGGCTTTTATCTGCGTTGGCGTTGTCGATCCGAATAACAAACTCCACACGGACGAGTCGCAAGCCGTCGGGTTGGGTGCTGCTGTGGCTTGGCTGGGCGTCACAACAGCGCCGCCTTGCAGGCTGGAGGCGTCCACCCGCATGCAAGCTTTCTGCTCTGCCAAAGAGATGAGGCCGTTGCCATCCAAGTCAGGTACGTAAAGGCTTTGCAGTGCGGTGCCGCTGCAAGTGGCGATGGAATTGGCGTTGGAGTGAGCAGCGCACAGTCGGGTGCTGCCTGGGATCGCCTCGCTGACACAGCCTTGTGTCAGCAGAGGTGTGATTTTGCTGGCCGAACCGATGGGTCCAGTCAGAGGCAGGTACAGACTTTGCTGTGCATGCGCCGAACTGTGCTGTCCGGCGTGCTGCGCCTGGGCATGCACCAGTGCCACATGTGGCGCTTGGATCAGGTCGCGCATCACCCTTACTTGCACCGTGTGGCCTTGCGTGTCCCAAGGATCGAGCGTCAAATCTCGGCATTGCCACTGGAGGCCTGTATACCCGGGGAGGCATTGCGCTGCATCATGTCCTGCCCAAAACGTTTGGACATTGGTTTGTTCGATCTGGGCCAAGGCTGTCTCCAAGGCCGCTTGGGCAGTAAGTTGAGCTTGCGCAGCCCACAAGCTGTTGTTGTTGCCCCAACGCTCTGACAGGACCGAGCGAGCGGTGAATAAGCCCGTCATGCTGGCCAATACCACCAACACCGTAACCATCAGCAAGGTGATTGCGCCTCTATGTTTCATGAGCAATCTGCTGGCAAGCTGGTGGCCGGAATGGGATTGAGCAGGGCGATGCTTTGGGTGTGCGTGAAGAGAGTAGACGCATCGTTGGGCAATGAGGCAGTGATGAGGACGTCAATCTGCCGCCTCAGGCTACCTTGGTGCAGATGGCAATGCGAAGTGAACTGCAAGGTCGTAACTTTGATGCTGCCTGCATCGGTGATGGCTGTCCAGACCGCCGGGCTGCAGGCGGTTTTGGCTCGCAGCTCGTTGGACTTGAGCTGAAAGCCTGAGCATTCGTTGTTGTCTTTGAGGCCATCGTCGTCCCGGTCCCAACTGAATTCGATTTGGGTCTTAGATACAGTGAAGTCTTCAGCGCCACCACAGAACTGGTCAGCGCATTGGGCTGAAGTGCGACTGCGCCAAGCCGCGTTGGCGTAGTGCGCTTTACGGATTTCTTGCGCCATCAGCGCCGTCGCCGAGCGCAAGTCTTGCTGTAAATGGCTGTCCTTCAACACGGCTCGCTGACCCTGCAAGGTGTTGATCCACACATTCACTGCGCCTGCCAACACCAAGAGACCGATGGCCAAGCCCACCAGCACACTGACCATGCTTTCGCCGCGTTGATTCATGACCAGCTCACTGCTTCCAGCATCTGCCGGTATCACTGCCAGCGTTTGCGCTGCTCAAAATGGTGGTGCTGTTGAGTAGGCGCAATTGCATGGGCTGGCAATCCAGGTCGCGTGCTTGATCACCTAACGCTTGAGCTTGCGCGGTGAAGCCATCGGTGGTGGCTTCGGTGATGTTCAGTTGGTAATGGTTTTGGGGTGAACTGGACTGCAGTCCCAGATCAGTTAACTGTGAGGTGTAGTTGTCGTGATAGGCCCGCCAACGGGTTTGCTCCATTTGGATGCGCTGCAAGCCCGCTTGCGCATCCATACGCCGTGCCTTACGGATGTGCGCTTGGTACGAAGGCAGCGCCATCGAAGCCAAGATGCCGGTGATGGCCAATACCAACATCAGCTCGATCAAAGTGAATCCTCCACCTTGGCGGTGGCTGATGGTGTCCATGAGTGTCTCCCTGCATTTTTTTGAAATTTTGCTTTGGGAATGCGTACTTGGCAAGACCCATCGTTCGCGGCCTAATGCTGAAAAAAACCAGGGAGGAACAGATGGCTCAAGCTGAGTCTGGCATGACGTTGTTGGAATTGCTGATCGCTTTACTGATGTTGGCGCTCTTGATGGGTATGGGCATGGGATCTTTCAAGCCTGTATTGCAAAAAATCCGATTGCAATCACAAGCTGAAGATTTGTGGGCTGGATTGTTTCTGGCCCGCAGCGAAGCGATCAAGCGTGGGGTGCGGGTGACCGCTTGTGTGTCCAGCGACGGCATGCATTGCCTCGGTAAAGCTGATTGGGATAAGGGCTGGTTGATCTTTGAAGATGTCGATGGCAATGCCATTCGCGCTGATTCGGAGCCTTTGATTCAAGTGCATGCCGCCATGCCCCCTACGATCAAAGCAAGTGGCAACAGCCCTGTGTCGCGTTATGTGTCTTATGCGCCCACTGGCCGCAGTTTGTATGTTTCGGGGGCTTTTCAGGCGGGGACCATCACTCTTTGCACGGCCAGTGAACAGTCATCCCAAGTATGGGACTTGGTCATCAATGCAGTGGGCAAGCCCCGGTTAGAAAAAATCACCGGGGGCGCTTGCCCTTGAACTTTATTTGTTCACTTCATCCACCAGCAATTTGAAGTCGTCAATGTCTTCAAAGCTGCGGTAAACACTGGCAAAGCGCACATAGGCCACTTTGTCGAGTTTTTTCAATTCGCGCATGACCAACTCACCCAAGCGGTTAGAAGCGATTTCGCGTTGGGCAAAGCCCAGGAGTTTTTCTTCAATGCGCTCAATCGCCGAGTCGACTTGCTCTGTACTCACGGGCCGTTTACGCAGAGCCAGATTCATGCTGGCGCGAAGTTTGATGCGCTCATATTCGATGCGCCGACCGTCTTTCTTGACGATGGTTGGGAAGTTCACTTCAGGCCGCTCGTAAGTGGTGAAGCGTTTTTCGCAACTGCCGCACTGACGGCGGCGACGGATCAAGTCCCCGTCTTCGGCCAAACGGGTTTCCACCACCTGGGTGTCGTTATGGCCGCAGAAGGGACATTTCACTCGGGAGCCCTGTTCACTTGTACACAGGGAAACGAGCGGTCAAGGCATTCACCTTGGCACGCACAGCGGCGATGTTGGCTTCATCCTTGGGGTTGTCCAACACATCGGCGATCAGGTGGGCGGTCATGCGGGCTTCCTCGTCCTTGAAGCCACGGGTGGTCATGGCGGGGGTGCCGATACGCACGCCGCTGGTCACGAAAGGTTTTTCAGGGTCGTTCGGGATCGCGTTCTTGTTGATCGTCATGTGGGCAGCGCCCAATGCGGCTTCGGCTTCCTTGCCGGTGATGCCTTTGGCGCGAAGGTCCACCAGCATGACGTGGCTCTGGGTGCCGCCGCTCACGATGCGCAGGCCGCGCTGGGTCAGGGTCTCGGCCACGATTTGGGCGTTCTTGATCACCTGAGCTTGGTAGGCTTTGAACTCAGGTGCGAGCGCTTCTTTGAAGGCCACGGCCTTGGCGGCGATCACATGCATCAGCGGGCCGCCTTGCAGGCCGGGGAAGATGGCGCTGTTGATGGCTTTTTCGTGCTCGGCCTTCATCAAGATGATGCCGCCGCGTGGGCCGCGCAGGCTCTTGTGGGTGGTCGAGGTCACCACGTCAGCGTGGGGCACAGGGTTGGGGTAGACGCCAGCGGCAATCAAACCCGCATAGTGGGCCATGTCGACCAAGAAGATTGCGCCGACTTCTTTGGCCACTTTGGCAAAGCGCGCCCAGTCGATGTGCAGGGAATAGGCCGAGGCGCCAGCGACGATCAACTTGGGCTTGTGCTCGCGGGCCTTGGCTTCCATCGCGTCGTAGTCGATGGCTTCGTTCTTGTCGAGGCCGTAGGACACCACGTTGAACCATTTGCCCGACATGTTCAGCGGCATGCCGTGGGTCAGGTGACCGCCTTCGGCCAGGCTCATGCCCATGATGGTGTCGCCGGGTTTCAAGAAAGCCAAAAACACAGCTTCGTTGGCCGATGCGCCGCAGTGCGGCTGCACGTTGGCGGCGTCGGCGCCAAAGATCTGCTTGATGCGGTCAATGGCCAGTTGCTCGGCCACGTCCACAAATTCGCAACCGCCGTAGTAGCGCTTGCCGGGGTAGCCTTCTGCATATTTGTTGGTCAGCTGCGAGCCTTGAGCGGCCATGACGGCAGGCGAAGCGTAGTTTTCGCTAGCGATCAGCTCAATGTGGTGTTCCTGGCGCTCGTTTTCAGCCTGGATGGCAGCAAAAATCTCGGGGTCGGTTTGTTCGATCAGAATATTTCGGTGGTACATGGCAGTCCTTCAAATGATGGAACCTTGGCAATCAGGATTGACAAGGGCTGCCCAGGCGAACGGCTCGAGACCGGCACTGTGTGCCGAAAGGGTGCACAGGGCGGCTGTGCGCTCCCCAGTGGTAATGTGACGAGCAAAGGTCGTCAAGGTCCACGTCAAGCTGGTCGGAGCTGTATAGCCCTTGCCCAGCCCTATCGCCAGTCGCGCACCCATCAAGTGTAGCCCAGACCGCGCCCTGATGAAGCCGTTTCAGAGCGAAATGGCGTCGGATTTGGCGGGCGCCGTACCGCGCATTTGCCGCAGGGTTGCATCTTGCCTGCGGGCTTGACGCAACGATTGGGTGATGCGGGACAAGCGCTGTTCCTCTTGCAAAACGCGTTCAAGGTAATTGCTTTCACGGCTTTTGGTGGCTTCGGCATAAGCTGCCAAGCCAGCGTCGATCGAGCCGTTTTGCATTACGAGCTCGTGCAAGACGCGAACACCCACACGCAGATTGCTCAAGGGGTCGAAGGTGGCCATGGGCCCACCCAAAGATTCGAGCTTGTCTGATTGTTCATGCGGCAAGATTTGCATCAGGCCCTGACCGCCCACCGCGCTTTGGGCATAGGGGTTGAAATTGGACTCTATGGCCACGATCGCCAAAATCAGGGTCGGAGCGATCTGAGCCCTCTCGCCCAATTGAAAGGCTTCAGCCACCAACACGCTCATCGGTTCGGGTGAGATACTGTATTTCCGGCTGAGCCAGTAAGTGACAGAGGCTTGCTCGGCCGGCAAGTCCAGCGGGTCCCCGGCCGTGGTGCGTTCCAAAGCTGCATAGCCTGATGTGGGTGACCACACGGCGGCCAACTGACGGGACTCCAACCAGCCCAGCACACGGGCGGTGGCTCTTTCTTGCAATTCGGGGCGGGCCGAAAGGATCAATGCGATCGTGACGACCACCAAGCCCACCAAAGCCAAACCATTGCGGCTGATTTCCACGAAGCCGTCTTTGGCATCGGAAAGAATCACGCGCACCGCGTGCAAGATGTTTAGAAGCAATAACATGTTGGATTGGAAGTGTCACGGTGCCACAGTGACGATGCCGGCAAGCAGTGGTCAGACCAATTCTGCGAGGGCTGGAACTTCCGAGTTGAGGAGATGTTGCAAATTGTAGAGAACTCTTCATGGCTTTAAAAGCATATCAATCAAATTCTTTATGCATTAAAGTTGCAAAAGATCAGGTCCATTTAAACCTTGGCACCGATGAATTTCTCCATAAAAAGTCCACTTTCGGCAACATCTGGGCGTCAGAACCGAAAGCCAAGCAAATAAGGGTGAAAATAGAGCTTGTTTATTTTTTCAGTTCGACACAGTGAACCCAGCATCTCCCAAGACTTTAGATCTCGCCGGTTTAGACGCCCTGACCGGCGGCGTGTTTTCTGCTCCCACCTCCGGAGAGCGCACGGCCCGTTTGCGTGAATGGATGCTCACGGAGCCCACCCCTGAGCAATTGCAGGATGTCTTCAAGGAGCTGTCTTCGCGCGACAAAGGCGCAGCCAAAGTCTTGCGCGAAAAGTTGGATGAACTCAAAAAGGCCCGTGGTCAAGACGCATTGGCGGCCGAATGGGCTGACCGTGCTGAGCAATTGTTGAGCAGTCCCAGGTTGAACATTGCCGACGCTCTGGCCTGGCAGCGAGATGCAGCCAAAGCGGGTGCGCCACTTTCGCGGGAACCGCTTGCGGGCCTGAAGGGCCAATTGGCCGAAGTGGTGAAGACCGTGGAAGATCTTCAGCACCAAGTCATGGTGCAACGTGAGGCTGCCGTGCTCTTGGCGCAGCGCATTGAAGTGCTGTCAACCAAAAGCTGGAAAGAGGCCCAAGCCGCACAAAGCACCTTGCAAGCCGACGTGGCGCAATGGCAGCAGCAGGCCCAGAATTTGACCACCCAAGTCGGCTGGCCGAGTGTGGACATGAAGTACCCCACTCAGCTGGATGCATCGCGCCAGCAATTGCAGGGCGTCTGGGATGCCTTTGATGCTGCCCTGACACAGGCTGTGGCGGCCCATGCCGATGCCGCGGCCCCTTTGCCCCCAGTGCCGGTGTGGGCCGAAGAATTGCGCGGCTTGCGCGGTGAAGTCTCGCCCACCCCTGAAACGGACAAGCCCGCCAAAGCCGCTAAACCCAAATTGGATCCCGCCCAGCGACTGGCCCTGCGTGAGCAGGCCACACAAGCGGTGTTGGCCGTGTTGACCGCGGTGGAAACCGAAATCGCCGAAGGCCATGGCAAAGCCACCGCTGGCGCAGCCCTGTCCTTGCGGGCTGTGCTGAAAGACCATGGCCGCCATCTGGATACCGCCTTGGACGCACGCGTGCATGCCGCTTTGACGGCCGCTGGCGAGCTCGAAGGTTGGCAACGCTGGCGTGCGGATCAACTGCGCATGGAATTGGTCAACAAGGCTGAAGCCCTGTTCAAACCGGTGGCGGTGCGTCAACCCCCGGCCAAACCTGAGTCTGAAGCATCAGCTGAGGCCGCAGCAGAAGCTTCAACTGAACCCGCGACCGATCTGGCAGCAGATGTGCCCCAAGACACACCTGTTGCGGCCCCAGCAGCCAAAGTGCCTGCCATGGGTGGCCGCAAGATGCAGGAAACCCTGCGCCAGTTGCGTGAGCAGTGGAAGCAAACCGATCAAGGCGGTATGCCTAATCATGGTTTGTGGAAGCGCTTTGACGCAGCCTGCAATGAGGCCTACCAAGTCGTTCAGGCTTGGCTGGACAAAATCAAGCACGAGGCGGCTGAACAACGCGGCCTTCGTCAGGCGCTGTTGGAGGAGTTGCGGGCTTGGGGCCAGGCGCATGCCGAGAATGCCGACTGGAAACTGCACATCCGCAGTCTGAACCAGTTTGCTGATCGCTGGCGCAACGCGGGCCATCTGAGCGAAAAAGCGTTTGCCGAATTGCAACCGCTTTGGAAGAAAACCATTCATGAAGCGGCTGCACCATTGGAAGCCGCTCAAAAAGCCAGCATGGGCCGTCGCCATGACTTGATTGCAGAAGCCGAGGCCTTGGGCGCAGCAAATGGTTTACGGATCGATGCGGTCAAAGCATTGCAGCAGCGCTGGCAAGCTGAAGCGCAAGCGGTGCCCTTGGATCGCAAGCTCGAGCAAAAACTTTGGGAGTCCTTCCGCCTGCCGATTGACCAAGCGTTCCAACGCAAAACCACTGAGCGCGAACAAGTGGCGTCACAAATGAGTGCCCATGACCGCGCTGTGCTGGAGGCCTCAAAGGCTCTGGAAGCAGCCAATGCGAGTGGCGATGCCAGCCTGATTCGCGCTGCCATGCAAGCACTCGATGCCGCCTTACGCGGGCAGGCCGTGGCTGTGGCCGCTGAGCAAGCCGCAGCCTCCGCGGTGATTTCAGACCTGCCCCCCGCCGGTGATGCCGAGGCATCTGCTGAAGCGTTAGATGCCCCCCCGCCCGTGACCCCACCCAAACCAGCTCGGCCTGTGGTGGCAGTGCGCGGAGATGACCGCCCAGGCCAGAAGAAAACCGAGCAAGCCCCCGCAGGCCGCGGCGGAAAATTCGGCGATCGACCCGGCTCGCGCGATGGCCGGCCTTCTGATCGAGGACCCCGCTCTGGTGACCGCCAGGGTGACCGGGGTGATCGTTTTGAGCGCATTGACCGCGGACCTCGCTTGGGCGATGCTGCTTTTCGAGCCCAGCGCGAGGCCCTGGAGCATGCCGAAATGGCTCTGCGCAAATTGGCTTTTCAAGCGCATGGTGAGACCCTTGGGCATTTGTTATCTGCCTGGGAAAACCGCCAGGCGGATGCATTGCCCACTGCCCAAGACTTGGGCAAGGGCGTCAATGCCGCAACCCGTGCCAGCTGGGCGCAAGCGGTGACACAAGCGCCCCAAGGTCAGGCACAAAGTGCTTTGCTGCGTTTGGAGATGGCCGCTGAAGTGCCAACGCCTGCTGAATTCTTGAACGAGCGACGCAGCTTGCAGTTGCAACTTTTGACCCAGCGCAATCAACCTGGGCCTCAGGAAACGTGGCGCCAGGATGTGGCGGCGGTGTTGTCGGCGCCGCATGACGGAACGTCTGCACGGCGTTTACAAAACGTACTTAAGCCTCTGCTCAGGCGTTAAACCAACGCTCAGGCTACCAAGGGTAAGCGTTGTTGACGGCCATCGGCCGTCAGCCGCAGGACCTGTGCACGGGGCGGTTGGGTCTGCAGGTCCCAGTCGCTGAGCACCGAGCGATGGCAGGGCCCTTGCCCGACTTCAGTCATCACATGATCTGCCGCTCGGTGGGTGTGCCCGTGAATCAAGTGGCTTGCAGCTGCTGACTTCAACCAAGACAAGCTCAGGGCCGTGTCGGCATCTGCAAAGCCCATGCCGGAGCTTTGATGCGCTTTGCTTTCTTCGCGCAGTTGGCGAGCCACGGCTTGACGCTGGGCCAACGGTTGGGCCAGAAAACTTGTCATCCATGCGGGTGAGCGGACTTGTTGTCGAAACTTTTGGTAGTCCGTGTCGTCGATACACAGCGCATCACCATGGCTCAGCAACCATGAGTGGCGGCCCCAGCGCAGCAGGGTGGGGTCGTGCAGCAGTTGTGCACCGCAAGAAGCCATGAAGGCTGGCCCCATTAAAAAGTCGCGGTTGCCATGCATGATGCCCAGATGCAGTCGGGTGCTGGCGCTTCGAAGCACATCCCTGCAGACTTGCAAAAATGGGGAGCTTGGAACTTCGTCGTCTCCCACCCAGACCTCGAACAAATCCCCCAGGATCAGCACCGCATCAGCGGGAGTGCTGTCCATGTAAGTCTGCCAAGCCTCGAAAGTTTCTGGTTCTTGGGCTTGCAGATGCAGGTCGGAGATCAAGTCCACCGAGCGCCAGTGTGCAGGCGCCTGCAACTGGGACGCGGCGGGCAAACTCATCGGGCAGAGTTCAGAGGGCCACGGCCTTTTGGATGATCACGTCTTCCTTGGGCACATCGTCATGGAAGCCTTTGCGGCCGGTCGGCACTTCCTTGATTTGGTCGACGATATCGGTTCCCTTGATCACTTTGCCGAAAACGGCATAACCCCAGCCTTGCAGGGAAGGGGCGGTGTGATTCAAAAAGTCGTTGTCTGACACGTTGATGAAGAACTGCGCTGTGGCCGAGTGGGGCGCTTGTGTGCGGGCCATGGCCAAGGTGTAGTTGTTGTTCTTCAAGCCATTGTTGGCTTCGTTGTCGATCGGAGCGTCGGTAGGCTTTTGGGTCATGCCGGGCTCAAAACCGCCGCCTTGAACCATGAAACCTGGGATCACACGGTGGAAGATCGTGTTGTTGTAATGTCCTTTTTCCACATAGCTCAAGAAATTGGCCACGCTTTTGGGGGCTTTCTCGGCGTCCAATTCAATGGTGATGACGCCAAGACCTGCAATGTGGAGTTCGACTTGAGGATTGCTCATGGTGTTTTCAAAAGAGTGATGGAGTTGATGATGACCGCCGTTTTCGGGACGTCGGAGGGGAAAGGGCCGCCAGGACCGGTCGGGGTGGCTTTGATTTTTTGTACTACGTCCATGCCGGAGACCACTTTGCCAAAAACGGTATAATCGAAAAGCTGTGGGGCATTGAGCAAGTTGGCGCGGGGCACGTTGTCGTAGACCCGGCCTTGGTATTCAAAGCGTTTGACGGGGTCACCATCGGGGATCAAGGTGGGGTCCAAGAAGGCGTTGTCAGCGACATTGATGAAAAATTGGGCAGTGGCCGACTGAGGGTCATTGGTGCGTGCCATCGCCAGGGTGCCAATTTGGTTTTTCAGGCCAGCGGCCAGACTTTCGCGGCCCTCATGCGGCACGGGGGGACGGGTTTTGCGTTCCTTGAACTGCAGGTCATAGCCACCACCTTGCACCATGAAGTTGCTGATCACGCGGTGAAACACCGTGCCTTCGTAGTGCTTGTCTTTGACATATTGCAAAAAATTGGCCACAGTTTTGGGGGCTTTGGTCGGGTACAACTCGGCCACGATGTCACCTTCGGAGGTGGCGATTTGAACGCGGACTGCATCCTGTGCGCAGACGTGCAGGGAGGCCAAGGACAGCAAGGCGGTCAGTAAGAAGCGGGCAATGTTCATGGTTTGGCAGTTTGGAGCACGGGCCCCAGTAATTGGATTTTGGAGTCCAAACGCAAGGACACCAAGGGGCTGAGAGGGGATACAGCTTGGGCTTGCCTGTATGACTGGCGGGCCAAGGCCACATGGACATCGCCCAAATTTTCGAGGGCCAGCACATAGTCGGGTCTGGCACGAACGGCTTGGTTCAATGCGATCAGGGCAGTGTCGTAGCGTTGTTGGCCAGCATAGATCACTGCCAGATTGTTGTACGGCTCAGGCAACTCAGGAAATTCTTGCGTCAGGGCTTCCAGCGTCGCTTGGGCCTTGGCAGTCTCACCTTGGGCACGTTGGATTTGGCTTTGCATCAGGCGCATTTGCGGGTCGGTGGGTTGCTTTTCCAAATGCCGCGATATCAAGGCTTGCGCCGCAGGGAATTGCCCTGCGGTGATTTTGTCATTCACTTCGCTGTAGACATCCGCCCAAGCCCAACCTGCCCAGGCCAAAAGAGCGAGCACCCCTGCACGCCGAAGGCATGGCCATCCGAGTGGGAGCGTCTTATGCCCAGGGGCCAAACGCGAAAAGGTAAGGTGCATGCTCAGTTCAGGGCCTTATACTGAGGGAAATTGTAGCGGAGGGCGGGATCAGCCCTCGCGTTTCATTCCTGGTCGATGGTTTTGAGTTTTCATGAGCTTGCGCATTTACAACACGCTGTCGCGTGACTTGGTCGATTTCACCCCAGCCCAGCCCGGTCATGTGCGCATGTACGTGTGTGGCATGACGGTGTATGACCTGTGCCATTTGGGGCACGCTCGATCCATGTTGGCTTTCGATGTGGTTCAGCGCTGGCTCAGGGCCACGGGTTTGAAGGTCACTTATGTGCGCAATGTGACCGACATTGACGACAAGATCATCAAACGCGCTGTCGAAAACCAGGAATCCATTCGCAGCCTGACCGATCGCATGATCGACGCCTTACACCAAGATGCCGACGCTCTGGGCGTGCAGCGACCTGAATTCGAACCCCGGGCCACTGACTATGTGCCGCAAATGCTGTCCATCATTGGCAAGCTGGAGCAAAAAGGCCTGGCTTACCGCGCAGGTAATGGCGATGTGAACTTTGCAGTACGCAAGTTCCCGGGCTACGGCAAGTTGTCTGGCAAGTCTCTTGATGAATTGAATGCTGGAGAGCGGGTGGCCGTCAGCCAAGAAGCAGGTGGCAAAGAAGACCCGCTGGATTTTGTCCTGTGGAAGTCCGCCAAAGACAGCGAACCCGAAGACGTCAAATGGGCCAGCCCCTTTGGCATCGGTCGCCCGGGCTGGCACATTGAGTGCTCGGCCATGAGTTGCGAATTGCTGGGCGAAACTTTCGATATTCATGGTGGCGGCGCGGATTTGCCTTTTCCCCATCATGAAAACGAGATCGCCCAATCCGAAGGCGCCAGCGGCAAGACCTTGGCGAATGTCTGGATGCACAATGGGTTTGTCAACATTGACAACGAAAAGATGTCCAAGAGCCTGGGCAACTTTTTCACCATCCGTGAAGTGCTGCAGGCTTATGACGCGGAAACGGTTCGCTTTTTTGTGGTGCGCAGCCATTACCGCAGCCCCTTGAACTATTCAGACGTGCATCTGGACGATGCCCGCGGTGCCTTGAAGCGTCTTTACACCGCCTTGCATACGGTCGCCCCTGCTGAGGTTTCTTTGGATTGGGCCAACCCCTATGCCGCCAGATTCCAAGCGGCGATGAACGAAGACTTTGGCACGCCTGAAGCCATTGCGGTTTTGTTCGATCTGGCCAGCGAGGTCAACCGCAGTCAATCTTCTGAGTTGGCAGGCCTGCTCAAATCCTTGGGTGGGGTGCTGGGTCTGTTGCAAGCCGAGCCGCAGAGCTTTTTGCAAGCGGGCACTCAACTTGATGACGCTGCGATCCAATTGAAGATTCATGCCCGTGCACAAGCCAAGCTGGCGAAGAATTTTGCTGAGGCCGATCGCATCCGCCAGGAACTGCTGGCGCAAGGCATCGTGCTCAAAGACAGTGCATCGGGTACCACTTGGGAAGCTGCGCAGTGAAAGCGGCCACGCCCCTGGTTGTGACGCCCGACTACTGGGCACAGGCCTGCCAGCATCTGGTCAAAAAAGATCGGGTGATGAAACGGTTGATTCCCCAGTTTGGTGACGCATGCCTGCAATCGCGCGGCGATGCTTTCGTGACTCTGGCCCGTAGCATTGTGGGCCAGCAAATTTCGGTCAAGGCGGCACAAACCGTGTGGGACCGATTTGCCGCATTGCCCAAGAAAATGACCCCAGCTTCGGTGCTCAAGCTCAAGGTCGATGACATGCGTGCAGCCGGCTTGTCGGTGCGCAAGGTCGAATATCTGGTGGATCTGGCTTTGCATTTTTCATCGGGCGATGTCCATGAAAAGCAGTGGGCCGAGATGGAAGACGAGGCCATCATCGACGAGTTGGTGGCGATCCGCGGTATTGGCCGCTGGACGGCAGAAATGTTTTTGATGTTCTACCTGATGCGGCCCAATGTTTTGCCCTTGGACGATGTGGGCTTGATCAATGGCATCAGCCGAAACTACTTTTCGGGTGAACCCGTCAGCCGCAGTGATGCCCGCGATGTGGCGCAAGCATGGAAGCCTTATTGCACCGTAGCAACTTGGTATATTTGGCGTTCGCTCGACCCCGTCCCGGTGGCGTATTGAGTGTGATTGAATTGTGAAACTGGAGTAAGCCTTGGCCAAACGAACCTTCCTCGACTTTGAGCAACCCGTTGCCGAACTCGAAGCCAAGATTGAAGAGCTGCGCTATGTGCAGACCGAGTCGGCTGTGGACATTTCGGAAGAAATTGAGCAGCTGAGCAAAAAAAGCCAGCAGCTGACCAAAGACATTTACAGTGACCTGACTCCATGGCAGATCACGAAGATTGCCCGTCATCCTGAGCGCCCCTACACCCTCGACTACATCAATGACATCTTCACGGATTTTGTGGAGATGCATGGTGACCGCCACTTTGCGGATGACTTGTCCATCGTGGGGGGTCTGGCCCGCTTCAATGGGCAGGCCTGCATGGTCATTGGCCAACAAAAAGGTCGCGACACCAAAGAGCGCACTTTGCGTAATTTCGGCATGACCAAGCCCGAGGGCTATCGCAAAGCTTTGCGTTTGATGAAGACGGCTGAAAAATTTCACTTGCCCGTGTTCACATTTGTCGACACGCCCGGGGCTTATCCGGGCATTGATGCTGAAGAACGCAGTCAATCCGAGGCCATTGGCCGCAACATTTTTGAAATGGCGCAGCTCGAAGTGCCCATCATCACCACCATCATTGGTGAAGGCGGTTCGGGTGGAGCCTTGGCCATTTCGGTGGCCGATGCAGTTTTGATGTTGCAGTACTCGGTGTATTCGGTGATCAGCCCAGAAGGCTGTGCGTCGATCTTGTGGAAAACATCCGACAAAGCCGAAGAGGCGGCCGAAGCGCTGGGCATCACAGCCCACCGTTTGAAGGCGCTGGGGTTGGTGGACAAAATCATCAGCGAACCTGTGGGCGGGGCGCACCGCGACCATGCACAGATGGCCGCTTTCCTCAAACGCGGTCTGGCCGAAGCCTGGCGGCAAGTGGCCGATTTGAAGGTCAAAGAATTGATCGAGCGTCGCTACGAGCGCCTGAACAGCTATGGCCGCTTCACCGACACCAAAGCGGGTAAGTAAACCTCACATCGGCGTGACCGCACACCAGAGGCGGGCGCTATGAGTTTGTCTGTCACGCAGGCCTTAGACGCCTTTGCGCCCCGCCTGCCCTTGGCTGTTGCCTGGAGCGGTGGCGCAGATTCCACCGCATTGCTCTGGGCATGCGCTCAGCGCTGGCCGGGGCAAGTCAGGGCCATCCACATTCACCATGGCTTGCAAGCAGCAGCCGAGAGTTTTCAGGCCCATTGCCAAGATCTTGCCGCGCAATGGGCGGTGCCTTTGGCGGTGGTTCGTGTAAATGCCCATGCCGCTTCGGGGCAAAGCCCTGAGGATGCCGCCCGTCGTGCGCGTTATGCGGGCTTGGTTCAAGCGATTCAAACCGACCCACTGTTGCACGGCATCACCGACATTGCTCTGGCGCAACATGCCGATGACCAGGTCGAAACTTTGCTTTTGGCCTTGTCGCGTGGCGCGGGCTTACCCGGCTTGGCCAGCATGCCCGGAACTTGGCAACGGCAGGGTTTGCAGTGGCACCGACCTTTACTGAAAGTGCCTGCTTCGGTCATTCGGCCATGGCTGCAACAACATGGTGTCAGTTGGGTGGAAGACCCTAGCAATGCCGACCCGCGTTACACCCGAAACCGCATACGTGCGTTCTTGCCCGCCCTGGACGCCACTTTTGTAGGATGGCGCGACACCTTTGCGCGCAGTGCAGCGCATTGCGCCGAGGCCCAATTGGCTCTGAATGAACTGGCCCAGATGGATTTAGCTGTGACGGGGGTGCCGCCGCTGTTGGTACCCTTGCAAGCTTTGAGTCCTTCGCGGCGGGTGAACGTTTTACGGTATTGGCTGCGTGAACACTGCCATACCACCCCCAGCACAGCTCAGATGGAAGCCTTGGTGCCGCAAATTTTGGCTTGTACTACCCGTGGCCACCGTCTGCACCTGAAAGTGGGTTCGGGCTTTGTGGTGCGCCAGTTGGATGCGCTGGCTTGGCAACCGCATGCCTGATTGAGTTTAAGGCGCGACACCAGCCATTACAATGTCAGGTTTTGCTGCAGCTTGATAACACAATGGCTTTGATCGTACATAAATACGGCGGCACCTCGATGGGGTCGACCGAACGCATACGCAATGTGGCCAAGCGCGTCGCCAAATGGGCGCGTGCAGGCCATCAAATGATCGTGGTGCCCAGTGCCATGAGCGGTGAAACCAACCGCTTGCTGGGCTTGGCCAAGGAGTTGGCACCGTCCAAAAGCGATTCAGCCTATCTGCGTGAGTTGGACGCGCTGGCGGCCACCGGAGAGCAGGCTTCTTCGGCCCTGTTGGCCATTGCATTGCAAGCCGAGGGCATGCCTTCGGTGAGCTATGCGGGTTGGCAAGTGCCGATCAAAACCAATGATGCTTACACCAAAGCCCGAATCGAGTCGATTGATGACGTGCGTGTCCGCGCCGACCTGAATGCAGGCAAAGTGGTCATCGTCACTGGCTTTCAGGGCGTGGACGATCAGGGCAACATCACGACACTGGGGCGTGGCGGTTCAGACACCTCAGCCGTGGCCGTAGCTGCGGCCTTGAAGGCGGATGAATGCCTGATCTATACCGATGTGGATGGCGTCTACACCACCGATCCACGTGTGGTGCCTGAGGCGCGTCGTTTGCTCACTGTGAGCTTTGAGGAAATGCTGGAGATGGCGTCCATGGGCTCCAAGGTTCTGCAGATTCGCTCGGTCGAATTTGCTGGCAAATACAAAGTGCCCATGCGTGTGCTTTCGAGCTTCACGCCTTGGGACATTGATATCCATGAAGAGGCCAAATCAGGCACATTGATTACTTTTGAGGAAGATGAACAAATGGAACAAGCCATTGTTTCCGGTATCGCGTTCAACCGCGACGAAGCCAAAATCTCGGTGTTGGGCGTGCCCGAC
>CANGKR010000007.1 GCA_947454355.1 Comamonadaceae bacterium
AGGACTCCATCGCTTTTGTTTCTGTGTTTTGAGGAGTCCCTTTCAATGGGCAAAAAACTTTACGTCGGCAACCTGCCGTACTCGGTTCGTGATGGCGATTTGGAACAGGCTTTCGGCCAGTTCGGTGCCGTGACCAGCGCCAAAGTCATGATGGAGCGCGATACAGGTCGTTCCAAAGGCTTCGGCTTTGTGGAAATGGGCACTGACGAAGAAGCCGCAGCAGCGGTCAACGGCATGAACGGTCAGCCTTTGGGCGGCCGCAGCATCGTCGTGAACGAAGCCCGTCCGATGGAAGATCGTCCTCCACGCAGTGGTGGCTTCGGTGGCGGCGGTCGTCGTGAAGGCGGCGGCGGCGGTTACGGTGGTGGCGGCGGCGGTGGTTACGGCGGCGGTGGCGGCGGTGGCTACGGCGGTGGCGGTGGCGGTGGCGGCGGTCGTCGCGAAGGCGGCGGCGGTGGTGGCGAGAGCGGTTTCCGCAGCCCCTACGGTTCCGGCCCACGTGGCGGTGGCGGCGGCGGTCGTCGTGAAGGCGGCGGTGGCGGTTACGGCGGCGGCGGTAGCAGCTACTGATCAGCCCCAAGCCTGAACGCTTGACGCACAAAAGCCCTGCAATGCAGGGCTTTTTTCATGGGCGGTCAGTGAGGCTCGCGGTGCTTGCGCGGTTGGCCTTGCATGATGCGGTCAAACCATGCGTTGGGCAGCAGGCGCAACAATTTGGCCACGACGCCCATTGGCCATGGAATCACGGCATAGGTGCTGCCCGCTTCAATGCACTGGAAAGCACGATCGGCAAAGTCTGAGGCCGACATCAAAAACGGCATGGGGTATTTGTTTTTGCGCGTCAAAGGCGTGGCGATATACCCCGGCGCGATGGTGACCACGCGCACACCCTGAGGCCCACGCAGTTCCCCACGCAAGCTCTCGCAGTAAGTGATGACCGCGGATTTGCTGGCGCAGTAAGCTGCATGACCTGGCAGGCCGCGGATGCCGGCGACACTGGCGATACCCACCAGCGTGAAGGGCCCGCCATCGGCCGAGGCTGCTTGCATGGGTCGGATGAAGGGCTGGAATGTGGCTGCCAAGCCCAGCACGTTGGTGCGCATGACCCGCTCTAAAACGGCCAGATCTTCTCGCTCAGCCGCGTCCATGCCTTGGCTGATGCCTGCATTGGCGATCACCACCTGCGGCAAGCCCCAAGTGGCCATGCACTCCTCGGCGGCCTGCAGGATGCTGCCGTTGTCGGCCACATCGGCCGCAAAAATGCGAACACGGTCATCGGCGATGCCTTGGGCCTGCACCCACTCGGCCATGACGTCTGCGCGGCGAGCAACCAGGGCCAGGCGCCAACCGGCCTGGAGATAACGCCAGGCCAGGGCCTGACCGATGCCGCTGGAGGAGCCTGTGATGAAAACAAGGGGTGATGTCATGGGTTCAGCGGCGGGCGGGCATGATCACACCCTGAACCCGTCCTTGCAGTTGGTAGATGCCGCTGTCGCCATTCAAGTCCATGGTGTTGGCGGTGAAGTGGTCTTTGCCCCGAATGAATTCCACGGGCGAATCAGAAATCACACGATGGCTTTGGGTGAAAGCGGTGATTTTGTCACTGCGCAATTCGGTGGCCTCTGCTCCTTGGACGCGATCGCGGATCACTTGAGCCCGACCGGTCAGGATGATCTCGGGGTCAGGGTGCGTGGACTCGCCTTCGGCCAGCGCATGGTCGGCGCGGGCCACCATGCGCTGACCCTCGTCATTCATGACATGGATTTGTACGGCATCGATTTCCAACACATCCTTGTCCGGATAGTGCCGGGCATGGGCACCTTGAAGCTCACGTGTCAGTCGACCCGAGGCATCGAAGGATTTGACCGAAAAACCATGCAGGTAGTAATCGGGGTCTTTGCGAATGGCTTTGTTTGCTGTCGGGGTCTGCAGGTCCGGCACGCTGCGCACCAGCCAAAAGGAGCCCAAGGCAAAGAGACTCAACACCAAAGCTGGCAGGTAGAGTGTGAGCCGGTCAAAGCCAGTGCGCAGCAGGGCAAACAAGGGCATGGTGGTTCAGGATGTTTGCTGCGACAGCAAGCGGGCATAGTGCCCACCGGCCACCAGCAACAGATCGCAAAATGCGCGGGCCGCGCCCTCACCGCCACGCTGTGCGGTCACATGGTGGGCCATGGCCAAGGCTTGCGCATGGGCGTTGGGTGGCGCACAGGCAAAGGCGGCGTGTTGCATCACCGGCAAATCGGGCCAATCGTCACCCATGGCGGCCGCTTGTGACCAATCCAGGCCCAAGCGGCGCAAATGTTCTTGAGCAGCTGGCAGTTTGTCTTCGGTGCCGAAGGTGGCATGTGTCACGCCCAAGGCAGCGAGGCGTTTGCGCAAAGGCAAAGAATCGCGTCCGGTGATGACCACCGGCGTGATGCCTGCTTGCATCAGCAATTTGAGGCCGTGGCCATCCAGCGTATTGAAGCGTTTGAGTGTTTCACCATGCTCGGAGAAATACAAGCCGCCATCGGTCAGTACGCCGTCTACATCCAAGAATGCGACGCGAATGCCTTGAGCTTGCAGCAGCAACTCGGGCGGGTAATGCAAGGCCGGTTTCAAATCGGGATGGGTCATGGCTCAGATGACCTTGGCACGCATCAAGTCGTTGCTATTGAGGGCGCCGCACAGGCAACCGGCTTCATCCACCACCAGCACACTGGTGATGCGGTGCGCTTCCATCAACTCGGCGGCCACGACAGCCAATTCCGATGGTTGGACCACCCGGGGCTCTGGGTGCATCACATCGCGTGCCCGCAAGTCGCGCAGGTCGGTACCCTTTTCAATCAAGCGGCGCAGATCGCCGTCGGTGAAGATGCCCACAACCCTGCTTTCGGTATCCACGATGGCTGAAGCTCCCAGACCTTTGTGGCTCATCTCGCGCATGAGTTCGGTCAAGCTGGCCTCGGGCGAGACCTGTGGCACCTGGTGGCCCGAGCGCATCACATCGCTCACATGCGTGAGCAGGCGCCGACCCAATGAGCCGCCGGGGTGCGAGCGGGCAAAGTCTTCGGCCTTGAAGCCACGTGCATCGAGCAAAGCCACGGCCAAGGCGTCACCTAAAGCCAGTTGGGCCGTGGTGCTGGCGGTGGGCGCGAGGTTGAGGGGGCAGGCTTCTTTGTCGACGCTGCTGTCCAAGACCACATCGGCATGTTGCGCGAGGGTCGATTGCAAACCGCCGGTCATGGCGATCAAGGGCACACCCTGGCGTTTGAGCATGGGCAGGATGGCGACCAACTCGTCGCTCTCGCCACTGTTGGAGATGGCCAGCACCACGTCAATCGATTTGATCATGCCCAGGTCACCGTGACTGGCTTCACCGGGGTGAACGAACATCGCGGGTGTGCCCGTCGAAGACAAAGTGGCGGCGATCTTGCGGCCGATGTGACCGCTTTTGCCCATGCCCGTCACGACCACACGGCCTTGCACTTGCAGCATGCGTTGCACCGCTTGCGCAAAGCGCTCGTCCAGTCGGGACTGGAGGCCCATCAGCGCTTGCGCTTCGATGTCCAGTGTGTCGCGGGCCAACTGGAGGGCCTGAGCTGAATTGAATGCCATGCACCGATTTTATCGGGCGAAACCCGCGTGTGCGCAAAAGATAACCTTCTCATGCAGGGCTTGTTTGTCCATTGATAACATGGAAAGCATGAGCTCGCTCGAATTGACCTTGATGTATTTGCTGGCTGCCGTGTTGGGTGTGGTGGGCTGCCGCATGCTCAAGTTGCCACCTATGCTGGGTTATTTGCTGGTGGGTGTGTTGATCGGCCCCAATGCGTTGGCGCTGGCGCAGAACTCCGAGGGGGTGAAGCACCTGGCGGAGTTTGGCGTGGTCTTCTTGATGTTCGTGATCGGCCTTGAATTCAATCTGCCCAAATTGCGCTCCATGCGTCAGCATGTGTTCGGGCTGGGTTTGATGCAGGTGGTGTTGACCATCCTCATAGTCACCCTTACGTCCTTGCTGGCTGCCACCATGGCGCCCAGCCTGTGGCACATGCAATGGCAAACCGCGGTGACCTTATCGGGCGCTTTGGCCATGAGCAGCACGGCCATCATTGTCAAGCTGATGGCCGATCGACAAGAGTTGTCTTCAGAACATGGCAAGCGGGTGGTGGGCGTGCTGTTGTTTCAGGACTTGGCGGTGGTGCCCTTGCTGGTGCTGATCCCTGCATTGAATGCGCCGCCCGAAGCCCTCATGTCAGCGCTGGGGATGGCCGCCATCAAAGCCACCGTGTTGATCACCTTGTTGTTGACCGGTGGGCAGCGCGTCATGCGTTGGTGGCTTCACATGGTGGCTCAGCGTAAAAGCGAAGAGTTGTTCGTTCTCAACTTGTTGCTGGTCACCTTGGGCCTGGCTTGGCTCACCGAATTGGCAGGCTTGAGCTTGGCACTTGGCGCCTTCATCGCAGGCATGCTGATTTCTGAAACCGAATACAAGCACCAGGTGGAGACCGACATCCGCCCCTTTCACGATGTCTTATTGGGCTTGTTCTTCATCACCATTGGCATGCTGCTGGACTGGCATGTGGTGATCCAGCATTGGCCGATGGTGCTCTTGCTCACCACCGTGCCGGTATTGTTCAAGTTGGGCATGGTCACAGCCATAGCGCACGCCAGTGGCGGCGGTTTGGGCACCGCTTTGCGCACCGGCTTGTATTTGGCGCAGGCCGGTGAGTTCGGCTTTGTCTTGTTGACTTTGGGTGCGCAACACCAACTGGTGCCACCGCAGTGGCTCAACCCGGTGTTGGCCAGCATGGTGCTGTCGATGTTGGCGGCACCTTTCATGGTGATGCACAGCAACCGCATCGTGATGAAACTGGTGGCCAGCGATTGGCTGCAGCAGTCCATGCAAATGACCCAGATCGCCCGAAAATCCATCAACGTTCACCGGCATGTGATCATTTGCGGTTATGGACGATGCGGGCAGAACTTGGCGCGGGTGCTGGAGTCCGAAGGCATTCCCTACATGGCGCTGGACTTGGACCCGGACCGCGTCCGTCAAGCCGCAGCGGCCGGCGACTCGGTCGTGTTTGGTGATGCAGCGCGACTGCAGTCCCTGATGGCTGCAGGCCTGGCGCGGGCAAGTGCCGTGGTGGTGACGTATTTGGACGCTGGCGCAGCCCTCAAGGTACTGGGCCATACCCGTGGCCATGCGCCGCAGGTGCCCGTGATCGTGCGCACCCAGGACGACCACCTGCTCGAACAGTTGCAACAAGCCGGTGCCACCGAGGTGGTGCCTGAAGCCATCGAAGGCTCGCTCATGCTGGCCACCCATGCCCTGGCCTTGGTGGGTGTGCCCATGCGGCGGGTGATCCGCATCGTGCAGGAGCAGCGCGATGCACGCTACAACATGCTGCGCGGCTATTTTCATGGCAGTGACGATGACTCGGTCGACGAGCTGGACCACGAACGTTTGGGCACCGTCAGTTTGCCATTGGCTTCAGTGTGGGCGGGTCAGACCGTGCACAGACTGGCTTTGCACGCGCAAGGGGTTCGACTGGTCAGCTTGCGACGCGGCAATGGGCGCAGCGTGCCTCTGGCCGATCAAACCCTGCTGCAAGGTGGTGATACGCTCGTGCTTTCCGGTACCCCCGCCGCCTTGGCTGTGGCCGAAAACACCTTATTACGAGCTTGAACATGCACGACATGAAAGTCAACGACTATTTGCGCAGCCACATACGCACCGTGCCGGACTGGCCGGCGCCGGGTGTGCAATTTCGTGACATCACGCCATTGCTACAAGACCCGCGAGTCTTTCGTGTCTTGATCGATGCCTTTGTGCATCGTTACATGGATCCGGCTTTACGCCCCACGGTGGTTGCTGGCCTCGATGCACGCGGTTTCATCTTGGGCTCGGTGGTCGCCTATGAGCTGGGTTTGGGTTTTGTGCCGATCCGCAAAAAAGGCAAGCTGCCTTTCACCACCGTGGAAGAAACTTACGAACTCGAATACGGCAGCGCCACCGTGGAGTTGCATACCGACGCGGTCAAAGCTGGCGATCGTGTGTTGTTGATCGACGACCTGATTGCCACAGGCGGCACCATGATGGCTGGCAAAAAGCTGCTCGAAAAACTGGGTGCCACCGTGACCGAGGGCGCAGCCATTGTTGACTTGCCCGAGCTTGGCGGCTCAAAACGCTTGCAAGACGCGGGCTTGAAACTCTTCACCTTGGTGGCCTACGACGGCCACTGAGGATTTCAGCAACCGAGCTGATCGGCCAAACCGTTCAAGTTCGTTGCATGCAGGTCATTGCCTGCTTGGGGCGAGACATCTTTGGGTTGGTTCGCACCAAATTCCAAGGGCCGCTCGATGTAGGCGGTGCGCAGGCCGCAGGCTCGAGCGCCTGCCAAGTCCTCGTGGTGCGCGGCCACCAGCATGACTTGCTCAG
Source organism: Comamonadaceae bacterium (assembly GCA_947454355.1). Classification (GTDB taxonomy): domain Bacteria; phylum Pseudomonadota; class Gammaproteobacteria; order Burkholderiales; family Burkholderiaceae_C; genus Limnohabitans_A. Next base: position 6,425 of record CANGKR010000007.1, read on the forward strand.
GGGCCAGGTTGAACACCTTGGCTACCCCCAAGTAGGTGGCCGGGTCCGGCTTGTAAGCATGGAACACTTCGGCGCTCAGCACACAGTCCCAAGGCAGGCCGGCTCGCTTGGCCATGTTGGTGAGCAAGCCGATGTTGCCGTTCGATAAAGTGGTGATGGTGTATTTGCGCTTTAAACGCGTGAGCCCCGCCACACTGTCGGGCCATGCATCGAGGCGGTGCCAGACGCGGTTGAGGTGTTGAAGTTCAGCCTCATTCAAATGCGTCAGGCCAAAGTCCGGCAGCAAGTTGTCCAGAATCATGCGGTTCAAATCGTCGATCAAGGTCCAGCCCAACTCGCCGCTCATCACCCGCTGCATGGCCGGTTTGTAGCCCGCCCGCCAGGCCAGGGCAAAAGCATCGCCATCCACTTGGGGGTACAGGGCCTGCATCTCGCGCACGATGCTGCCGTGCCAGTCGACGACGGTGCCGAAAATATCAAACGCCAGAACCTGGCAGCTGTCGGGGGCGAATTGAGGTGTGTGCATAGCGCCATTGTTCCACGCACAGCCTGACGGCCTGTCACCCAAAGAGCAGACACGCTGCGCTGTTGCCATTAAGGTGAGAGATTGTTGAATGGAGAGCCCATGAGTGACGCTGACGACCGCCAGCCCTATGCCAAACCACAGCCTTGGGGCATGTCCCCTGACATGGTGGTGCCCGATGTCATGACCGATGACGAACGCCTGTGGGCCCCGATTGCCCCGGGTATCTGGTCACGACCCATGCACCTGAATGTCACGGGTGGGTTTTATGTGCACCTGCTCAAAGTCAAGCGATCAGGCTTGTTGCAACGCCACCGTCATTCAGGCCAGGTGCATGCCTATGTGATTCGCGGCAAGTGGCTTTACCTGGAGCACAACTGGGTCGCCGAAGAAGGCAGCTATGTGTTCGAGCCGCCTGGCGAAACCCACACCTTGGTGGTGCCAGATGATTGCCAGGACATGGTCACCCTGTTTACCGTACACGGTGCGTTGATGTACGTCGACACGCAAGGCAATGCCACCAGCTATGACGATGTGTTCACCCGCATCGACAAATACCGCGCCCACTTTGAAAACGTCGGCTTGGGCGCTGACTATGTGAAGAACTTCATGCGCTGAAACTGTGGCATTCGCCCACAAAAAAGGCCTGCATTGCAGGCCTTTTTGGCGTCAAGGGAGACTGATCACAAAGGCTTTTTGATCCAGTGGGCGATCTCACCAATCACGCCACGGCGGAAGGCCATCACGCAGATCACAAAAATAACGCCCTGCACCACGGTCACCCAAGCACCCAGTTGGGCAAGGTAATTTTCCATGCTGACGATCACCGCTGCGCCCACCAAGGGGCCAAACAGCGTGCCCATGCCGCCCACCAAGGTCATCAAGACCACCTCGCCCGACATGGACCAGTGCACATCGGTGAGTGAGGCGAGTTGAAACACCAGCGATTTGGTCGCACCCGAGGTGCCGGCCAAGGCGCCCGAGATCACAAAGGCCAAGAGCTTGAAGGTATCGGTGTCATAACCCAAAGACGTGGCGCGATCGGGATGCTCGCGAATGGCTTTGAGGATTTGACCAAAGGGCGAATGGACCACGCGCCAGATCAATAAAAAGCCCAGCAGGAAAATGCTCAACACGAACAGGTACATGTTGAAGTTGTCTTCCAGGTTGATCAGGCCAAACAACTTGCCACGCGGCACCGCTTGAATGCCGTCTTCACCTCCCGTGAAAGGGGCTTGCAAGCAAAAGAAGAACACCATCTGCGCCAAAGCCAAGGTGATCATGGCAAAGTAAATGCCTTGACGGCGAATGGCCAAGAGACCCACCACCAAGGCCAGCACGGTCGAAGCAGCCGTGCCCAGCAGTACGCACCACTCGGGGTTCAGCCCCCAGGCCTTGGCCGAATAGGCGGCCACGTATCCGGCCGAGCCCATGAACATGGCATGGCCAAAAGACAGCAGGCCACCAAAACCCAAGAGCAGATTGAAGGCTCCGGCGAACAGCGCGAAGCACATCACCTTCATCAGGAAAATCGGGTAGACCCAGATCGGGGCGATGGCAAAAATCATCACCATGATGACAAAGGCCACCCACTGGTGGGTGAGCGACTGCGTCTTGGGAGCGAGAGGCATTGCGTTGGACATGGGATTACTTCTGGGTACCGAACAGCCCGGCGGGTTTGATCAAAAGAACGATGGTCATGATCACGAAAATGACCACATTGGACGCCTCGGGGTAGAACACTTTGGTCAGGCCTTCGATCAGACCCAGTCCAAAGCCCGTGATGATGGCGCCCAGGATCGAGCCCATGCCGCCGATCACCACCACGGCAAACACCACGATGATCAAATCAGCACCCATGGTCGGGTTGACTTGGTAAATCGGTGCGGCCATCACGCCCGCCAATGCGGCCAGGCCCACGCCAAAACCATAGGTCAGCGTGATCATCCGTGGCACGTTGATGCCAAAGGCCTGCACCAGGCTGGGGTTCTCGGTGGCAGCCCGCAGGTAGCCGCCCAGTTTGGTGCGCTCAATCACGTACCAGGTGGAGATGCACACCAAAAGCGAGGCCACGATCACCCAAGCCCGGTATTTGGGCAGGAACATGAAGCCGGTATTGAACGCACCTTGAAACACTTCGGGCACCGGATAAGGCATGCCCGAAGAGCCAAATTCATTGCGGAACAGCCCTTGAATGATCAGGGCCAGTCCAAAGGTCAAGAGCAGACCATACAGATGGTCGAGTTTGTAGAGTTGTTTGAGCATGGTGCGCTCGATCAGCACACCTGTGGCGCCCACCACCAAGGGCGTGATGACCAGCGCCGCCCAATAGTTGATGCCCAGTTTGTTCAGGCCCAAATAAGCCACAAAGGCGCCCAGCATGTACTGGGCGCCGTGGGTGAAGTTGATGATGTTCAGCAAGCCGAAAATCACGGCCAGGCCCAAGGAGAGCAGCGCGTAAAAGGACCCGTTGATGAGTCCGATCAGCAGCTGCCCGAACAGCGCTTGAGAGGGAATGCCAAAGATTTCCATGGTGATTTCAGGCTTGCAAGAACATCAGTGGGTTTACTTCTTCGCGACGAGTGGGCAGTCGCCTTCGTTCAGAGGGCGGAAAGCTTCCGCTGCGGGAATCGTGGCGGCCACTTTGTAGTAGTCGTAAGGGCCTTTGGATTCCGAAGGCTTCTTGACTTCAAACAGGTAAGCGGGGTGGATCTTGCGACCGTCAGCGCGGATCGAGCCTTTGCCGAACAAGATGTCGTCGGTCGGCAGCTCTTTCATCTTGGCTACCACCTTGGCACCGTCATCGGTCTTGGCAGCGTCCACGGCTTTGAGGTAATGGAGCACGCCAGCGTAAACACCTGCATGGTCAGAAGAGGGCATTTTGCCGCCGTGCAATGCTGCAAAGCGCTTGGACCATGCGCGGGTGCTGTCGTTCAAGTCCCAGTAGAAGGTCTCGGTCAACAGCAAACCTTGGGCTTTTTCAAGACCCAGGGCGTGCACATCGGTCAAGAAGACCAGCATGCCGGCCAGGTTCTGGCCGCCCTTGACGATACCGAACTCGGCGGCTTGTTTGATCGAGTTGATGGTGTCGCCACCGGCATTGGCCAAGCCGATGATCTTGGCCTTGGAGGCTTGGGCTTGCAGCAAGAAAGAGGAGAAGTCTTGTGTCGGGAACGGTGTGCGGACCTTACCCACCACTTTGCCGCCGTTTTTAAGCACAACGGCTTCGGTGTCGCGCTCCAGGGCGTGGCCGAAAGCGTAGTCAGCGGTCAGGAAGTACCAGGTGTTGCCACCGTTTTTGACAATCGCCTTGCCTGTGCCGTTGGCCAGCATCCAAGTGTCGTACAGATAGTGCACCACGTTGGCATTGCAGGACTTGCCGGTCAGGTCGGCGGTGGCCGAGCCGGTGTTCACGTTGGCTTTGTTTTTGTCCTTGGAAATCTGGGCAATGGCCAGACCGACAGACGAGGTGGGCACGTCGGTGATCATGTCGACCTTGTCGGTGTCATACCACTGGCGTGCAATGTTGGAGCCCACGTCGGGCTTGTTCTGGTGGTCGGCGCTGACGATTTCCACTTTCAGCGTGCTCTTGGTGGCCTTGATGTAGTCTTCAACGGCCATTTTGGCAGCGACCACCGAGCCGGGGCCGCCAATGTCAGCGTAGGGGCCCGACATGTCGTTGAGCACACCGATCTTGACGATGCCATCTGAAATATCCGCTTGGGCGGTGCTGGCGAATGCGCAGGCCGCCAAAGCAGCGGTGGCGAGAAGTTTGCGTTTCATGGAAATCTCCTGTGGATGGAAAGAAAAAAATCAGACGCCGAGGTATTCGTGCAGCATGGGCATCTTGGCCTTCAACTCGCTGGCGGCAAAGCCCTCGATGATGCGGCCATGCTCCATGACGTAAAAACGGTCTGCCAGCGGTGCGGCAAAACGGAAGTTTTGCTCGACCATGATGATGGTGAACCCCTTGGACTTGAGCGAGAGGATCATTCGCGCCAAAGCCTGCACGATCACGGGAGCCAGGCCCTCCGAGATTTCATCCAGCAGCAAGAGCTTGGCGCCCGTGCGCAAAATCCGGCCCACGGCCAGCATTTGCTGCTCACCACCCGACAGGCGGGTGCCGGGGCTGTTTTTGCGCTCGAGCAAGTTGGGGAACATCTCGTAAATTTCGTCCAGCGACATACCGCCTTCGGCGATCACGGGCGGCAGCAGCAGGTTTTCTTCGCAACTGAGCGAGGCAAAAATACCGCGCTCTTCGGGGCAGTAACCCAGCCCCAGCTTGGCAATCTGGTGCGGCGGCATGTCGATGGATTCGCTGCCGTTGATGGTGATCGAACCCGTGCGCTTGCCAACCAAACCGAGGATGGACTTGACGGTGGTCGAGCGACCCGCGCCGTTGCGGCCCAGGAGTGTGACCACCTCGCCTTGGTGGACCGTCAGATCCACGCCATGCAAGATGTGAGACTCGCCGTACCAGGCGTGCAAATTGCTGATGCGCAGCATTTCCTTGGGCTCAGCCATGGGCACCCTCCAGCTCGTTGTCGGCGGTGCCCATGTAGGCTTCCAGCACTTGGGGGTTTTGTGAGACCACGGCGTAGGGCCCTTCGGCAATCACTTGGCCGCGCTGCAACACGCTGATGGTGTCGGCGATGCTGGCCACCACGTTCATGTTGTGTTCCACCATCAAAATCGTGCGGTTGGCGCCGACCTTCTTGATCAGCTGCGTGACGCGGTCCACGTCTTCGTGGCCCATGCCTTGCGTAGGTTCGTCCAGCAGCATGAGTTCGGGGTTCATGGCCAAGGTGGTGGCGATTTCCAAGGCGCGTTTACGGCCGTAAGGCAACTCCACGGCCGTCAAGTCGGCCATGGCGCCCAAGTCCACCTCATCGAGCAGGCTCATGGCCTGGTCGTTGAGCTTGTCCAGGATGCGCTCGGAGCGCCAAAAGTGCATCGACGTGCCCGTGCTGCGTTGCAGGGCAATGCGCACGTTTTCCATCACCGTGAGGTTGGGGAAGGTGGCCGAAATCTGGAACGAGCGCACCAAGCCGCGCCGCGCCACTTGGGCTGGTTTTTCGGCGGTGATATCTTGTCCATTGAACAAGATCTGACCGCGTGTGGGGATCAAAAACTTGGTCAGCAGGTTGAATACTGTGGTTTTACCGGCGCCGTTGGGGCCGATCAAGGCGTGGATTTGTCCCCTCTGGACACCCAGGTTGACGCCGTTGACGGCGACAAAGCCCTTGAACTCTTTGACGAGTTCAGTGGTTTTCAAAATGAAATCTTCAGACATGAGGCTTGGCACCGGATCCTGTGGAATACAACGCAATCTTGCAAAGGCAAATGCGTGTCGTATTTTCAGGGGTGCTGATCGTACGAATGCTTATGGTTATCCCGAGTTTTGTCTCTCAGGTGCCCCAATTTCCAGCGAAATCAGCTCAAAACCATGCCGCCGTCGATGTGAATCGACTGGCCAGTCATGCCGCTAGACTCGGCGCTGCCCAGATAAACCGCCAAGCCGGCGATCTCTGAAGGCTCCAATACGCGGCCCAAAGGCACCCGGGTCAAGGCAGCTTTGACCATGTCTTCAGGGCTGGTGCCGGTGGTGCGGGCCACTTGGGCTTTCAGGTTCTCGACCATGTCGGTTTGAATGAAACCGGGGCATATCGCATTGACTGTGACTGCAAAGGGGCTGGCTTCGAGCGCCACGCAGCGGGTGATGCCGACCACCGCATGTTTGCTCACGTTGTAAGCGCTTTGATTGCGCGAGCCCCACTTGCCAGCCGTTGACGCCATATTGATGATTCGACCATGTCGCCGCGCCTGCATGCCGGGCAGACAGGCCTGCATGAAATGCAGGACACCGAACAAGTTCACGTCCAGCATGTCCTGAAAGTCTTGTGCGCTGTATTCCAAAAACGACTTGGCTCGGTAAACACCTGCGTTGTTGACCAACACGTCCACACGACCAAATCGCTTTTCGACTTGGGCCACCGCATCGAAGCAGGCTTCGCGTTCGGTCACGTTCACGCTCAAAGTCATCACCTGATCGGCAGGCAAGCCCAAGCCGTCTTGAACTTCTTTCAACTTGGCGGTGTCGGTGGCAATCAGGCACAGGGTCGCGCCTTCGGCCGCGTAGGCCTGTGCAATGGACAGACCGATGCCGCGACTGGCCCCGGTGATGATGGCAACCTGGTGGGCAAGACGTTGGCTCATGGGCAATCCTGGGGGGTTAAATCATGGAAGCGCTGCGGCGCGTGGTGTCAAGACCACCCGAGCCACTGTTGCTCGAGGGGTCCTTGGAGGTGGCCATACGCAGCACTTGCCAGTAGCCTTGCGCCAGCTCCATCTGGGGGGCAAAGCCCTTGCTGACCAGCATGCGGTGCGCCAAAGGCAGCTTCCAGCAGGGTGTGTAGACAAACAAATGGTGCTCTAAGTGGTAGTTGACCCAGTAGGGCGCTAAGACCATGCGCATCAAGCTGTTGGTCAGGGTGGTGCGGGTGTTGCGCAAGCGGTCGTGGTTGTCGCCCACCATCGCATGCTCGGCGATGTTGCGCACCCGGCTGATCACCTGATACCAAGTCATGAGCGGCAGCAACCACAATACAAAGTAGGCCCACCCAAAACCTGCGAGCGACAGGATCAACAGCAGCGCAGCATTGCTGGCGATGAAGTACTTCTCATGGGCCACCAATTTGGCCAGCCGCTTTGCCAAACTCGGGTCGTCGCCCATGGTGAATTTGAATTGCTCCAGGCGCCTTTGGTAACCGGTCACACCCAAAATGTCGCGCCACATCTTGCGCTTGAAGCTTTGTCGCGTGATGGGGAATGGTGCTGACAAGATCAGGTCTGGGTCCTCAGGCTGCTGCGTATGGCGGTGGTGGCTCAGGTGGTAAGGCCTGTACAAAGCCAGGCTGGCGCCCACGGGAAAACCACAAAAATGTGCGCCGACAAAATCATTGAGCCGGGTGTTTTTGAACAGCGCACGGTGGGCAGCGTCATGCATCAAAATCGCCAAGCCCAACTGACGACCGCCGATCAAAACCATCGCCACCACAAAAGTCAGCGGATTCGGCCAAGCGATGAATAAGGCCATCGCCAAAGCAATCACCACCCAGGCGTGTAACACCAAATAAAAACCCATCAGGTCAGAACGCGCACGCAACTGCGCTTCTTCTTGCGGGGTCAATACAGGTTTATCGGGTGTGTCCATGGCGGGCATTGGGCTGAGGTGCTGCATCTTGGCTTCAATGCCTTGAGGTTTCAGTCACTGACGTGACCTTTTCAGGCTTCAGGCATTGAACTGCAAGGCCGCCAAGCCCGCGTAAACGCCGCCTTGCGCCACCAGTTGCGCATGCGTGCCTTGCTCGACCAATTGGCCATGGTCCAGCACCACAATCCAGTCGGCTTTTTGCACTGTGGCCAAGCGGTGCGCCACCACCAAGGTGGTGCGGTTTTGCATGGCCGACTCCAGCGCGGCTTGCACCATGCGCTCGCTTTGCGCGTCCAGGGCGCTGGTCGCTTCGTCCAGCAACAACAGCGGTGGGTTTTTCAGTATGGCCCGCGCAATCGCAATGCGTTGGCGCTGACCGCCCGACAAGCGCACGCCGCGCTCACCCAAAAAGGTGTCATAGCCTTGCGGCAAGTCTTGGATGAACTCGTCTGCAAAGGCGGCCACAGCGGCGGCATGCACTTCTTCGTTGCTGGCGCCGGGTTTGCCATAGCGGATGTTCTCCAGGGCGCTGGTCGAAAAAATCACAGGCTCTTGTGGGACGATGCCGATTTGATCGCGCAAGGCTTCCAGGCTGATGGCATCGATGGAGACGCCGTTCAAGGTGATGCGGCCTGACTGCGGATCGTAAAAGCGCAGCAACAAACCAAACACCGTGCTTTTGCCCGCGCCGCTCGGGCCCACAATGGCCACGGTTTGGCCAGGGGCCACGGTCAAGCTCACATGGTCCAGCGCCGCTTGTGCGGGCCGAGAGGGGTAATGAAAGAGCACCTGCTCTAGTGCCAAAGCACTGCCTTGCCCGCCGGCAGGCAGGCGCACAGGCTCGCGGGGCGATTGCACCGGCGAGACGCTGGACAACAATTCCATCAAACGCTCAGTGGCTCCGGCAGCCCGCAACAGGTCGCCATAGACTTCGCTCAGCACGGCCACGGCGCCGGCAAAAATCACGACGTACAAAGCCGCTTGGCCAAGCTGCCCGGCTGTGAGTTGGCCGGCGATCACCGCTTGTGTGCCCAAGTACAAGCCCCACAGCATCAAGGCGGCATTGGCAATGATGATGAAGGCGACCAAGATGGAGCGAGCACGCGTGCGGCGCACTGCGGTTTGAAAGCCTTGCTCTGTGGAGTCCGCAAAGCGGTCGGCCTCGCGGGACTGTGCGTTGTAGCTTTGCACAATCGGGATGGCGTTGAGCACTTCGGTGGCGATCGTGCTGGAGTCGGCCACCCGGTCCTGGCTGGCGCGTGAGAGGCGGCGCACCCGGCGTCCATACCAAGTGGCCGGCATCACCACCAGCACCACCGTCAGGATCACTTGCAGCATGACCGTGGGATGTGACCAAACCAGCATCAGCAAGGCACCCAGGCCCATCACGGTGTTGCGCAAACCCATCGAGAGCGAAGAACCCACCACGGTTTGCACCAGCGTGGTGTCAGCGATCAAGCGGCTGGTGACTTCACCTGCCGAAGTGGTTTCAAAAAACTCAGGGCTTTGCTGCAGTACATGCCGGTAGACCGCGTTGCGCAGATCCGCGGTGACCCGCTCGCCCAGCCAGCTGACGGTGAAAAAACGCCCTGCCGAAAAAACGCCCAAAGCCACGGCCACGCCAAACAACATCAAGAAATTGCCGCGCATCGCCATGACCTGATCACTGCGATCGGCTGGCGCCATGCCGCTGTCAATCAAATGACGGATGGCCCAGGGGAACATCAAGGTGGTGGCCGCTGCCAAAACCAGCAGCACCAGCGCCAAGCCGATTTGCCATCGGTAGGGACGCAAAAAGGGCAGCAGGCCCGTCAGCGATTGCGGTGATTTGGCGGCGGGACGGTCAGGTTTGGCAGTGGCCATAGCAATTCATTTACCGATGCAAAAACTGGAGAATATGACGCCCAGTAAGTCGTCCGACGTGAATTCGCCGGTGATGGCATTCAGGGCATTTTGTGCCAGCCGCAGTTCTTCGGCCAGCAAATCGAGCGACTGCGCCTGCGCTTGCAACAGGGACTGCGCCACGTCCAGGTGTGCATGCACTTCGCGCAAGGCTTGCACATGCCGCTCACGGGCAATGTACAGGCCTTCACTGGCCTGCTGCCAGCCGGCCACTTCAAGCAGCAGCTGACGCAATTCGGTCAAGCCTTGGCCGGTTCGCGCGGACAAGGTCAAGCCCGTGGCAGTCAGTGGTGCGGTGTGGGCATCGCATTTGTTCCAAATGTCCAGCACGCGCACATGGTTGGGCAGCCGGGTCAATTGCTGGGCGATCTCTTGATCGGCCAATGCATACGCGGCATCATCCATTCGCGTCAGGTCATGTAAAAACAAAACTGCATCGGCCGATTCAATTTGGCCCCAGGCGCGTTCGATGCCAATTTTCTCGACTTCGTCATGGCTGTCGCGCAGGCCAGCGGTGTCGATCACATGCAAGGGCACGCCCTCGATTTGAATGGTTTGCTGCACCACATCCCGCGTGGTGCCAGCGATCGGTGTGACGATGGCCAACTCTGCGCCCGCCAGGGCATTGAGCAGCGAGCTTTTGCCCGCATTGGGTTGACCGGCAATCACCACCTTGATGCCTTCACGCAGCAAAGCGCCTTGCCGGGTGCGTTGCATCACCGTGGTCAATTGGACTTGCAAACGATCGAGTTGGCCCTGAGCATCGGCCTTTTGCAGGAAGTCGATTTCTTCTTCCGGAAAATCCAGTGTGGCTTCCACCAGCATACGCAAATGGATCAGCGCATCGCGCAGCACATGGATGTCGCGCGAAAAATCGCCCGCCAAAGAGCGGCTCGCACTGCGCGCTGCAGCGCTGGTGGAGGCATCGATCAAATCGGCAATCGCCTCGGCCTGGGCCAGGTCGATTTTGTCGTTCAAAAACGCGCGTTCGGTGAACTCACCCGGCTGCGCCACACGCAGACCGGACAAGCGGGCTTGGCCAGTGCTCGCGTCCACTTCTGCGCCAGCTTGCAGACAGCGCGACAGCAAGAGCTGCAACACCACCGGTCCGCCATGGGCTTGCAACTCCAGCACATCTTCACCGGTGTACGAGTTCGGGCCTGCAAAGTAAATCGCCAGTCCTTGGTCGATGGACGATCCATCGGCATCCCGAAAGGGCACATATGCGGCCTGGCGGGCTTGCAACACCTTGCCGCACAGCGCCTGCACCAAGCTGTGCAAGCCGCGCCCCGAAACACGCACGATGCCCACCGCACCGCGACCGGGGGCGGTGGCAATGGCAACGATCGGGTCGTGGTGACGGGCCAGCATGGACAGCAAAAAAAGGCCGCTTGCGCGGCCATTTCCAGTTACTTGAACTTGGGCAGATTGAACTGCGGTGGCACACCCATGCGGGTGTTGATGACCCACTGCTGAGCAATCGACAAAATGTTGTTGGTGATCCAGTACAGCACCAGGCCGGACGGGAAGGCGAAGAACATTACCGAAAACAACAGCGGCATGATCCACATCATTTTGGCTTGCATCGGGTCAGGCGGTGCGGGATTCAAGGCGGTCTGTAGCAGTGTGGTCAAAGTCATCAAGATGGGTAGCAGTCCAATAGGTAAATTGATTCCAGGTATTGTCCCGAACAGAGTGTCTGGTGCTGACAAGTCGTGGATCCAACCCACCCAAGGGGCGTTGCGCATTTCCACGGTGGACAACAGCACCCAGTACAAGGCAATGAACACCGGGATCTGGACCATGATCGGGAAGCAACCGCCCATGGGGTTGACCTTCTCTTCACGGTAGATTTTCATCATCTCCTGCTGCATTTGCTGCGGGTTGTCTTTCAGGCGTTCACGCATGTCCATGATGCGCGGGTTGATGGCTTTCATCTTGGCCATGCTGGCATAGGCCTTGGCATTGAGCCAATAAAAAGCGATTTTGAGCAACAAGACCAAAGCCATGATCGACCAGCCCCAGTTGTTTAACAAGCCGAACAGCTTGTCCAACAACCAGAACAAGGGTTTGGCCAATATGGCCAACCAACCGTAGTCTTTGAGCAGGTCAAGACCCGTAGCCAAGGCTTCGAGTTTCTTTTCTTCTTGCGGGCCGGTGTACAAAGTGGCTTCCACCGATTTGGACTGGCCCGGAGCCACGTCCTTGATCGGGGTGATCATGCCCACGGCATACAGATTGGTGTCCACTTTGCGGGCAAAGTTTTCGCGGGCCACACCATCGGCCAGCAACCAGGCCGACGCAAAGTAATGCTGCACCATCGCCACATAGCCTTTGTCAGCTGTCTTGTCGATGTCGACTTTGTTCTTTTCAATGTCGCTGAACTCCACCTTGTGGTACTTCTTGGCTTCGGTGTAAATCGCCGGGCCGGTGAAGGTGGAGTAGAAAGACGACTCACCTGCAGGCTTGTTGCCATCGCGCACCAGCTGCACATACAACTGGGGTGACACGGCGGCCGAGCCGGTGTTGATGACTTCGTGCTTGACGCTGATCGCGTAACTGCCGCGCTGCAGCGTGTAGGTTTTGACCAGCTTGACGCCGCCTATATCGGCCGATTCAAAGCGCAGGTTCAGGTTGTCTTGGCCGTCTTTGAGGCTGCGTTCGCCGCTGAAGGTCATCGGTGTTTTGTGGTTGGCCAAGGCCACGCCATTGACGCCACCGATCAAGCCGGTTTGGGCCACATACACACGCTCCCGACTCTCATCGAGCAGTACAAACGGTTTGCTGTGGTCGGCCATATCGGAGTGCTGGCTGAATTCCGAGCGCACCAAGGAGCCGCCTTCGCTGTCAAAGGTCAGCTTGAGCACGTCGGTGCTGACTTCAATGCGTTCGCGAGGCACGGCCACGGCAGGCGAAGGCGTGCCGGGTACTTGATTCACCCCAGCGGCAGCGGCTGCGGGCGTCGATGCCGTGGGCACGCTCGCATCCGCTGGCAATGCGCCAGGAGCGGCGGCTGTTTTCACGGCGGGTTGCGGGAAGAAGGTGGCCTTCTGGCCGTTGTGAATCTGCCATTGGTCCCACAACAGGACCAGCGAGAAACCAAAAACCACCCACAAAATGGTGCGACGGATATCGTTCATGAAGACTTCTTCGAAGAGGTGTGAGAAAGCAAACTGGAAAAGATGCGAGGCGCTTGCGCCGGCACCGCATCGGTGCCGCCCGCACACCAGGGGTGACAACGCACCAACCGGGCCACGGTCATGTAACTGCCTGCAGCGGCGCCATGCGCCTGCAAGGCCTGCAAGGCGTACACCGAGCAGGTGGGCTCAAATCGGCAAGCCGATCCAAGCCAGGGGCTGAGCAACAGGCGATAGCCTTTGACCAGCGCGATCAATGCGCTTTGCATCATGCCGCGCTCCCTTGGCGAACAGGGCCGGCGGCAAGGGCGTGGGCGAACAACTGCTCGAGCTCGCTGCGCACGGCGGCTTTCAGCACATCGGAGGTGGCACTGATAAATTGCCGGCGGTCAAAGCCGCTGCGCAGGCGCACCACATGTGCTGCGCAGGGCAAAGCATCGGCAAACCGAGCCGACACGTTGTAGATCTGCCGTTTGATGGTGTTGCGCGTGACGGCGCGGCGGGCCCACTTCTTGGGGACCAAGGCGCCCAACCAGACGTCAAAAACGTCAAACAGGGCCTGCTCTGGTGAGAGAGCAGGCCCTGAGGCGTTGGGTTGGTCGGTAGCCTGTGCCACCTGTGGGACCAATGTCAGTCTGTGCAAAGCAAAATGCGAGGTGCGTGCCACCGTGCCGCCAGCCATGGCCGCTTGAAACTGCGGGCGAGTCTTTAACCGCTGCATTTCAGGGGGCTGAACCGAGCAGGCGTCCACACAGCTGCTCGCAGAGGCAGACAGATCAGGCAGCCAGGCGCTTGCGGCCCTTGGCGCGGCGAGCGTTGATCACGGCACGGCCGCCACGGGTTTTCATGCGAACCAGAAAGCCATGGGTACGGGCGCGACGGGTCTTGGATGGTTGGTAAGTGCGTTTCATGGAATGAGTCCTCAATGCCCCCCAATTCTTTCGGGGGTAACCCGCGATTATCGCAAACTTTCGAAGGACGGGCAAATTTTCACAAAATCCTAGGGTTTGCAGGCATCCGGCGGCGCCCCTTTTCTGGTTTATGATGCCCTCAAGAACGCTGACGCTGGCATGTGGATAAACTCTTGATAAATCAGAATTCCCACGCCAACATGCCCCATCTATCCACACAAAAACAAGAAAACACATGAACGAGGGAATCCTCCCCCAAGATGCCGGCGATCCGGGACTGGCCTTGTGGCAAATCTGTCTCGATGAACTTGCCCAAGAACTGCCCGAACAGCAGTTCAACACCTGGATCAAACCCCTGACAGCGCAAGTCGCTGAAGACTTCTCCAAGGTCACTATTTTTGTCGCCAACCGCTTCAAACTGGACTGGATCCGTGCCCAATATGTGGGCAAATTGACCGCCATGTTGGAGCGTTTGCAGGGTCAAAAAATGGTTGTGGAGTTAGCGCTCGCTACCAGAGAAGCCCCCGTCAAAACGGCATTTGCAACGCAAAAGGCTGCTCAAGAGGCCCTGGCCGAGACCGCCGAGCCTGTCGAAGACAGTCCTGCCAATGGTTTCAAGAACCGGCTCAACACCGCGCTGACTTTTGACAACCTGGTGGAGGGCTCGGCCAACCGCATGGCGCGTGCCGCTGCCATGCATGTGGCGAGCATGCCCGGGCATTTGTACAACCCCCTGTTCATCTACGGCGGGGTGGGCTTGGGCAAGACCCACTTGATGCATGCTATTGGCAACAAAATGCTGGCCGACCGCCCGGATTCGAAGGTTCTCTACATTCACGCCGAGCAGTTTGTGTCGGATGTGGTTAAGGCCTACCAGCGCAAGACTTTTGACGAGTTCAAATACCGCTACCACTCGCTCGATTTGCTGCTCATCGACGACGTGCAGTTCTTCGCCAATAAAGACCGCACCCAAGAAGAGTTTTTCAATGCCTTCGAGGCTTTGCTGGCCAAAAAGTCCCACATCGTGATGACCAGTGACACCTACCCCAAGGGCCTGGCGGACATCCACGAGCGGCTGGTGTCGCGCTTTGACTCCGGCTTGACGGTAGCGATCGAGCCGCCTGAGCTCGAAATGCGGGTGGCCATTTTGATCAACAAGGCCATCAGCGAAGGCAGCGTCATGCCCGAAGAAGTGGCCTTCTTTGTGGCCAAAAACGTGCGTTCCAACGTGCGCGAACTCGAAGGCGCTTTGCGCAAAATCCTGGCTTATTCGCGCTTCAACCAAAAAGACATTTCTATCCAACTGGCCCGCGAAGCCTTGCGCGACCTGCTGTCCATCCAGAACCGGCAGATCAGCGTCGAAAACATCCAAAAAACCGTGGCCGACTACTACAAGATCAAAGTCGCCGACATGTACAGCAAAAAACGCCCAGCCAGCATTGCCCGGCCGCGCCAGATTGCCATGTACCTTGCCAAGGAATTGACGCAAAAAAGCCTGCCCGAGATCGGTGAGCTGTTTGGCGGGCGCGACCACACCACGGTGCTGCATGCGGTTCGCAAAATCAGTGCCGAACGCCAGCAATTGACCGAGTTGAACCAGCAGCTGCATGTGCTGGAACAAACCCTGAAGGGCTGAGCCCCCGCAAGCCCCGAATTTATCCAGCAAATAGGTGGGCTTGCCCCCTAAAACGCTCCAAAAACGACGAAAATGTCGAAATGGATTTCCAAATGGCACACAGGGCCACCCAGTACGTACCACCACCGAGGTTGACATGATTGTTCTGAAAACCACCCAAGACAAACTGCTGTCTGTTTTGCAATCCGTTTCAGGCATTGTCGAGCGGCGTCACACCCTGCCCGTTTTGGCCAACGTGATGATCCGTAAATCCGGCAGCGCGGTGCAGTTGACCACCAGCGACTTGGAAATCCAAATCCGCACCACCGCCCAGCTCGATGGCGACGCGGGCGACTTCACCACCACCGTGGGTGCGCGCAAGCTGATCGACATCTTGCGCACCATGCCGTCCGATCAAACCGTCAGCCTGGAGTCCAGCCAGAGCAAAGTCATCTTGAAAGGTGGCAAGTCCAAGTTCACGCTGCAAACCCTGCCCGCAGAAGACTTTCCGCTGGTGCAAGAAGCCGCCAGCTTTGGCCCCGCCTTCAGCGTGCCGCAAAAGACGCTCAAAACCCTGCTCAGCCAAGTCTCGTTTGCCATGGCGGTGCACGACATCCGTTACTACCTCAACGGCATTCTGTTTGTCGCTGAAGGCAAAAAGCTCAGCCTGGTGTCCACCGACGGGCACCGCTTGGCCTTTGCATCGGCCAAGCTCGATGTGGACGTGCCCAGCAAACAAGAAGTGATCTTGCCCCGCAAAACCGTGCTCGAATTGCAGCGTCTGCTGTCTGACGCCGAAGGCGCCATCGACATGCAATTTGCCAACAACCAAGCCAAATTCAGTTTTGACGGCATGGAGTTTGTGACCAAGCTGGTCGAAGGCAAGTTCCCCGACTACAACCGCGTGATCCCCAAGGGCCACCGCAACAACGTCACGCTGGGCCGCCAAGCCCTGCTGTCGTGCTTGCAGCGCACCGCCATCTTGACCAGCGATAAGTTCAAAGGCGTGCGCCTGAACCTCGAGCCCGGCACCCTGCGTGTAGCGTCCACCAACGCCGAGCAAGAAGAAGCCGTGGACGAGCTCGACATCGACTACGGCGGTGACGCCATCGAGATCGGTTTCAACGTGACCTACATCATCGATGTGCTGGGCAACATGGGCCAAGACATGGTTCGCATCGACCTGGCCGATGGCAACAGTTCGGCGCTCATCACCATCCCTGAAAACGAAGACTTCAAATACGTGGTCATGCCCATGCGCATTTAAGCCCGCGCCCCCGTTCTGTAGCCCGGAAACCCGCGACACATCGCGGGTTTCGGCCATTCAAGAGATAGAGAAAAAACAGCATGTCCGAAGAAAATATCCCCAGCGAAGACGCTTTCACCACCGCGCAACCCAAAATCGACACGAACCAGGCCGGTGCATCCGAAGGCTACGGCGAGGGCTCCATCCAGATCCTCGAAGGCCTGGAGGCCGTGCGCAAGCGCCCGGGCATGTACATCGGCGATACCTCTGACGGCACCGGTTTGCACCACCTGGTGTTTGAGGTGGTCGACAACTCCATTGACGAAGCGCTGGCCGGCCATTGCGACGACATCGTCGTGACCATCCACTCGGACAATTCCATCAGCGTGACGGACAACGGCCGCGGCATCCCCACGGGCGTGAAGATGGACGACAAGCACGAGCCCAAGCGCAGCGCCTCAGAGATCGCTTTGACCGAACTGCACGCGGGCGGCAAGTTCAACCAGAACAGCTACAAGGTCTCTGGTGGTTTGCACGGCGTGGGTGTGTCTTGCGTGAACGCCTTGAGCGTGTGGCTGCGTCTGGTGGTGCGCCGTGAAGGCAAAGTGCATCAGATCGACTTTGCCCGCGGCTTTGTGCAAAACCGTGTCCTCGAAACTGTGGACGGCGTTGAGATTTCTCCTATGCGCATCACGGGTGCGACCGACAAGCGCGGCACCGAAGTGCACTTCTTGCCCGACACCGAAATCTTCACCCAGAACACCGATTTCCATTACGACATCTTGGCCAAGCGTTTGCGCGAGCTGTCCTTCTTGAA
The DNA here is from genome assembly GCA_947454355.1 of Comamonadaceae bacterium. GTDB lineage: Bacteria > Pseudomonadota > Gammaproteobacteria > Burkholderiales > Burkholderiaceae_C > Limnohabitans_A. The sequence continues at coordinate 23,789 of CANGKR010000007.1, forward strand.
CAACGGCGTGCGCATTCGCCTCAAAGACGAGCGCACGGGCAAGGAAGACGACTTTTCGGGTGCTGGTGGCGTCAAAGGCTTTGTGGATTTCATCAACGCCAACAAAAAGGTGCTGCACCCCAACGCCTTTCATGCCATGGGCGAGCGCCCTGCCGACAGTTATGGCGGCATTCCCGGCACCAGCATCGGTGTGGAAGTGGCCATGCAATGGAACGACGGCTACAACGAATCGGTTTTGTGCTTCACCAACAACATCCCCCAGCGTGATGGCGGCACCCACCTGACGGGCTTGCGTGCCGCGATGACCCGCGTCATCAGCAAGTACATCGAGAAAAACGAGATCGCCAAAAAGCAAAAAGTCGAAGTCAGCGGCGACGACATGCGCGAAGGCCTGTGCTGCGTGCTCTCCGTGAAGGTGCCGGAACCCAAGTTCTCTAGCCAGACCAAAGACAAGCTGGTGTCGAGTGAAGTGCGCGCCCCGGTGGAAGACATCGTGGCCAAGGCCTTGGGCGACTTTTTGGAAGAGCGCCCCAACGACGCCAAGATCATTTGCGGCAAGATCGTAGAAGCCGCTCGCGCCCGCGAAGCGGCCCGCAAAGCTCGCGAAATGACCCGCCGCAAAGGCGTGCTCGACGGCATGGGCCTGCCCGGCAAACTGGCCGACTGCCAAGAAAAAGACCCAGCCCTTTGCGAAATTTACATCGTCGAGGGTGACTCCGCCGGTGGCTCGGCCAAGCAAGGCCGCGATCGTAAATTCCAGGCCATCTTGCCCTTGCGCGGCAAGATCTTGAACGTTGAAAAAGCCCGCTACGAAAAACTGCTGACCAGCAACGAAATCGTCACACTCATCACGGCCCTGGGCACGGGTATCGGCAAAGTGACTGCCGACTCGGGCAAGAGTGGCACCGACGACTTCAACGTCGACAAACTGCGCTACCACCGCATCATCATCATGACCGACGCCGACGTGGACGGTGCGCACATCCGCACGTTGCTGCTGACCTTCTTTTACCGCCAGATGCCTGAGCTGGTTGAGCGCGGTCACATCTACATTGCGCAGCCACCGCTTTACAAAGTCAAGGCCGGCAAAGAAGAGCTTTACCTTAAAGACGGCCCTGCGCTCGACAGCTTTTTGCTGCGCATTGCCTTGAAAGACGCCAGCATCACCACGGGTGGCGATGCGTCGCAAGTGCTCAGTGGCGAAACCTTGGAAGCCCTGGCCCGCAAACACCAAGTGGCTGAAGCCGTCATTGCCCGTTTGTCCAACTACATGGACGCCGAGGCCCTGCGCGCCATGGCAGACGGCGTGTCGATCAATCTGGACTCGATGGACCAAGCCGCCGAATGCGCACCTGCGCTGCAAGCCAAACTGCGCGAACTCAACACCACCGGCATCCCTGCTGAAGTGAGCGCCGAGTTTGACGTGCGCACCGACAAACCTATTCTGCGCATCAGCCGCCGCCACCACGGCAACATCAAGAGCAGCATCATCACGCAAGAGTTTGTGCACGGCGCCGACTACGGCGCTCTGGCCGAAGCCGCCAACACCTTCAGGGGTTTGGTTGGCGAAGGCGCCAAAGCGATGCGCGGCGAAGGCGAACGCCAGAAGGAAGAAAAAGTAGGCGACTTCCGCCAGGCCATGCAATGGCTCATCAGCGAAGCCGAACGCACCACCAGTCGCCAGCGCTACAAAGGCTTGGGCGAGATGAACCCCGCCCAACTGTGGGAAACCACCATGGACCCCACCGTGCGCCGACTCCTGCGCGTACAGATCGACGACGCCATCGAAGCAGACCGCGTGTTCACCATGCTCATGGGCGACGAAGTCGAGCCACGCCGCCACTTCATCGAGAGCAACGCGCTGCGTGCGGGGAATATTGATATTTGATCGATTAATGACCTCATGTTGTCAAAAACCTATTTTGGCACCATGACGCGGATTGCGCGTACTCGCCAAGAACATGAGGGCGGCCTCATGTTCGAAAAGTTGAATTATTGCGACGCATTTGCTTGACGTGTCGCTCTTGAGAACATATTCTTCGAACATGTTTCAATAATTAAATTTTAAGTACATGTACGACATCGAAGGCGTTTGGCAGCCAGACCGGGCGCACGACCAGTTACCGACACTGCCTCCGGGGCAAGACCTAGAGAGCAAAGCAGTGCTGCGTGCCTGCATTGCGGCCCGCGTTGCATTGGCGGAGTTGAAACAAGCCGCCGAGCTGATCCCCAACCAGACCATGCTCATCAACACCATTCCGCTGTTGGAAGCCAAAGACAGCTCGGAAATCGAAAACATCGTTACCACCACCGACCAGCTGTTCCAACACCAGGATGGTGATGGGCAAGCGGATCACGCCACCAAAGAAGCATTGCGTTACCGAACCGCACTGAACCATGGCTATCGGTCACTCCGATCCAGGCCACTGTGCACGGCCACTGCGGTCGAGGTGTGTCGCACTCTCAAAGGTGCAGACATGGATATCCGGCGAACACCCGGCACCCAACTGGCCAACGACCGAACGGGCGAAGTGATCTACACACCGCCTGAAGGGGAAGACCGGTTGCGAACCCTGCTGGCCAACTGGGAACGGTTTCTGCACAACGAAACCGAACTGGACCCATTGATACGCATGGCTGTTGGGCATTACCAATTTGAAGCCATTCACCCCTTCACGGACGGAAACGGACGCACAGGCCGTGTCGTCAACATCCTGTTTCTGATCCAGCAAGAGCTGCTGAACCTGCCCATCCTCTATTTGAGTCGGCACATCATCGCGAACAAAGCCGACTATTACCGCCTTTTGCTGGAAGTCACACGGGACCAGGCTTGGGAGCCTTGGGTCTTGTTCATGCTCAAAGCGGTAGAAGAAACATCGCGATGGACCACCGGAAAGATCGCGGCCATCCGGCAATTGGCCGAGCACACTACCGAACACGTACGGCTGAGCTTGCCCAAAATCTACAGCCGCGAACTGGTGGATGTGATCTTTGAACAGCCCTACTGCCGAATTGGCAACCTTGTGGACAAGCAGATTGGCCAAAGGCAAGCCGCATCTCGGTATTTGAAAGAGCTCGTGGCCTTGGGCGTGCTGCGCGAGATGACTTATGGGAAAGAAAAGCTCTTCATCCACCCCAAACTGATGCAATTGCTCAGCCGCGACAGCAACGAGTTTAAAGCGTACTAGGCGGTCAGCCCAAACACGATGCCCAAAGCGGCGTGGCGGATCATTTCGTCGCCGCGTTTGCTGGTCGGGTCGGTGGCGTTCTGGCTTTGCCAGTGAAAGTGCGTGTCATCGATCCAGTGGTCCATGTACTTGTGCGCGTCAGCTCGGCCTTGTTTGTTGAGCGTGACCAGCAGGATGTGCGCCTTTTTCTGGACCAGCACCACATGGCCGACATTCCAATTGCCGGGGTTGTAGGCCTCGCCAAACAGAGGCGGAATGTCTTCGCGCATGAAAGACTTACCGAGCGCCAGATCCAGTGGATCGATGATGTTGCGCAGGCGAGCGAGCGTGCGCATGTCGTCGGTGGTGGGCCGATCTAGGGCCCTCAACTGGCCAGACCAGGCTTATGAAATGGTTCGGTTTCGGAATGCCACTCGCGGCAGCCGCATTTAATGAGATAACTCGCAATGTCGTCATACATGAGCGGATCACGCGTTTCATCATCACCTGTCTTATCACCAAGTGGGACAAAAATGATCATCCCCTTCCGCGCACGCGTAAGTAGTACGCGATAGCCATTTGTGGCAATGGCCAGCTCTTTGTCTTTTTGCCAATTAGACCCCGACATCTTCCAGGCCTGCCACTCACTGACGTTCCGTCGCAAATCACCATCCCAGCACACTACTGTGTAGTCCATTTCAAGGCCTTGCACTTGATACTGGTTCTGCACGGTTTCAAGCATGTTCGAAGATCGGACATCACCGCTTGGTTCGAGCATCCATTTTGCGATGTCTGGTTTGAGGTCTACGAACAAACCTTCCGCTGCAAGTCGCCTAGCTTGTCCCGAGGCGATGATTCCGGCGCGCTCTTGGGCAACTCGGCGCTGTCGAACCCAGTGCCTTGCAGTTTGTAGGCTGCGCGTAATCCAAACCGTGTCACCCCGTTCGTCAAGTTCGTGAGCCAATTTGCCCGCAGTGTCGACATTTCCGCTCAGGATGTGGTCAGCCCAGCGCTCAATATCGCCGTTCCTGTAGTAACGCATCGAATGCGGAAGGTGACCAGTTGTCAAATGGTCTCGCAACGAATGTTGGGACCACTGGCCACTTGAGGTGACTTCATCGAGCGACAAGGTCTGTTCGCTTATGGCAAAACGCCATCCGCATACCTCAGCCGCTGTGAACCAAGCCTTAATGCCCATTTCGCCACTGTTGATGGCCTGGTTATGGCCAATAAGTGCGACCACGATGGCACCTCGAGGATGAGTTTTTTGAATAGACTCGAGAATCAGTTGGGCCTCATCAGCTGCCAATGGTTTACGTAAAACGAGACGTCCTTTGCGATACGTCCGTTGCGCTTCATCGAAGATCACAACTCGACCATCTGCACTGTCTAGATGTTTACCGCGTTCACCTAGAAATGCGTGCGCCTTTACTAATTTGAAGGTTGACATGCTCATTACGCGAGCCGCATCTTCATGTGCATAACCACTCGCTACGACGGCTTGCATCGCTTGTTTGCTGCGACGTTTATACGCCCCTTTGAGTGCTTCACCGAGGACCTCTACCAGAGGGCTGTTACCAGTGACGAAAACTGCGTCGCTACGTAACCGCTTGTCGAATGCGAGCTTCAGTCCAACGAGAGTCTTACCAGCGCCTGGTGCACCCGATACAAAAATAATTCGATTCGTACCATCACGTTGTGATTGTTCCGCAATTTCAGCGACTTCACGCGCACATTGATCAATCATCTCGACGGGTGCGGCATGCGCTGCTATGGCGCTCACATCGTGTTGGCCATAAAGTGATATCGCAGCATCAAGGATGGAGGAGGATGGTGAAAAGCGTGCAGATAACCAGCGCCGACAATCGATAGGTATCCGGCCTCTGCGCTGTTCAAGAGAAAAATGCAATGCTGCATGAAGGGTGGTGCTATCACACTCCAATGGGCGACCAATCACACTGCCCCATGGTTCGCGAAGAAAACCGCCCTTAAAGCCAGAGGACTTGCCAGTCTTAGTGCCTGTTGTGAGCGTCAGCAGAGGTGCGACGATGCATTGCTCTTCATTGATTAGCCTGCGCGTTTCCTCATGGAATTCAACGAGATTAACGGCATAGTTGGTGACCTGCTCACGGTCCGAGGCGCTCAGTTTTGTCCGTTTGAACTCAACAATAGCGACTATCCCATCTCCAAGAAGAACGCAGTCCATGCGAAGTCCGCGACGCTTGAAATCAAACTCAAGTAAAACGTGACGGAAATCAGTCAACTCATCGGACGCTAGTGTTGACTTGAGAAGCTCAATTTCAGCTGTATGTTGATGGAGCTGACGTTGAAGAACGCCAACGCTCGCACGCCACTCCTCGTGCTGATCTGCTTCGACATGCAAACCCTCTGCCGCCGCACTGCTTGCCAGTTGACCGACAACAGCTTGTATGGGATCGCGGACAAATGCTTCCCGCGCATTTACGTACCAAGCAGCACCAGCACTCAAAATTCGCTCCTAAATTATTCGTTTTAGTTTATCGGATGATGCTTGTGCAGTCTGCGCTTGGAAAGTTATTTTTACCTCGTTCCTCCCTTGTTTTATAACCCTTGTTGTTGCTTTTAGTAAGGGTCTTGGGTTTTAAAAGATGATGAAGGCGGCATCGGCCAACCATTGGTGATATTGCTTGCGCTGTTGAAGGCGCAGTATTTGAATCGCATGCACTCCAGCTGCCCAAATGGCAGTTGCAGGTAAATGTGAAACGCAGCCAATGTTTCGTTGCGCGTCCAGTCGGTGGATCGTGGCATGTGTTGTTCTCCCTGACGGCAGATGTTAGCTGTCCTCGTCCCACGGGATCGGTTTGGCTTGTCTGCGCAAATCGTTGGGGCGGGTGTTTTGCCGGAAGGTGTCGGGTGGCCTGAAGCATTCTTCTGGCGTCACCACATAGACCGTCCAATCGCCGTACAGCTTGCCGTCAAAGCACAGCAGGTCGCCGTTGATGGCCAAGTCCATGAGCGTGTCGTGGGTGCCTGTGAACAGTTGGGCATCTGTGGGGCTGACAAATTCCACATTCACCGAGCAGGCGTAGGTGGTGTGAAAGTACCTGAGCGGCCCAATGGCCGGACCATCAAAGCCCCAGCCGTTCATGACTTGGTTGGGTGTATCGCGGCCATGAAACAAGCCCAGATATAAGCCGGGCTTGCTGGGGCGAACGCCATAAACAGGCGTGGTGCTTGGGTCTGTTGCGGGGTGCATGTTGCCTCCATGTGGGTGAGGCAATCAGCTTAAGAAAAGGGTGCGGCTTTGTGTACCAGGGCTTTGCCTGGGTCAATCGCCCATGCCGGTCAATTCAGCCCATCCACAACCATCACCCCCCGCAGCCCCACCCCAAAACTCTTGAACCCTTGCGCGTCCCACTGGGCGCTGCTGTCAATGTTGTCGTGTTGGTGGCCGTGCACCGTCATGCGCACGCCCATGCGGCGGGCCAATGTGTCCAGCTCATTGAATCCGTGTTCGTGGTAACCGGGCGCTTCGTGGGTGATGAGAATGTCGGCTTGCAGCGCGGCAAGTTGTTCCAACTCGTCGGGGTAAATGCTGGACCAATGCTTCAGGTGCACGCTGCCTTGCCAGCGGTCTTGGCGCGGGGTGACGTGGGCGTGATCTTTGCGGTTGCGAAACTTGGGTTCTTGTGCGTCTTTGGGGTACCACACCGCCCCGCGAAACACGCCGCCCAGCCCGGCCACACGAGTGCCGCAGGGCAGCGTGACGACACGGCCGTGCAGGCTGCGCTCGCTCACTTCGTCGTGCCAGACGTTGGCAAAGTTGTCCGCATGGTCCGTGTCGTGGTTGCCGTGGATGAACCAAACGCGTTCCCAAATCGCTTCCAGCTCGATGTGCAGCGGCCGTGCCGGCTCCAGATCGCCCAGCAAGATGACGGCGCGGGCGCGGGTTTGCTCGGCCGCATCGATGATGTGCTGCCATTGGCCGTGCGGGTCGCCGCAGAAGAGGATGGGGCCGGGGTGCATGGGCGTGAGTGAATGAAGTTTCTTTCGCATTGTGCAGGTCTTTGCAGCGCTGTTGACAAGGCCTTCGGATAAGCTTGAACAGTTCTCCCGAATGCCTTCCGCTACGCCACCCATGTCCCCCATCGCCGTCATCGACTTTGAAACCACAGGCATCTCGCCGGGCATGGGCGACCGCGCCACCGAGGTGGCCATCGTCATGCTCGAAGGCGGGCAGGTGGTGGACCGTTACCAAAGCCTGATGAACGCAGGGGTTCGGGTGAACAGTTTCATCACGCAACTGACGGGCATCACCAACGAGATGCTGCAAGCCGCGCCCCCAGCCGATCAGGTCATGCGAGAGGCGGCCCGCTTTGTGGGCGGGCGGCCGATGGTGGCGCACAACGCGTCCTTTGACAAAAAATTTTGGCAAGACGAGCTGAGCCGTTGTGGGCAAGACGCGTCGCACCCCTTTGCCTGTACTGTGTTGCTTTCGCGCAGGCTGTACCCGCAAGCGCCGAACCACCAGTTGGGGACCTTGGCGGCGTACCACCATTTGCCCTCGACAGGTCGGGCCCACCGCGCCTTGGCCGATGCCGAAACCGCAGCCTATTTGCTGGCGCAGATGCAGCACGACTTGCAGGCCCGTCATGGCTGCGGGCGGGTGGATCACGCCCTGCTCATGGGTTTGCAACGGGTCAGCCGCCATGCGGTGGGTGCTTTTTTGCGGCAACGTGCGGCAAGCCCTGTTCTTGAGTCTGGCCTCTAAAGTGGCCAAACCCCCGGGTTTTCCCTTGCTTTGATTTTGCTGCGGTGCAACAATTCACTCACTGCAACAACATCTCCAAGGAAATCACCATGACATTCAATACAGAACAACTCGTCGCTGCTCAACAAGCCAACCTGGCCGCTGCCAACGACGTGTCCAAAACTTTCATGAGCGGCTTCGAGCGTTTGGTCGAGCTGAACATGGCTGCATCCAAAGCTGCTTTCAGCGAGTCTTTCTCGGGTCTGGAAACCCTCATGTCGGTCAAGACGCCTCAAGACCTGATGGCCGTGCAAGCCAGCATGGGCCAGCCTGTGTACGAAAAGTCGGTGGCTTACAGCCGTCATTTGGCTGACATCGCCACCACCACAGGTGCGCAATTGGCCAAAACAGCCGAAGGCAAAGTGGCCGAAGCCCAAAAGGCTTTCACCGCTGTGCTCGAAACCAGCCTGAAGAACGCACCTGCCGGCTCTGACGCCGCTGTGGCCGCGATCAAGTCGGCCATCGAAGCCGGTAACACCGCGTTGGAAAACGCCCAGAAAGCCGCCAAGCAAGCTGCACAAGTGGCCGAGAACAACTTCAAAGCCGCCACCAGCCAAGCTGAAGCCGCTGTGAAGTCCGCCATCACCAAGGCCAAAGTCAAGGCCTGAGCGGTTGACCCCTCTTGAGGCCTGAACGGTCTTGAGTTCAAAACGGAGCCTAAGGGCTCCGTTTTGCGTTGAACGCGCTGCCCATGGAGGCGGTCATGATCAAAGCGATGGCGGCCAGTTGCTGCGCCGTCAATTGTTCTGACAACATCAACCAACCCGCCACCGCGCCCACCGCGGGCTCCAGGCTCAACAGCACGCTGAAAGTGAGCTTGGGCAAATGTTTGAGCGAATACATTTCCAGCGAGTACGGCACGGCGCTGCTGACCAAGGCCACGATCAATCCGGTGATCAACCAGGGTGTGTCGAACATCGTGGTGCCAGCTGAATACAAACCAAAAGGCGTGACCACCATCGCGGCGATCAGCATGCCCATAGGTGTGGCCATGGCGCCATAGCGGGCGGCCACCCGTTGACCAAACACGATATACAGTGCCCAACAACAACCAGCGCCCAGCGCAAATGCCATGCCGAGCGGGTCCAGCGCTTGAATGCTGCCAGGCCAAGGCAGGATCAAGCCCAACCCCAGCACCGCCAGCGCGATCCACACAAAGTCGATGGGTTTGCGCGATGACCACAGGGCTACGGCCAAGGGTCCGGTGAATTCAATGGCCACCGCCAGGCCCAGCGGGATGGTCTGGATCGCAAAGTAAAACTGCAGGTTCATCAAACCCATGGGCAGGCCATACAGGAGCAGCGGCGCCAGATCGGCCCGGTTCCAGCTTCGGCGCCAGGGGCGTAAAAACAGCATCAGCAACAGGGTGGAGAACACCAGCCGCAAGGTGGTGGTGCCTGCCGCACCCAGCACAGGAAACAGACTTTTTGCGTACGAGGTGCCAATGCACAGCGACACCAGACTGCCCATCAGGGCGGCCACGGGCCAGACGGGAAAACTCAAGGTAAGGCGTCCAGAACAATCGCTTCGCCGTGCGGGGTGCGGGCGGCGGCGTCTTCCCAGGCATGTTCCAGTTCATGGATTTGATCGGGCGTGCCCAGTTGGCGATCGATCACCATGCGCTCGAGTGCATTGAGCCAATGCTGGTAATAGTGGTGCCCATCGTCCGGATCGCCTAGCGCTTGCGCTTGACGAATTTCATGGGTCAAGACGGCCGCCCATTCGGGCCAGGTGAACACGCCTTTTTCATGCAGCTGCAAGGTCATGGCAAAGGCATGGGCTTGCCAAGGCTCGGCAAACACCAAGCCGTCATGGCTTGTAGGCAAGGGCAAGCCGTCGGCGCATTGGCGGGCAATGTCTTGCAAGGTCAGCTGTGTGGCATCGGGCGAAAAAGAGCTCATGCGTACACCGCTTCGAGGTAAGGCTCCCAGGCGTCCACACTCACTTGTACCTGAGGGTCGGCGGCTTCGCCCCACAGTTCTGTGCCTTCAAACACCACGGTGTAGAGCCATTCGGCGTGGGCATCAAAGGGCGGTAATGTCTGGCTCACGTGCCGGTCGGGGTAGACATGGGCACCGTGCACATGCACTACCGTGCCCGTGTGGCCACGCACATAACGCGGCAATCGCGTGTGCCCTTGAGGGTGGATGTTGCGAGCCTGCACCCGTTGACCGATGGCGAAACGCGCGGGATTCAACGCGGGGCGCTGCGTAGGCGTGCCCGCGGCCAGCGCGGCGTCGACGGTGTCTGTCCGCAGCACGCGGGCCACTGGGCGCGGTGGCTCTTGCATGTGACCGCTCGCGAGTTCATCAACCGACACCATGCCGCGTTCGAGCAGCAATTTTTCTAAAGCACGGATCCAGATTTCGTAGTAACTGCTGGACAGGTAGACCGCAGGCGGCAAAGACTCGCGGGCTGAGCGGGCCAAATCGATATTCCATTGACCGCTGGCGCCCATGGCCACGGTGACCGCCATGGCCCGGCTTTCCCAATCGGCATGGAACAAGGGCTCGTTCAGCTCCGGCATGACCGGGCCAAAGCCCTGCAGGCCGCCCATGTCGTGCACGCCGTTCATGGGGCCTCCGTCAGGGCCAGGCCTGTGCCGATCATGGCGTTGCGTGTGACGCGCAGTGCTAATTCGGCTTCGCTCAGTTGTTCGGTGCCCGCGGGGCGCATCGGCAAGACCAAATAGCGCACTTCGGCGGTGGAGTCCCACACCCGGAAGGTGGTGTGCTCGGGCAGGCTCAAGCCAAAGTCGGCCAGCACGCCGCGCGGGTCGATGACTGCTTTGGCGCGGTAGGCGGCACTTTTGTACCAAACCGGGGGCAAGCCCAAGATGGGCCAAGGGTAGCAACTGCACAGGGTGCAGACCACCATGTTGTGCACTTCAGGGGTGTTGGCCACGGCCACCATGTGCTCGCCTTGACGGCCTGTGTATCCCAGGGATGCGATGGCGGCGGTGGCGTCTTGCAGTAGCCAGTCATGAAAGGCCGCATCCGTCCAGGCCTTGGCCACGACCCGGGCCCCATGGTGGGGGCCGACTTCGGTTTCGTAGGTTTCAATAATGCGGTCCAGCGCGGCCGAGTCCACATAGCCTTTGCGGGTGAGCAAGGTCTCCAGGGCGCGCACGCGCACGTCCATCTCGCTCAAATGACTGTGTTCGTGGCTGTGCTCGTCAGGGCCGTGGCTGTGGTGGTGGGTGTACGCGCTCAACAGGGGTCTCCTCAAGAAGCCATTGGCTTGAAAGGACAAGGACTTTAGTGCACATCATAGCCCCGCATACAATCTCGGGTTGTCCTGTCCAGGCGGCTGGTGTCGCATCCGATGGGCGTTTACAGAATTTATTGGAGATCGATGATGTTTTCATCTGCTTTTGCACAAACTGCACCCGCTGTGGCCGCCTCTGGGGGTACCGACATTCAGTCTTCCTTGATGAGCATGTTGCCCTTGCTGTTGATGTTTGGCGTGCTGTATTTTGTGATGATTCGCCCCCAAATGAAGAAGCAAAAAGAGCACAAAACCATGATCGACGCCTTGGCCAAGGGCGATGAAATCATCACTGCAGGTGGCTTTCTGGGCAAGGTCTCCAAGCTGGGCGATGCTTATTTGGGCGTCGAATTGGCCAATGGCGTGGAAGTGCAAATGCAGCGTTCCGCCGTGGTGCAAGTGCTGCCCAAAGGCACCATCAAGTAATTTTTCCCGTTTGAAACGCGACCCATCATGAACCGTTACCCGGTATGGAAATACGCGATCATCGTGATCGCGCTCTTGTTGGGGGTGATCTACACCCTGCCCAACTTTTTTGGTGAAGCGCCAGCCGTGCAGGTGTCTTCCAGCAAGGTGACGTTCAAGGTGGACACCGCAACGCTGGCTAAGGTTGAAGATGCACTGCGTGCGGGTGGCGTACCGCCCACACTGGTATCTTTGGAAGGCGCGTCCATCCGTGCGCGTTTCGAAACCACCGAAGCGCAGCTCAAGGCCAAGGACATCATTCAAAAAGCGCTGGTGCCCGATGCGGCCGATCCGGCCTACGTGGTGGCGTTGAACTTGATCTCGCGTTCGCCCAGCTGGCTCACCGCATTGCATTCGGCGCCCATGTATTTGGGTCTGGACTTGCGCGGCGGTGTGCACTTCATGTTGCAAGTCGACATGAAGGCTGCACTCACGCAAAAAATTGACTCGCTGGCGGGCGACATCCGCACCAACTTGCGCGAAAAAGATGTTCGCCATGGTGGCATCAACCGCAATGGACAGGCTATTGAAATCCGCGTGCGCGACACTGCGCAGGCTGACAAAGCCATGGGTGTGATTTCTGCGCAGTTCCCGGATTTGCTGGTGACCCAAGCGCCGGATGGCAGTGAGTTCAAACTCTCGGCCACCATCAAGCCTGAAGCGGCCCGCAAGGTGCAAGAGCAGGCTTTGAAGCAAAACATCACCACCTTGCACAACCGGATCAACGAACTTGGCGTGGCCGAGCCCGTGATTCAGCAGCAAGGCCTGGACCGCATCGTGGTGCAACTGCCCGGCGTGCAAGACACGGCCAAGGCCAAAGACATTCTGGGTCGTACCGCTACGCTGGAAGTGCGCATGGTCGACGAAAGCAGTGACGCCCGCACTGCCGAGCTGGGCACTGGCCCCGTGCCGTTTGGCGCGGAGCGTTATCTCGAGCGTTCGGGCCAACCGGTGGTGGTCAAAAAGCAAGTCATCTTGACCGGCGACAACCTGACCGATGCCCAGCCTGGCTTTGACAGCCAGACGCAAGAGCCGGTGGTCAATTTGTCGTTGGACGCCAAAGGCGCCCGCATCTTCAAGGACGTCACCCGCGAGAACGTGGGCAAGCGCATGGCCATCATCTTGTTTGAAAAAGGCAAGGGCGAGGTCGTGACCGCACCCGTGATCCGCAGCGAAATTGGCGGTGGGCGTGTGCAGATTTCGGGTCGCATGACTTCGGTGGAAGCCAATGACACAGCATTGCTGTTGCGTGCGGGTTCACTGGCCGCTCCCATGGAGATCATTGAAGAGCGCACCATCGGCCCGAGCCTGGGCGCTGAAAACATTGCCAAGGGCTTTCACAGTGTGACCTGGGGTTTCCTGGTCATTGTGGCCTTCATGTGTGTTTACTACATGGTCTTTGGTTTGGTGTCGGGCATTGCACTGGGTGTGAACCTGTTGTTGCTGGTGGCCGTGCTGTCCATGTTGCAAGCCACCTTGACCTTGCCGGGTATGGC